>JBFELL010000070.1:0-14167 GCA_041552135.1 Gammaproteobacteria bacterium
GATCCGCTGGATGCCGACGAACCGGAGAACCTGGCCCGCACCATCAAGGCCATGCAGCTCAACTACGTGGTGGTGACCTCGGTCGACCGCGACGACCTGCGCGACGGCGGCGCCGAACACTTCACCCGCTGCATCACCGCCATTCGCGAACACAACCCCGCCACCCGCATCGAGGTGCTGGTGCCGGATTTCCGCGGCCGCATGGACCGGGCGCTGGAGATCCTGAACAGCGCACCGCCGGATGTCTTCAACCACAACCTCGAGACCGTTCCCGGCCTGTACAAAAAGGTACGGCCAGGCTCCGACTACGCCTGGTCGCTGAACCTGCTGAAACGCTTCAAGGCCCTGCACCCGGATGTACCGACCAAGTCGGGACTGATGCTGGGTGTGGGCGAGAGCATCGAGGAGGTCGAACAGGTCATGCGCGACCTGCGCGCGCATGACTGCGACATGCTGACCCTGGGTCAGTACCTGCAGCCCGGCAAGCACCACCTGCCGCTGGTGCGCTATGTGCACCCGGACGAATTCGACGCGCTGGGTAAACTGGGCTACGAACTCGGCTTCACCCACGTCGCCAGCGGCCCCATGGTGCGCTCCTCCTACCATGCCGACCAGCAGGCGAAGGACGTCGTGGGCCACACCCGGTAAGGTATCTGGCCGCCTCACCGACAATGGGGGTACGCACACGGTATCCCGCCGATGCCTGCCACGGCTCAGGCATGACCCACCGCCGCTCAATACGCCGCGTGTTTGGCAAGTCGTTCCTGGCCGGCAGCCGGTTCCGGTTTGCACCCGGTCTGCTGCTGTCTCTGCTATTGCAGGGTTGCACCCCGCACCTCGGCGACTCGGAAGCCGCCCTGGCACTGGAGGACCTGGCGGCCGGCGCCTTCCCCAGCCGGCTGGCCGCGCAGACCCCCGACCCCGGGCACGAGAGCGTCAGTTACCTGACCTCGCTCGGTGAACGCCAGGCAGACCTCTACCAGTCGCCCGAAGGCAACCTTGCCGGCATCGTCCTGGTGCCCGGCGCCGCGGCCCGGGGCCGGCATGACCCGCGGGTCGTGAGCGTTGCCCGTACGCTGGCGCGCCTGCGTTTTGCCGTGCTGGTGCCGGACATGCCGGGGGTGCGCCAGTACCGGGTGCGGGCAACGGATGTCCTCGAGGTGGCCGAGGCCTTTGCCTGGCTGCTGGCACGCCCCGGCCTCGCGCCGCAGGGGCGGGTCGGCATGGCGGGCTTCAGTTACGGCGCCGGCCCGGTACTGATCGCCGCCATGCAGCCCGACATCAACAGGCAGGTGCGCTTCGTGATGAGCGTCGGCGGTTATTACGACCTGCACAATGTCATTACCTATTTCACCACCGGTTACGCCGACACCGGTGCGGCGCTTGCCGCCCGGGGAGCGCACCAGGCGGGGCTGCGGCCGCCGCATCCCTACAGTGAGTCGGTCTTCATCCGCTCGAACCTGGACCTGCTGGAGCGTGCCGTCGACCGGGGCTTCCTGCGCAGCTATGCGGACTACCTCCTCGACAGCGGCGCGGACATGGAGGAGCCGATACCCGGCACGCTGGCACCGGACGCCCGCGCCTTCTACCAGCTGCTGGTCAACCATGATCCGGCGGCGGTGCCGCGCCTGATCGATCGCCTGCCGGAACGGATCCGACACCTGATCGAGTCCATCAATCCGGCCGCGCATGACCTCTCGCAACTGCAGGCGCGGCTGATCCTGCTGCATGGCCGCAGCGATAACCTGATCCCGTATACCGAGAGCGTGGCATTGTCGCAGGCACTGCCGGCAGGGCAGGCGCAGCTGTTCCTGATCGACGGGCTCGCCCATGTGGATCTCAGGCCGATGGCGCATGACATACCGCAACTGATCGCCGCGATGGAGACACTGCTGGCCGAGCGCACCGGCGAAACCGCCGGGCCCGTGCAGTGACCCGCAAGGCTGTCGGCCCAGCTGCGCAGCACCGCAATCCGACAAGCACATGCCTCAGCACACACAGCACTGAAAGCAGGACTGGATGCAGCTGATGTCGGATCACGGCCTTCGGCCTGATACGACCTGCGGCTGCCCCCACGGCCATCTGCAGCCACGGCAGGGCACATCACCCGCAGAAGCGGCAACCTGACCTACATCTGCTCATCGATCGGCAGCAGACCGAAAAAGAAATCGGCCAGCCGGCGCAGTGGACCACCGGCGGGCTGGTGTTCCAGCACGCCATCCGCGGAGTACCAGCGCAGCCTGTCGTCCTCGTCCAGCCGCACACGCCAGCTGTTGTCCTGCGAGAAATCCGGGGCAAAGGCCTCCAGTATCCGGGCGGCCACGGCCGGGCTGTCGATCATCATGCTGACCTCGGTATTCAGGATCATCGATCGCGGATCGGCATTGATGGTGCCGACGAAGGAATAGCGCCGGTCCACCACCAGTATCTTGGCGTGCAGGCCAACATGCGCCGCGGTGAAGCCCGTCGCCTCGAAGCTCGCACGCTCGGGGGCATCCGGCCGCAGCTCGTGCAGTTCGACACCCGCCATCACGATTTCCCGGCGACGATGCCGGTAGGCGGTGTGGGCCGCTATATGGTTGTTGGATGCCAGTGAGTTGGTCAGCGCCCGGATGCGCACACCCCGCTGCGTCAGTTCGCGCGCGATCTGCAGTACCGGCTCCGACGGTATCAGGTAGGCGCTGATACTCATGACGTCCTCGCCGGCCCGGCTGAAATACCCGACCGCATGACTGGCCGCCTGCACGGGCTGTCGGGCCTCGAAACGGGGGTTGTCCTGCAGCAGCCGTGCCGAACCGGGCAACAGGCGTCGGGCGAGCCCGGCCCAGCGCCGGGGCAGGCCGTCCGGCTCCACGTCGGCACCGTCCAGCCAGGTATCGAGAACCGCCGCATTCGCGCGCAGCCCGTCCCGCAGCCCGGCCAGTGCTTCCGGCCTGCCCTGCCGGTGGTCGACAACGCTGACAGGGTAGGCCCAGCCGGAATTCCAGTAGCTGTCAAAGCCCGCGCTTATCTGCGGCAGGACCTTGCCGGTCGTCAGCACGTCAAAGGAACGAAAGTTCAGCTCCCGGTCGAAACCGAAATACTCGTCGGCAATATTGCGGCCGCCGACGATGGCCACCTCGCTGTCGGCGATCAGCAGCTTGTTGTGCATGCGGTGATTGACGCGCGCGTTGTCGTTCAGGTTCTCGATATAGCGCACCAGCATGCTGTCCGAACGCACCTCGAACGGATTGAAAACCCGCATCTCGACATTCGGATGGGCATCGACGGCCAGCATGAGCTCATCCTCTCCGGAGAGAAAACTGTCGTCGAGCAGCAGACGCACGCGCACGCCACGGTCAGCGGCCTGCAGGAGCCGCTCAAGCAGCAGCGATCCGACCGCATCGTCCTTCCAGAGGAAATACTGCGCATCGAGCGTGCTCGTTGCGGTATCCATCATGGCCAGGCGCCAGCGCAGCGCCTCCGGGCCGATAGCCTGCACGTCGAACCAGGAGGTCTGCTGCCCGCCCGGCAGGTTGCTGCGCAGTGGCTGCCATGCGACAGCAGCCGGGTCTCGCTGCAGGGAAAAACTCAGCGGCAGGGATTGCGGTTTCAGGGGGGTTGCGCATGCATTGAGGAACATGACCAGCGCCAGTAGCGGCGCGAACATAGAGCGACATACACCTGAGGTATTTTCTACAATAATACAATTTCCCATTGTTTTGATTATATAAATTAATGTCATTTTTGCTCCCGGCGATCCCTCCACCCCGTCCAGGGGAGCAGGCCGGGATGCGGGGTGAAAAGCGCTGCCATGGCGGTTGGCACCCGCGCCGGATTACCGCCTTCGGCCTGATCCGACCTGCAACCATGCCCAGTGATGGATGAGGCACAAGTCGTTGCACGTCGGGTCAGGTGCACAGCACCGTAACCCGGCGTGAATGGGCCTGTTACAGGAATCCCGGCTTTTCCGCTGCCGCCATGCTGGTCCGGTCGAAGCTCGCCAGGATTGCCTCGAAGGGCGGCTTGTCACCAATGCCGATCGACGCACTGACAATCTCCGAGCCCTGCGCCGTTGATGCATCCTCCGCCTTGATTCCCATCCGGTCGACCCTGACCGAGCCCGGCCTGACCTGCAGGTAGCGGGACGGGTGATTGAAAACCCGGACGACCTGCACCAGGTAATCGGCCAGCGTTGTCAGGCCGGCGCCCGCCTCCCCGAGTTTACGCCCGGTTTCCTCCAGGTGAGTCTTGAGCGCCTGCCATTCCTGATCGCCTTTTCCCGGCGACTCGGCCAGCACATCCAGTCCGCGATGCTGCGCCTGGATATCCCGCAGTTTCATCTTCAGCAGGGTCTGCTGTTCCTGGAGCTTCGCCGTCGAGGTCTTCATCCGGCTAATGTTCTCCAGCGCCGTAATGGCGAGGTTATGGATACCGCGCCACTTGAGCTTGCCGCGTAATTCCGCCTCGCTTGCGGCACACACGCCCAGCCGGTGGCCGGAAAAATTGACCGCCGTGCGCGCAACATCCCGGCGCACGATGTCCCCGTCGAGCGTCATGCCCATGACCTTCTTTTCCTGCCGGTACATGGCGAGCGGCACAAAGACCCGGTCGCAGCCGGGCGTGTCCCGGAAATAGCCGCGCAGCGCCCTGCTACGGGCGAACAGGCTGTCGATGTCGTCAGCCGAGCCGAACAGCGCATTGATCTGCGGATTGCCGCCATAGGCCCTGCGACTGACTTCAAACGGGCCGGGAATCCGCGCGACCAGCTGGTCGACATACACCAGCGAGCGGATCACGGGCTTCCTGAGTTTGCGGCGATAACCGCTCACCAGGCGCAGCCGCGGGTCGGTCTCATCGACAATGATTTCGATTGCCCGCTCGATATCCTGCTCATCCAGCCGTTGATACCTGCCGCGCAACCGGTCTACCAGGCGATTCAACATGGCACCCCCTGCTCCCTGTCATGTTTCCTGCAGCTAATGACAAGTATAAACCGTGAGGCGCGCAACGACGTCATGGCCCGCACGGCAACGGGGTTACCCAGTTTGCCGGCAGCCCCCGTGTGCGCAGGATCTCGGCGAAGCGGTTACGGTGCCCGGCGAGATAAGCGAGATACTCCGGATAGCGGTAGCGGTCGACAATCAGGACGCGCGTCACGCCCGGCACGACCTCGGAATCGTGTCGGGCGACCAGCGACATCGGAATGACCGACACCTCCCCACGACGCGGCAGGTTGGCGCAGTCGATCAGGTGGGTAGGACTTTCCAGCCAGATATGGGGGTCGATACCATGGCGCAACGGGGTTTGCGGGTCGTACAAGATGGACCCGGCCTCCAGCCGGGTCACGACACCCTGCCAGGCCAGCAGGTACTGTCCCGCCAGGGCATAGTAGATACAGGAGTGCAGCATCTCCCATTCGGCGGGCCGGGTTTGCGCCGCCAGCATCTCGATGTCGAGCGCAAGCGCATTCACGGTGTCCTGCAGCCAGCGCGTGTGCTCCGATGCACTGTCGGCAGACGCGCCGGCCGGGAATAACAGCCCCAGGCAGAAAAGCGCGGTGATGATCACGCGATGCATATAACGGGCTCCGGTTATTGCCGACCACCACAATGGGCAGGTGACACAGATCAGGGTTTCCATCATCCGTTAGGCATTCTAGCGCACGCCGCCATCCGTAATTTCAGCCCGGTGGCAGGCGCGCGGCAAGCAGGTCAACCGCCTCGTCGATACCGGTTGGCGCCGGCGGCGACGCCGCCGGCTGCTGCCAGAGCGCCTGCAGGGCAGACGCAAACCCGCCGCTGGCAAACTGCGCCTGGCTGATTTCCTGCAGCCGCCCGTGCTGCCGTGCCCAGTCATTCAGCCCGGCGGTCTCCGGCCAGTCGGGACGCGCCAGCGTCAGGATGGGCACACCGTTGCACACGGCCTCGGTATAGGTGCCATAACCCGGCTTGGTCAGCACCGCGTCACAGGATGCCAGCATATCGGTAAAGCCCATCGGCAGGCATGAGCAATCGGGCATGTCATCACGACCGGCACGCACGCCCTGCGGCAACAGCCAGGCCGTGTCCGGGACGCGTGGCCACGTCGCCAGCGGTAATTCGCTGTGGATACCGCCCAGTGCCACCAGCACCGTGCGCGTCCCGGGCGGCAGCGACAGCTGCGCCAGCAGGTGATCCCGATCAGCCCTGCCGATACGGGCAATCGGTCCGATGGCCCGCGCATTCTCCAGTTCCGGCATGCTCATGGCCGGTGCCGGTCGCAGAAAGACATCGGCCGCACGGTAGCCCTGCCACATGGCATCCAGCACATGCCCGCTCTCTGCGGCGTGACTGCAATAGCGGCGATAGACGGCGGCCCAGTTGAGGGAACACAGCGCGACCACCGGCATGCCGGCCTCGCGTGCGGCCAGCAGCAGGCGCCAGGGGATATCGGCCAGCACCAGGTCGGGATGCAGCCCATCGAGCAGCGACCGGTCACGCGCCAGCCCGGCCTCCCCCTCCCGGTGAAATGCGCCGTAGACCGATAGCGCGGCCGGCACATCGACCTGCCAGGCGCTGCGCATCGGCAATACCGGGTCGATGGCCACCTGGCGGTAGCCGAAGGGCAGCCCGAGCCGGCCGGTGATGACGCCCCTGTCGAGCTGGCTGCATACCGTCACCCTCAGGCCGGGCCGGCGCCGCCAGAGGGCGCTGACCACCGGTGCGCACTGCGCAAGGTGGCCGTAGCCATGGCCGGAGACGGCAAGCAGGAGGTGCGGGGAGGACTTCAACGGCAGGCAATCAATGCGGTGAACGGAATGCCGCTTATTTCGGCAGCAACCGCTCCATCAGGTAACCGAGGCAGTCCTGGCGGATGATCTTTGTATCCAGGGTGAACATGGACGGCATCACCGGCCGGGTCGTGACCAGCTCGCCGTTGTCGAGCGCGAAGAAATGCTCCTGCACCGGCCGGCCATTCTCGTCGCGCACATCCAGCGGCAGCGCGTCGCCGGCGCGCAGGCTACCCAGCCGGGTCCCCGACGGCAGTTCGCGGAAATTCAGGTGATCGAGATCGCTCGCCAGTTCCAGCTCAACGGCGTCGTCAGAGAATCCGAAGCTGACGCTGTCCGGGACCTTCACGGTCGCGACGGTATGGAACAGGTCGATGTCCCCCGAGGCAACGGGATGCTCCGGCAGCTCGCTCATGTGCAGACAGGCATCGATGTAGTCCCGCGCATGACTGGCGCCGTATTCCTGGTCGGGCTTGCCGCATTCCAGGGTCACGGCCGGGCAGATATACGACATGGCCATCGACTGCACGCCCAGCGGCCGGATGAAGTACACCACCGTACGCGAGAACTGTGCAGCCAGGTGGAGAAACTGGTTGTCGACACGATTGATGCAGGCATAGTGCGGATTGATGCCGGTGTTGTTGTGCACATCCAGGCTGGCAAAGGGATGCCGCTCGCGCATGTCGTCGACCACCTGCTGCATCATGCGGACCTCGGCACAGTCCGCGGCATCGGTACCCGGCCAGATACGGTTGTAGTCGATCTGGCCATCCAGCCGGCGCAGGCCGTGGCGCGCCGCGGCCACGTTGCCGATAAACAGCGACAGCCGCCGGGGCAGTTCGCGGTCGCGGTAACCGCGCAGCAGCGACTGGATGGCCCGGAAACCGGTGGTCTCGTTGCCGTGGGACAGCACGGTGACGAACAGCGGTTCCAGGCGGCGTCCCGGCAGGTGGATCAGGCTTGGCCCGCCGAGCAGGTCCCCGAGCTCTTCGACGTGGACGTCCAGCAGGCCGACGGGCAGGTCTTCATAAATGTTCAGCATGCGGCATTGTGCTCATCGTTGTTGTGTATATCCCGGTTTATGTACACCGCAGTTCGGTACGCAACATCCTAATTCCTTCTCCCCTGCAGGGGAGAAGGCCAGGATGAGGGGTGGAAAACTGGGTTTCCTGTAGCGCTGTTCCATACACCCTCACCCTGTCCCGCTCCCGCGAGCGGGGACGTCATTACCGGCATTACGGGGATTTCATAAATATACAGGACTGGCAGCAACCTGCTGTCATGAACCCAGGTCCCACGCGTGCACCGGGCGTCCCGCATCCTGCCGCGCCAGGTAGGCCGCGGTCATTGCCGCCATGTCGTCACCGTGTCTTGCCACCCAGGCACGCTGCCAGGCCGCGCCCGTCTGCCCGCTTTGCAGCCGCGCCTCGATCACGCCGAGGTAACGCTCGATGTCATTGCGATCGATCTCGAGGCTCTCCAGTCCGGCACGCGCCTGCGGCAACAGCTGCTGCTGCAGCAGGGAGCGCAGCGTGCCCTTCTCGCCGTCATACCAGGTGATGCGGGCATCCAGGCCGTACCTGGCGGCGGCATAGAAGTTGTCGCGGGCGGTCGCAAACGGGATGCGTGGTTCGGCGGGTTCAACGGCGTCGATCAGCACCTGCATCAGGCCGAAGAACAGCGCCGCGTTGGCAATGGCGTCAACGATGGTCGGACCGCCCGGCACCACGCGGTGCTCGATGCGCAGGTGCGGAATCCCGTCATAGTCGAAGCCGATCAGCGGCCGGTTCCAGCGCCAGATGGTGCCGTTGTGCAGCCGCAGGCGCGACATCTGTTCCAGCCCGTCGTGAAACTGCATGGGCAGCATCACCGGGTAGTGCTGCTCGTTTTCGACAAAGCATTCCATGATGGACTCGCGCGCATAGCCGGAGCCGAAGGTCACGCGGCGCAGCGGGCCGTGGCTCGCATCGGCCATGCCACCAACGGCAACCGACTGCTCGAACAGCGGGATGCGCGTTTCATCCCACAGGTCGTGGCCGAACAGGTAGGGCGAATTGGCGGTCGCCGCCACCATGGGCGCCGACAGGATGATCCCGGCATTATAGGCGTGCACGGCATCGCGTGGATGTATCTTCAGGTGCAGCTGGAACGAGGTGGTCGCCGCCTCCAGCATGACGCTCCTGTGCGTGGTACTGAGGTGCTGACGACCGTGGATATCGAGCTCCAGCGGCTCGCCCTCTCGCATCCTCAGCACCTGCTCGTTCAGCGCACGATAGCGCTTGAGGTCGGACATATTTTGCTGGTTGAGCTCCGATTCCTGCACAGTCGGCAGGATGCCGATCATGAGCAGCTGCGTCTGCAAATCGGCCGCAGTCTTGCGGCACTGGTTCCAGGTGGATCCGAGGCTGGCCTCGAAGCGACTCAGTGCCGAGCCCCACAGGTGCTGGGGATGGTCGTTGAGTTCTACATTGAAGCGCGCCAGTTCCGGCACCACCATGGGGTTGTCGAGGCGCTTGAGAAAGGTATCGTTGACCGGCGCCGGGCGCACGGCATCATCGACCAGCCAGGCCTCGAGCTCGAACCCCCCCATGCGGTCACGCGCGGAAAACAGGCCGTCGCGAAACCACTGTCCCAGCAGCTCGGTCTCTCGCCGCAGGCACTTCGCATATTCAACGAAGTCCTCCGGGGTGAAGCGTGATTCCTCTATTTCCTGGCCCATGGCTTGTGTCCTGACACTGGCGGGACAACCGGCGTTACGCCGCCCCGCTCACTGCCGGTTTATGACGACGTCATTGACCTCCTGCAGGCGTTCCGGCGTACCGATATCGAACCAGGCACCCCGGTAATGCGCCCCGCTGACCCGGCCATCATCCATGGCCCGTCGCAGCAGCGGCGCCAGCGGGAAGACCCCGGCCGCACAGCCGTCGAACAGCTCCGGCCGGTACACGCCGATACCGCTGAATGTGAGCGGTGCACCACCGCCCTGCAACACCCGGCCCGTCGATAAAACGAAATCCCCCCCCGGATGATGCGCCGGGTTATCCACCAGCACCAGGTGCGCCAGCCCGTCGGGCTGCTCCGGCAACTCGCCGAACGGGTAATCCGTCCAGATGTCGGCATTCACCACAATGAAGGGCGCATCGTCCAGCAGTGGCAGGGCATTGAAGATGCCGCCACCGGTTTCCAGTGCGCCCTCGGGCTCCGGCGACCAGCGGATATCGACACCATAGTTGCCACCGTCGCCCAATGCCTGCTCCAGTTTCCTGCCCAGGTGCGCGTGGTTGATGACCAGTTCCCGAATGCCCGCCCCCGCCAGTGCATGGATATGGCGCTCGATCAGCGTCTGGCCGCCGATGCGCAGCAACGGCTTGGGCATGGTGTCTGTCAGGGGGCGCATCCGCTCGCCGCGTCCCGCGGCCAGGATCATGGCCTTCATGATCGTGCTTCCCGTCGTTTCAAATGCGTTCCCCGGTTGTTATCAACATAGCAGCAAATGGCCGGCACGTCCGGCACGCAGGCTTCATTGTGCCGTCAGCACGGCCTCGATATCCGGCTCGCTGACGGGATGCTGCAGCACGGCGTGCACCGGCAGGATCGCGGTCAGCCTGTCCACGTACTGCCGCTGCGACTTGTCGACCATGATGATGGTGCGCGCATCCGGCGCTGCCTTCTGCAGACTGTAGAGAAACACGTCCAGGTTGCTGACATTCACACCCGCGTAGTTATTGCCGTAGCCGTAAAAGAACTCGGCGACAATGTAGTCCGGCCGGTCCTTTTTCAGCTGGCTGATGGCCTTGCGCATGGAGCCCAGCCGCAGCTCACGGATACCCAGCCGCCGGTACAGGCGGCCGAAATCCGGATGCAGGGGAGATTCCACAATGGAAAACAGTATGCTGCCCGGCATGGGGGTGATGTCAAAGGCCCAGGGCGCTGAAATCGAGCCGGCCGTCCTGCATCGGCGGACACCAGAAGTAGGCGCCGGTCAGTGGCCGGGTAAAACTGAACAGGCCGTCCACAATGCCGTCGTCGAGACCGATCATGCGGCGCAGCAGGCTCTCGTAGGCATCGAAGCTCTTGCCAAAGGCAACAAATACCAGCCCCTGGCTCTGTGCCGTGGCCCATGGCATGGAACGTCGCAGGATAAAGGCCTCGGGGTCAAAGCTCTCCTGCGCCGTGCGCTTGACGTGGGCCGAGGCCGGGGCCTCGTCGAATTCCTCGTTATCGGCCTTGCGCCGGCCGATGATGTTGTCCTGCGCATCCTGCGGCAGCGCCTGGAAATGGTCGAGGTTATGCTGCCACTGCTGCACGGCCACGAAACTCGAACCATCCATACCTGCCCCGGCACCCGAGACGAAACCGGCAGCCAGTGCATCGTCACCGGCCGGGTTCTCGGTGCCGTCCTCGTAACCGGTCAGGTCCAGACTCTCGCCATAACAGAACGCATCGACCACATCCATCAGTTGCGCGTGGTCCGCCAGGGCATCGCGGATCCGGCGGGTCGCATGCAACAACTCGCCACGGTCATCACCGCGCAACCAGATCCACAGGGCCCTCGGCGTTGACTGGATGGCAATGGCGGGCCCGGTCAGCGCGGGAAAGGTCCTGATTTCCGGCACCTCCGCATTGACGGCATGCAGAAGGCATTCACCGAGGCCCGCCACCACGCGCTGGCCGTCAACGAGCTCGAGCAACTTTCTGAAGACACTACGCGGCTCGCCGTCCTGGCGCAGCGAGAAGCTCAGGTAGCGCGCCAGTGGCGGAACAGGTTCCAGTATGCCGGTTTGCATGTACGCTTCTGGTCAGTACCCGCGGCAGCCCGTCAGGTCTGGTCACCGTCCTCGAGGCTCTCGAAGTGCACGATGGTCGTATCCTTTTTCTTCTTGACCAGCTCATAACCGCCGCCACCATCCTTGCGTACGCTGCGGCAGCGGTCCTTGGTCTCGCCATGGATCCTGAAACAAAGCAGCTTGCCCTCCACAAACCAGGTGCCTTTGCGGGTCTTGCCTCCCGACAGGACGCTCTTGAAGGCACCGTCCCCGGCGAAGTAGGACTTGACCCCCTGATCTTTCTTGATGTGCTGGCCAATGCCCGTCTTGCCTGAAAAAGTGCTTTTTATCTCGTCGCCCGAAAGGTAGTCGCCGGCATGGGCCGTCAGCATAAACAGGCTGCAGGCAATTGCAGCGAGACCGTGCTTCAGATTCATTGTCGCTCCTGGAGGGTTGATGATGTTTTGCCAATCTCAAATGGTGTCAGACTGACGGCATATGTCAATTGACAATCCGGCTGGTGCAGCGTGGCTAGCCCCCTTTCGACAACCACAACGCCTGGGCCTCGATCTGCCCGCGCGGGACCGTACCGGGAATGTGCCGGTTGCCCCAGTCGACCAGCGCCGAGAGCACCGGCCCCAGGTCACGGCCTTTTTCAGTTAAATGGTAGGCGTAGCGGACCGGGCGTTCGTGGTACCGGGATTTCTCGACAATCCCGGCGGCCAGCAGCCGCTTCAGGCGCTCGGCGAGGATATTGCTCGGAATGCCCTCGGGGGATTGCTGGAACTCGGTATAGGTCGTTTTGCCGAGCAGCAGGTCGCGCACCACCAGCAGGGTCCATTTGTCCCCCAGCAGGTCGAGGCTGCAGGCCACCGGGCACGGCGAGCACCTGTCCACACAGGCTGATTTTCCGGGTTTTTTACTATCAATCATGCGCTTAGCATATCAGCATATGAGTTACTTGTAAATTGAAAGTATCTGACCTAGACTCTAGTCACTTTCAATTAGAAAGTAACGATACCAGCCCGGAGTCAGTCACATGCAAATCGAGCTGCTCTACACCCCCCAGACCCGTGCCAGCCGGCCACGCTGGCTGCTGGAGGAACTCGGGGTCCCCTACCGGCTGCGGCCCGTCGATCTGTTCGGCGGTGAGCGCAACCCGGCGCACCCGCTCGGCAGTGTCCCCAGCCTTCGCATCGATGGCGAAACCCTGATCGAGTCCGGTGGCATCTGCCACTGGCTGGCAGACCGCTTCCCGGAGAAGGGGCTGGCCCCGGCCATGGATGACCCCCGGCGCGCCCGCTATGAACAGTGGATGTTCTTCGTCCCGGCCACGCTGGAACCCCCCGCTTTTGAGGTCCTGCTGCACACGCGCATCCTGCCCGAAAGGCACCGGGTGGAAGCCCTTGTGCCGTTTGCAACAAAAGGCTACCGCCGTGTCCTGCGGATGCTGGCGAAGGAGCTGGACCACGACGGCTACCTGCTGGGCGCGGAATTCAGCTGCGCGGACATCATGATGGGAACCACGCTGAGCTGGCTGCCCGAGCAGCTCGATGACTATCCGCCATTGCTGGCCTACACGCAGCGCGTTACCGCCCGTCCCGCCTGCCGGCGTGCCATGGCCCCGACCAGCGACACCGCCTGACAGGACAACAGGCAAGCGAGGTGAAGCATGATGACACTGACAATGGAAGCCTGCGAACGCCGCATCCGCGCCTGGTTGCTGTTGCTGCTGACATGGATTGCCGGCGCCGTCGGGCTGGCCGCCAGCGGCGCACTGGCAAGCAACGAGCTGCTGATGCCGGCACTGATCGGCATCCCAGTGGCCGGCTTCGTGCTGGCTTACCGCTGGAATCCGACATTCCGGGAGACGGTGCTTTCACTGGACACCGGCCTACTCGTCATCCTGCACGGCTGGCGCATGCTGGGACTCGGCTTCCTGCTGCTGTATGCCCATGACATATTGCCGGGACTGTTTGCCTGGCTGGCCGGTGCGGGGGACGCGCTGGCCGCTGTCGGCGCCACACTGATCGGCATCCGCTTATTGCGCGGTGACAGGGTATCGAGACAGACCCTGCAGGCGTGGAACAACCTCGGCCTGCTGGATTTTGCCATCGCCGTCCCGGTGGGCACCGCGATGCGGTCAGCCTGGCTAGGGGGCGATCTGACGACTGATGTGATGGCGTCACTGCCACTCAGCCTGATACCGACACTTGTCGTGCCGTTTTATGTGATCACGCACCTGGTCATCTTTATGCAGTTGCGCAACAACCAATACACTGGCGCGAGCAGAATCAACCAATGACATGCCGCTCGCCCTGTGGATTATCGTTTGAAGGTCCGCTATTCGCTGCCAAAGTAAGACCCGTATATCAAAACAAAAACAGCGACCAGGCGCAGGATCCTCAGCGGGTATGTTGGCCCCCGTCCGGCAGCATCTGCTGCATCATTCCTGCCGGGTTCATTTGCTGAAACTGTTTGCTTCCCTGGCTGAAGGCCTGCCCCATGCCAGCAATACTCTGCTCCATTCGCAGTACCGACTGGTTCATTGTATGCATACTATCCTGCATCTCACTGACATCCTGCGAAATGGTCCCGACATAACCTGTCATCTCGCTCATCGATCTGCTCATATCGGACATCTGCTTTA
>JBFELL010000071.1:0-14026 GCA_041552135.1 Gammaproteobacteria bacterium
AACCTGGGAAATCTGCCAGTACCAGCCATTGAGCGGAAGTTCGAACCGGGTGTCGGCCAGTTGCCGGTTCATCTTCGGCTTGCCGCCTTCGAGTTCGACCGACGCAAGCAAACCGTCCATGACCGCCTGCAGCCGGGCATCAAGTAGCGCTTGTGCACGGCGCTGTTTTTCCCGACGGTGTTGCCGGCAGGTAGCAGGGTGGCCGGACAGGCTGGCGCCGAGAGAAGCGGTTATCAGGTGGGGTCCTGCGAGGCTGTAACGAAAGGAAAAGTGTATGGATCCGTCATTGTGCCAGACTCATCCGGTCCAGCTCGATATGCCTGCTGGTTGCCGGGAAAACCGGCCTCTTGATACAAATGCCACACGGCAAGGCTTCGCCCGCCGACGGGCAAATCACGACAATCCGGCTGTGTATTGACAAGGACGCAGTTAAAGACTGGGGGATTTATAACGCGAACCAGGCAGGGCATGGTAACGGTCGGGCAGGTGGCTCACGGCAAACGGGTCATCCCTGCACCCCGGCATGAGTGCCCCGGAAACTACAGCCGCTTGCAGGGGAACGGCGCCGGTCTACGTTCAGCCTCTCATGCAAGCCGCCCGCCCGTGTCTTCCGCCAGCGCCCCTGCAGCCGGCCGTGACGTGAGCCGCTGGCGTGCACCCGACGCTATCAGGTCTGCCTATACAGGAACCGGGCGCGGCGCCCGAACAGGGGCAGCAACTCGCTGCTGCCGGCTTCCAGCAATAACCGCAGTGCCCCGTTGACAAGACCAGGTTTCATGGACAGCTTCATTTCGAGCGTAAGCCTGCATTGGGCATTGGCGACCGATGCAAAACGCCAGTCGATATGCAGTTCGCGGAAAGGTCCGTCGTTTGCGGTTATCTGAATCCCGGAACATGGCTCCAGCAGTGCCGTCGAGTGGAAGCAGAATACGGCCGGGCCTGTCTGCAGTTGCTGTTCGGCATAGAGGCGGTTGCACTTCCTGTCCAGTATCCGTGCGTGTGTCCAGCCGGGCAGGAACTCGGGGTATTGCTCGATGTCGGCGACCAGATCGAATACCTGTTGGCGAGGGTAGGGCAGTTGCGTCGAATCAGTATAGCGCATCGGTATTGTATGGTGATGACATTGTCTTTATAGCATACTGGCCGATAGTGAGTACTGCAGGTGGCGTTGTCCAGTGCCTGCTGGATCAGCTCGGCAAATCGGCCGCTTTCCCGGGAGCCATGCTGTGATAGCCGTCGCGAATATCCTGGTCAGGGCTGAATGTCGGGGATGGCCGTGAAATCGAAAACGGGGAAAACACAGAGTAACATCATTCGAGTACACCATCTTGCAGCCTGGCATGCTGAGGCGCGCCACTTGATACAGGCGCTGGTGGTCCGTCAAAGGCGGACGTTGAATGTCAAACATAGCGAGCAGACTCGCGTGGCACGTCGCCATGGCACACGTCTGCGCCCCTGTTCTCGAGATGTCCCTCCGGGGCAAGCCTTGAAGGCGGGCGGCAAGATGGTTTGTGCGCCAGGCGTTAAACCCGCTTCCAGTGAGGGTGCAGTAGCGTATGGGGAGGCGCCGCACCCGGGCGGCATCGCTGCTGTGCGCCGGACCCACCGGCTGGCCCGGTAAGCGGATTGTGTGAATCCTCATGTCGCATGCCATGCAAATCCTGGTGTTGCTTGTGTCGTGGATTCTCATCGCCGTCGGTTGCCATGTTTTCATAAGGCATTACTTTATGGCGTCTTTTCTGGCTTCGGTCGCGAGTGTGCTCGTGATGCTGTATTCGGGTTACATGGAACTCGGCCATCTGGACCCGTACTGGCATATTTCCTCGATTAGCGGATTCTTCATGGCAGGCATCATTGCCCTGATCGTGGGGCTGCCTTTCAGGATCATGCGCACTGTCAAGCGTGAAGATGACTGACGCCCTGCCCGGTTTTTCCGGTTGTGCCTGACACCGGGTCATCGGGATAATTCCGGGGCATGGTGAAACGTCGCAGCAGGAGGCGAGTCCGGCGCTATCGACGCTACGTCGCAATCGTGCTGGCGGCCGCGTTGTTCGCCAGCCTTGCGCTGACGCTTCCCTGGCGGTGGATCGCGCCACCCACCACCGCGTTCATGCTCCGGGACCGGATGCAACAGGATGGCCCTATTCACCAGCAGTGGATTGCCATGGGTGAAATGTCGCCAGCACTGCCCATCGCGGTTGTCGCGTCCGAGGACCAGAAGTTTCCGCACCACCACGGATTCGATTTCCGGTCACTCTCGCGGGCACTGCGCGAAGAGCGCGGGCGCATTCGCGGAGCCAGCACGATCACCCAGCAGCTTGCCAAGAACCTGTACCTCTGGCCCGGCCGCAGCGTGTCTCGCAAGGCTCTGGAGGCCTGGTTGACCGTAGTGATCGAGTTGACCTGGCCCAAGCGCCGGATCCTGGAAGTCTATCTCAATGTGGTGGAATTTGGACCGCAGGTCTACGGTGTCGATGCCGCGAGTCGAGTGTTTTTCAGCAAGTCCCCGGCGCAGCTGACGCCCCGGGAGACAGCGCTGCTGGCGGCGGTTCTGCCTGCACCGAAGCGCTTGTCGGCCGCCCGTCCATCCGGCTACGTTCAGCAGCGCGCCTCCGGAATCCAGGCGGCAGTCAAAACCCTGGGTGGGCCCGCCTACCTGGCGGGGCTGTAAGCGGCCATCCGGGGATGACGGGGCTCGGCCTGTATGGTTATCGTGCGGGCCCGGAATCAAATCCGGCAGAGTGCCGTTGTATATACTATGCAGTTTGGTATCCGTCCTGATTCCGGGTCCTGATGAAATGAAGGCCATCTGGAACGACAAGATAATCGCCGAATCCGATGACACCGTGGTCATCGAGGGTAATCATTATTTTCCGCTGGCCTGCGTTCGTCGCGAGTACCTTAGAGAGAGCAGTTCAACAACGGCCTGCTCCTGGAAAGGTACTGCGCATTATTATTCGCTCGAGGTCGACGGCAAGATGAATCCCGATGCGGCCTGGTACTACGACTCGCCAATGCCGGCCGCTATGGCAATCAAGGGGCGGGTGGCCTTCTGGCGCGGGGTGCAGATTGTCGATTCATGAGAGCCTGACTCTCTGCCCGAATTGCGCCAGGGCACTGGAGCAGGGTTGTTTGCCTGGCAAGCAGAACAGCATCCGCTGGTCGGTCTCGCAAAAGGGCATGACCATCTTTCACGGTGTTCCATTGCCTGGGCTCGAGGACGGTCTCCGGCACAAATGGCAGTGGTGGTCTTATGCGCCGAGTATTCCGGCAGCGAGATGCCCGGCCTGCAAGCTGGCGATGTTTGCCTGTAACAACGAGTCGCAGGAAAACTCCCGAAACGGGCGACGGGCATCCCTCGTCATCAGTGGGCTCCTGTTGCTTGTGGCGGCTGTTGTTGGCGCCATGGCGATTCGGGTCTGGACATCGCACTCACCGGTGCCATTATTGTGGCAACTTGTGATGGGTGGATTTACCCGATAGTTGCATAAATCCTGCCCTGAAAGCGGATTTTGCCCCGTGATTCACCGGCTAGTAATGTATATTTCATTATGCTTTCGAAGTTCACTGTCAGTGAGGTCCTGGCACGGCACTGTAGAAGGAGCGCTGCCCCCGGCGCGAATCGCGGCGAGGCGCCGCTCCTGCGGTAAGCTTTTTTGCAATAATCGGGTTTACACTGATGGCCCTGGCGCCGGGTGTGGTATTTTCAGTGCACGTGCTTCGATATTGCCGCAGTGACTGAACCTCCTGATCCGGGCCGGAGTACAGTTGTTCATACTATCGGCGCGAAACTGCGCCCTGACCCCTGTCTGTGCGAATGGAGAACCCGATGGAGCGAAACAGCAAGGCAAGCGCCTTCATACTGGGCGCATTTATATTCCTGGGACTGACCGCGTCAGGCTACCTGCTGGGTCGTGCCGCCATCGAGTTCAGGGAGTACGAGCGCACGGTCACAGTGAAGGGCCTGTCAGAGCGCGAGTACCCGTCGGATATCGTTATCTGGCCGATCCAGTTCATCGCGGCCGGCAATGACCTGGAAGCGCTCTACGGCTCGGTCGAGGCCAGTACCGCAGCGATAAAGACGTTTCTGGAAAACAACGCTATCAGCCCGGATGACATTTCTTCCTCATCACCGGCGATCACCGACAAGTCCGCGCAGCAATACGGCAATAATGCCAGGCCCGAGTTCCGCTACAGTGCGCTGCAAACGGTTACCGTGTACTCGAGAAATGTCGAAGGCGTGCGCTCTGTCATGGGGTCCCTGTCCGATCTCGGCAAGCAAGGCATCGTGCTGACCGGCGGCAACTACCAGGCCCAGACAGAGTACCTGTTCACCCGGTTGAATGACGTCAAGCCGGACATGATCGAGGAAGCCACCAGGAAGGCGAGGGAAGTGGCCGGGAAGTTTGCTGCCGATTCCGAAAGCCGGCTGGGTAAAATCAAAAATGCCCGCCAGGGGCAGTTCAGCATTACGCCGCGGGACAAGAACAACCCGCACATCAAGAAGGTTCGCGTGGTATCCACGGTTGAGTACTATTTGTCAGACTAGGATATCCGGCGCGACGCCGTGTGTTTCACTGCGCTGCCGTTACCGGATCCGGTGCCCTTGAGCGTGCGGCATGAGCGCTTGTTCCGCCTGGCCGACAGGCCCTCTGCCTGGCGGTTGACCGGCAAGCTGCCGCATGGGGTGGTCCGCTGATGCCTGCAGGGAGAAAAACGCCGCCCCCGCCGCGCTGGTCCGCGAAGGTCACCCGCGAGAGCCATGCACTGGAACTCGAGGAGGGCGTGTTCACCTGGAAGGATCCCGCCAGGATCGCGCGATCCCTGAAGCGATCGGCGGATGCCAGCACACAGCGGAAGTCGGAACCGTTTCGCTCGGCCATGTCGATGCTGACGTTCTACATCAACCGTGCCGGCGGGAACCTGGACGAGGCCCAGCACCGGGTGCTGGAACAGGCCAAGGCGGAACTGCGCCGCCTGTACGGCAGGGACTGAGACCCGGCGTTGCCGTCTGTCCGCCGCCGTGCCCTCACGGCATCCTGAAGACTATTACCCGTCATCCGGCTCCGGTAAGATCCAGTCTTCATCGTGCAGCGTCCCGGAGAGAGCAGTGTTTGAATGGATAGCAAGCCCCGAGGCATGGATCGCGCTGGCAACGCTGACGGCGCTGGAGATCGTGCTCGGGATCGACAACATTATCTTCATTTCCATCCTGGTTGGTCGCCTGCCCGAGAGGCAGCGTAATTTCGGCAGGCGGGTCGGCCTGCTGCTGGCCATGGGGATGCGCCTGGGCCTGCTGTTTTCCATCTCCTGGGTCATGGGGCTGACCGACACCTGGTTCACAGTGCTGGCCCAGGCGATCTCGGGGCGCGATGTGATTCTCATCACCGGTGGCCTGTTCCTGCTGGCCAAGTCGACCCACGAGATCCACAACAGCCTGGAAGGCGTAGAGGACAGTCACCAGCCGGGTATGCCGGCAACCCTGGGGCCGGTGCTGTTCCAGATTGCCGTGCTCGACATCGTCTTTTCGCTGGACTCGGTGATCACGGCGGTCGGACTGGTGGAGCAGGTTTCGATCATGGCGATCGCGATCATCCTGGCCGTCGTTGTGATGCTCATGGCCGCGAGGGCCATCGGCGAGTTTGTCGACAATCACCCGACCATCAAGATCCTTGCCCTGGCATTTCTTATCCTTGTGGGTGTGACGCTGATCGTCGAGGGTTTCGACGTGCACGTGCCGAAGGGCTATATCTACTTTGCCATGGCCTTCTCGGTTGTGGTGGAGATGCTCAACATCCGCATGCGCAGGAAGCGCGCGGAACCGCTCCGGCTGCACAAGGCGATGCACGAGGAGACCTAGCATGGCGGCTGCAGCCGGGTCTGTCGGTAAACAGGGGTGATCTTGACCATGACTGATTCAAACGCCTTCAGCGCGCTCTCCCCGACCACGCTTGCCGATGCCATGGGCCGTGACCAGGTCATGGATATCGGCATCCGGCCGCTGTGGCAGCCCATGCCGCGCATTGCCGGGCCGGCCTGCACGGTGCGCTGTGCACCCGGCGACAACCTGATGCTGCATGCCGCGATTTACCGCGCGGCCCCCGGCTCGGTCATCGTCGTCGAGGCGGGAGATGTCGACTACGCCGTGTCGGGCGGCAATGTCTGCGCCGTGGCAAAACGGCGCGGGATTGCCGGCTTCGTCGTCGACGGCGTGATCCGTGACCTGGCCGAGGTGCGCGAAGACCGCTTTCCGGTGTTCGCCCGTGGCGTGATTCCCATTCCGGGCGGCAAGCGCGAACTCGGGGTGCTGAACGGCACGGTGCGGTGCGGCGGGGTACGGGTGGCGCCCGGTGACGTGGTGGTGGCCGACGAGGAGGGCATCGTGGTGGTGCCGGCCGCAGAGCAGGATACCGTGCTGGAGACCGCCGGGGCGCGCGCCGCGAAGGATGCCGCCGAGTCGCTGGAGGAGTGGGAGGCGGAGCACCAGGCGCGGATCGATGCGATCCTGCGCGACAAGGGCTTTGTCGAATAGCCGACGGGCTGTGCCTGTGCTAGAAATAAACCCGGCGGGCTGCGCACATCATGCGGTGAAGGCAGTACACATCACTGCCCGGTCCGGCGACTGAACCCGCAGGCGCTGCTGCCTGTGGAACATAACCAGGATATGCGCCATGCCCACTTCACCATCCGTCGGTTTATATGCCCTCCTGCTGGACGGCAAGGGCGGCGCATGGCCCCTGACGCCTGACGAGGTCGCGGCCACCTTCCTGCCGCTCGGTTTCCTGACGGGCCTGCTTGGCATCAATGCGGGCGGCATCCCGGGTGCGGAGAACCCGTTCGCCTTTGCGATCTTCACCGGGATGATGGTGCTGGTTGTCATGCTGCAGGTGTTGATCTTGCGGTGGACGCAATTGGCTGTAGCAGGCGTCGCGCGGCTATACCCGCTGTGCCACGATCGACAGGTGCTGTTGGTTGACGGCATGAGCGGGTACGGGCGGGTGCGATGCGCCTGAACACACTGCGGGCCTCCTCCCGGCCGGCCTTTTTGCTGCTGACACTGGCAAGCGTCTTTCTCGGCTATGCGGCCGCCAGGCTGACGGTTGATGGCGTTGAGGCCGGCATGCTGCTGGCGGTTCTCGCCGGTGCGCTGGCGGCACATGCCAGTGTCAACCTGCTGAACGAATACCTCGACTTCCGCAGTGGCCTCGATCTGCAGACGCAGCGCACGCCGTTCAGCGGCGGTAGCGGCGCGTTGCCGGCGGACCCGGGCGGCGCCACCGCGGTGCTGGTGTTCGGCCTCGGGGCACTGGTCGTCTGCATCGCCATCGGTCTGTACCTGGCCTGGACTGCCGGGCCGGGTATCCTGCTGGTCGGCATACCGGGCGTGGCGCTGGTGGTGGCCTACACGCCCTGGCTGACGCGCCGTCCCTGGCTGTGCCTGGCGGCACCCGGCCTGGCGTTCGGACCGCTCATGGTCACGGGTACCGCATTCGTGCTCAGCGGTGAGTATTCGGCCACCGCCGCCATCGTGTCGCTGGTGCCGTTTTTTCTGGCCAGCAACCTGCTGTTGCTGAACCAGTACCCCGATGTCGAGGCCGACCGGGCGACGGGTCGGCGCCACCTGCTCATCGTGCATGGCGCAAGGGCCGGGGCGGGGGTTTACCTCGGCTTCCTGCTCGCGGCGTTTGCCGTGCCGGTGCTTGGCGTCTCGACAGGCTACCTGCCGCACGGAGCGCTGGTCGGCCTGTTGTGTCTGGGTATCGCCATGCCGCTGGCAGGCGGGGTATGGCGCCATGCGGGACATGACGGTGCACTGCGGCGCATGCTGGCGCCGAATGTGGCGCTGAGCCTGCTGATGCCGGTGCTGGTCGCGCTGGGCATACTGCTGTAATGCGTGCAATAAAACCCCACGCGCCCGGGTGGGTCGGGCGGGGTAATGAGGCTGCACCGCAACTATCTAACCGGCAAGCCATGCCGTAATCACCGGAGGTGACCATGCGCTGGATACGTAACGGACTTGTGATGTTGTTGCTGTGCACGGGCAGCGGGGCCGGATATGCCGCGACGGATGGCTATGTCGGGACTGTCTACCACGCCCACATCAAGCGCACGGGCGGTACGCTGGTAGCGGACGAGTATGCGGCTACCGGCTATCGCTGGGATGACTACGACCTTGTCGAGGTCACTGCCAGGTCGCAACGGGTGCCGGCCGTGCTTGGCCACGGCCTGCAGCTGATTGCCGTGTTATACGATATGCCGCTGGATGCAAGCGTGGATGTCCAGGTGCTGAGACCGGTCAGTGATGCGGATACAGGCCGGGTGCCACGCATCCACAAGCAGCGCAAGCGCCTGCAGTACTCGGGGCTTCGCAAGGCGCATTTCTTCGAGTACGTCTACTTTTTTGACGAGGACTACGACCTGACGCCCGGACAGTGGGAGATACGTGTCTGGGACGGTAACAGGATATTGCTGCGCGAGTACTTCGAGGTGTACGGGGATGTCGACTGCACCGTGACAGAGTGCTAGCGTAGACTGGCAACGGCAACCGACGCACCTGTCGGATTACGCCCCTCGGGCCGGCCAGACCTGCCTCTGGAATCGCAGGTCCCTGTCATTCCCGTCCCTGCGGGAACGATAGTATGACTTGTGCTGTCGTCATCTGCGCTAGCTTGTGTCGGGCGCGCAAGCCGCACTACCGGACATGCTATCGGCTGCCTTCCCGCCTCTACGGTGCACTTGCCGGCGATATGCCCGACCGGGTAATCATGCCGTAACCCTGCGTCTGCCAATACCCCGGACTATCAGCCCTTGATCTTCACCGTGCGGGTTTCGATGCCTTGTTTCTTGAGCTGGCCGCGGGCCTTGTCCAGTGTGCGCAGGTTACTGAAGGGGCCGACGCGCACGCGGTGGTAGGTGTCCTTGTTGTTAATGGTGATGGTCTGGATGTCGGTCTCGAAGCCCATCAGTGCAAGTTTTGCCTTGAAGCGGTCGGCCTGGTCGGCACCCTTGAACGAACCTGCCTGCAGGTAGTAGGTTTCGGCGGGTGCCGCCGGTTGTATCGTACTGGCCGGCGCTGCTGGCTGTGTTGTGCTGGCCTGCCTGTCGGGCACGACAGGCGGTGGCCGGGTCGTGCTAGCGCGGATTTCCTCCTCGGGGACGATGACCTCCATCTCCGGCAGTTCCGAGTAGAAGACAAAGCGCGGCTTGGGGGGCTGGTTGCCATTGTCCGTGCCGGTGCCGCTTTCGCCCGCAGCGGTGGTCTCCGGCATGCCCCCGGTGATATCGCCAGCCAGACGCGGTGTTTTCGGCGCAAGCATCTTGATGTAGATGAGGAAGGCGACAAACAGCCCGACCAGCAGGCCGACTGTCACCCCGAGCCACGGGGAAACCGGCTTGCGACGTTTTCTGCCGGTGGCGCGGTGCTTGTAGTCTCTTGCCATTACATGCTCTCCGGTGCCGAGACGCCCAGCAGGCACAGGGCATTGCCGATGACCTGGCGCGTGGCGCTGATCAGGTTCAGGCGCGCGTTGCGCAGTGCGGGGTCATCGACGATGAAGGTGTGTGCGTTGTAGTAGGTGTGGAAGTCGTTTGCCAGGTCGCGCAGGTAGTTGGTGATCTGGTGCGGTTCGTGGTTGATGGCCGCGGTTTCCAGCACCTCGGGGTAACGCGACAGGTTGATCAGCAGTTCCTGCTCGTGGCTTTCCGTGAGCCGTGCCAGTGACTGCGAGCCCTGTGCCCGGTCCCATGCCAGTCCCTTTTCCTCCAGCTGCCGGAACACGCTCATGACGCGGGCATGGGCATACTGAACGTAGTAGACCGGGTTGTCGTTCGACTGCGACTTTGCCAGGTCGAGGTCGAAGTCCATGTGCTGCTCGCACTTGCGCATGACGTAGAAATAGCGCGCCGCATCACGGCCGACTTCCTTGCGCAACTGCCGCAGGGTGACGAAATCGCCGGAGCGTGTCGACATCTGCACTTTCTCGCCGCTGCGGTAGAGGACCGCGAACTGCACCAGCAGCACGTCGAGTTTTTCCGGGTCATCGCCCAGTGCCTGCAGGGCCGCCTTTACCCGCGGCACGTAGCCGTGGTGGTCGGCACCCCAGATGTCGATGACGCGGTCGAAACCGCGCTCCAGCTTGTCCATGTGATAGGCGATGTCGGAAGCGAAGTAGGTGGTCTGGCCGTTGTCGCGCACCAGGACGCGGTCCTTCTCGTCGCCGTAGTCGGTGGAGCGGAACCACAGCGCGCCGTCTTTCTCGTAGACATGTTCGGAATGGCGCAGGCGTTCGATTGCCTTGTTGACCGCGCCGCTTTCCACCAGGCTGCGTTCGGAGTACCACTCCTCGTAGCAGACGCCGAACAGGCCGAGATCGTCGCGGATGTCGTCGAGGATGGTATTCAGGCCGAGCTCGAAGACGAAGCGGTAGCGGTTGTCGCCGAGCAGCTTGCGGCTGCGTGCGATCAGGGCGTCGATGTGCTGCTCCTTGTCGCCCTCCGGCATATCGGCCGGGATGCCGCTGAAGACCTCCGCGGCCGTATGGTGGTAGGCATCGCCGTGTTCGCGCCGCAGGGTCGCGGCAATGTCCTGGACGTAATCGCCCCGGTAGCCGTTGGAGGGGAAGCTGAACGCCTCGCCGCCGAGTTCCAGGTAGCGCAGCCACACCGAGGTGGCGAGGATGTCCATCTGCCGTCCGGCGTCGTTGACATAGTACTCGCGGTGCACGTCGTAGCCGACGGCGGCCAGCAGGTCGGCGACGGCGGCACCGTAGGCCGCGCCGCGGCCGTGGCCGACGTGTAGCGGACCGGTCGGGTTGGCCGAGACGAACTCGACCTGTACGCGCTTGCCCGCACCGATGTCACCGCGGCCCCAGGACTCGCCCCGCTCGAGGATTTCGTCGATCAGGGCATGGTAGGCGCCGGGGCCGAGGAAGAAATTGATAAAGCCCGGGCCGGCAATCTCGACCTTCTCCACATGGCCGTCACCGGCGAGCGCGGCGACCAGTTTTTCCGCGATGTCGCGCGGTCTTGCCCGGGCCGGCCTGGCCAGCGTCATCGCCAGGTTGCTGGCGAAGTCGCCATGCGAACGGTCACGGGTGCGCTCGATCATGACATCCGGCGTGATGTCGGCGGGCAGGTCGCCGGCGGCCTGCAGGGCGGCCACGGCGTCGGTGAGCAATTGTTCCAGTTGTTCTTTCACGTATCCCAGCCAGGGTCAGTTTGTTCACCGCAGAGACGCAGAGGGCGCTGAGTAAACCGTTAATAGAAACTTGCTCACCGCAAAGACGCAAAGGGCGCGAAGATAAAAATCAATCCGGACATGCAAAATGCCTGACCTTCAGTGTTCTATGGCTGGACATGTCGGGTTACGCCCGCAGGGCTAACCCGACCTACGGATTGTGCATCGCTTGTCACCCTGTTGAGGTCGGGTTTTTGCACTGTCTTTCCTCGCGTCCTTTGCGGTGAATGTTTTTCGGTTTTCTCTGCGCCCTCTGCGTCTCTGCGGTTAAGGTGAATTTTCAGTGGCCGCCTATTATCCCGGCCGGCCGCCCTCTTGCATAGCGTTCAGAAGGTGTCCGCCGGGTCGACATCCACCGACCAGCGGACCTGGCGGGCCTCTTTTGCCTGCTCCAGCTGCCGGACCAGTGTGCCCAGGGTGCGCTGGAGCCTGCCACGGTTGCCGGATTGCAGCATCAGCTGGGCCCGGAAGCGGCCGGCGCGCCGTTCCATGGTGGCCGGGACCGGGCCCCAGATTTCGACTTCCCCGCTGTCCTGCTGCTCGATACGTTCCCGCACGCCTTCGAGGAATTCCAGCGGCACCGACTGTCCGGTGGCCTCGGCGCGGACCAGCGCGAGGTGGCTGGCCGGCGGCAGGCCCGCGGCATGGCGCTCGGCCATTGCGGCGCGGGCAAAGGCCGGATAGCCCTGGCGGATCAACTGCAGCAACAGCGGGTGGTCCGGGTGATGGGTCTGGATGACGACCTCACCGGGACGGTCATGGCGACCGGCCCTGCCGGCCACCTGGACGATGAGCTGCGCCATGCGCTCGCTCGAGCGGAAATCGGTGCCGAACAGTCCCTGGTCGACGTTCAGGATGGCCGCCAGGGTGACACCGGGAAAGTGGTGGCCCTTGGCCAGCATCTGGGTGCCGAGCAGGATGCGGGCCTCGCCGCTTTTCGCCCGCGCCAGGTGGCTGGCGAGCTCGCCCTTGCGGCGCGTGGTGTCGCGGTCGATGCGCAGGGATCCAATGTCCGGGAACTGCGCCGCCAGCACCTCGGCCACACGTTCGGTGCCCTGGCCCAGCGGCCGCAGGTCGGTGGCGCCACACTCGGGGCAGGCCGGGTCGACGGGTCGCTGGCTGCCGCAGTGGTGGCAGCGCAGCTCCCGGTCGCGCTGGTGCAGGGTCATGCGGGCGTCGCAGCGCCGGCACTCGGCGACCCAGCCGCATTCGTGACAGATGAGCGTGGGTGCAAAGCCGCGGCGGTTGAGAAACAGCAGTACCTGGCCGTCGGCCTCGAGGTGGCGCTGGATGCGGTTCAGCAGGGCGCGTGACAGGCCCTGCTCCAGTGGCTGCTTGCGCACGTCGATGATGCTGAACTGCGGCAGCTGTGCCGCACCGGTGCGCTCCGGCAGGACCAGGTGCCGGTAGCGTTGCTGCTCGACGTTGTACAGGCTCTCCAGCGATGGCGTGGCCGAGCCCAGCACCACCGGGATGTCAAGCCGGCGGGCCCGCCACACGGCCAGGTCGCGTGCCGAGTAGCGCAGCCCTTCCTGCTGTTTCAGCGAGCTGTCGTGCTCCTCGTCGATCACCAGCAGCCCGGGACGGGCCAGCGGCGTGAAGATGGCCGAGCGGGTACCGATGATGACCGCGGCCTCGCCGCTGCGGGCCTGCTGCCAGGCGATGAGCCGTTCACGCTCGGCGAGGCCCGAATGCAGCACCGCAATTGGCATCGGGAAGCGTCGTCGAAAGCGTTCCACGAGTTGTGGCGTAAGGCCGATCTCCGGTACCAGCACCAGGGTCTGCCGGCCGCTGTCGATGACCGCGGCAATGGCCTGCAGGTAGACCTCGGTCTTGCCACTGCCGGTCACGCCTTCAAGCAGGAAGGGGTGGTACCGGTCCAGGCCCTGGCAGATGGCATCGACCGCCTCCTGCTGTGACGGGTTCAGGGTGTGTGGGGTGTCGGCCGGTGGCATTGCATCAGCGGCGGGCGACTCGAGGACACAGGGTTCAATCCAGCCCTTGGCCTGCAGTGTTTTCAGGGTGGCGGACGTGGCATCGAGTTCGCTGCGTGCCAGGCCGCCGGGGTGCTGCTGCAATGCCTGCATGATGCCCGACTGGCGCGGGGCACGTGCCAGGGCAGCGATGTCGATGGCTTCACCGGCGGACGTCAACCGCCAGCCCGCCGGTCGCAACTCCGCTAACGCCTGTCCGCTGCGCAGCAGTGTGGGCAGCGCGGCGCTGAGACATTCACCGACGGGATGGTGGTAGTAGGCGCTTGCCCACAGCGTCATGGTGAGTACGTCGGCGCTGATAACGGGTTGCGTGTCGAGTATCGCCAGTGCAGGTTTCAGGCGCGCGCGTTCAATGTCGCTACTACTGCGTACTTCCAGCAGGACACCGACGGCCCGGCGCCTGCCGAACGGAACGCGTACCCGGACACCGGGCTGCAGCGCGCCGGCCTCGACCGATGCCGGCGGCAGGTAATCAAAATGCCGGAACAGCGGTGAGGGAACCGCGATGCGCAGGATAATTTCGCTCACGTGGACGGGCTATGACGGCTGGCGGAAGGCTGACTCAAGTTAGCGTAAAAGTCTGAGATGCATTGTTACCAAAGACGTCTAACTCATTCATCTGATTGAAGGTCGCCTGTTATCCACATTTCCTGTGGATAACTCTGTGGATTAAGCCGTGCAAAACGTTCGAAATCCCTATTTTTGCAGTCTCGCCGTTAAATTGCGCATTTTTTATCCATGTTTATTATCGTTTGAAAAACAATAAATTAAAGTTTTTCATTAGTTTCTAATATGC
>JBFELL010000072.1:0-13615 GCA_041552135.1 Gammaproteobacteria bacterium
AATGCGAAACCAGGTGGACCTGAAACAGGAAAACGGCCAGTGATGCTCAGGACCGCATCCCCTCTCCCACGCGTGGGAGAGGGGATGCGGTCCTGAGCATCACTGGCCGTTTTCCTGTTTCAGGTCCACCTGGTTTCGCATTCCCGGCCTGGACCCGGATGCTTACACCGCAAGCCAGGAATTTTAATGGGACAGCAAGGGGTATTCATGATTCCAGCCATCAATGTCATTGATGGGGTAAGTGCGAGCATAGCCAGGCTTGCTAGAACCC
Source organism: Gammaproteobacteria bacterium (assembly GCA_041552135.1). Taxonomy (GTDB): domain Bacteria; phylum Pseudomonadota; class Gammaproteobacteria; order UBA9214; family UBA9214; genus SZUA-186. The sequence continues at coordinate 272 of JBFELL010000072.1, forward strand.
CTGTCTCACTGCTGTGTAATATGTGCTGGCCATGACATACATCATAAAAATTGCTGGTCTGGGTGTTGTTGCAGTCATATGCCTCACCTTGGCTACCGGATGCGCCACCTATCGAGAGCCGGGCATTGTCGAGAGCGACGCTGCGACAATAAAAGGTCATATTCACGCCATGATTCAGATAGGTGATGGAAAAAAGAGCCTTGCGGAGCATGGCCGCGATCATCAGGCATATCACGAAGTCCTTGTAGCCCCGGGCCACATATGCATCGCTGTAGATATTTCGCCGCAAGTACTGCCGATACCGCCTTATGAATACCGCACTTGCCCAATCTGCTTTGATGTCAAGGCCGCCAACATATACCATATAGACACACGCTGGGAAACTCGATGGCCTGAATTGCGCACTCCCCTGTATGTTCGTATCGTGGAAGAGTCCACCGGCCGGGTAGTAGCAGAACAAAGTGAATTCTGCCGCAGGGATTTTATTAATATCCATTTCAATCCTGCGCTGATACCTGATTAGTCGATTGATTCGAAGCGATATGTGACGAGAAGGGTATCGGAGCACGGTTACTGCTTGTATCAGGAAATAATGCACTCTGATACCTTCCCCCCTTGCTACCTTTTTTCCTGAAAAACCAGGGCACACGCTTGAATTCGTGCGCTATTTTCTGCTCCAGGATTTTTCATCCCGGCCTGCAGGAGCATCCTGTAAAAAATCATATATTTTTGTTTAAAATCAATGCAGTAATCATGCACAAGTGGTAATAATATAATTGATTCAAGAATACATATTCTATTGTTCACGTGTGATTGGCCGTACACCAAGAGGAGATCAGATATGGCAACTATGCATAAAGTCGAAATTGTGGTCCATGTAGATGATGTACTCGGAGAAGCCGAGCAGGCTGAACTGATTAGTGATCTGCAAAAACATGGGGGCGTGGAAGAAGCCCAGTTCACTCCAGGACGTGCGCACCTGCTTGTGATTGACTATGACCCTGACCAGCTCAGTGCACAAGAAGTACTAGAGCATGTCAGAAAAGATCATCTTCGTGCTGAATTAATCGGTCCGATTTGATTGTGAAGGATGATGCTCAGGGTTTATTGAGGGAATAGAAAAACGGATAGTCATGAAACGGGCTTTCAGGCGACCTTCGAGTCGCAATTTTTTTGGTACTGTATGAACGGTTCTGGCACAGACTATGTAATAACCGGAAAATTCAAGTCAGGGGAGTCAGCCAGTAGCTGCATCCACAGGCGTTCTCGAAACCGTCTGGCTGACGGTTCTCGGAATGTGCCCGGCAGGCTATGGCAAGTTGCCAGGGAGCACAATAATATCCGGCATTCCGGCCCGCACCCCCTTTGAAGGGGGCGGGACAGGGCGGGCATGTCATTCAACATTATCCCGATAGTTGCATAAATCTTGCCCTGAAAGCGGGTTTCGCCCCATGATTTACCGGGTAGAAATGAATATTTCATCAGGCTTTCGGGGTTCACCGTCAGCAAGGTCCTGGCACAGCACGGCAGGAGCGCCGCCCCCGGCGCGAATCGCGGCGAGGCGCCGCTCCTGCGGTACGCTTTTTTTGCAATGATTGGGTTATTACTAACGGGGAACACAGCAAGTCATGCCGGCTTGCCTTGTTCCCCACTGGCAATAACCAATGTGACCAGTGCGCGACAGAACCAGCGCTTGACCCTGTAATATCAGTTTCCGATTGAGATTTCTTCTGCGCTGTTACGACCGACAGTTCTGTGTTTCCAGGGGATATGTTGCCGCTCAGTCCATCAGATCAACATGGATTCCCTGCGCCTCCAGCGCATCGGCGCGGGTCGAGATAAAGCGCTGGAAGCTGGGCTGTTCCCGGTAGGCGCCGGAGGAGACATAATCCATGACCGACTGTATATGGAATGACTTGAGGTACGCCTCGGCACGAAACACCTCCCTGCCGTCCCGGTCGAAGAACACCAGCGACGGGGCATATTTCACATCCAGTTCTCTCGCCCACTCCGCCGCACTGCCGACCGTGCCGTCCGGGCGCTGCACCGGCTCGTTCGACCACATGTCCAGCAGTACGGCATCGAGGCGTGCCAGCTGTTCGCGGGTCTCGGGCCGCTGCAGGATGTCGGTATGCAGTTCATCGCAGGGCGCGCACTCCTTCTGCTCGAAGAACACCAGCAGCGGCTTGCCCGACTCACGTGCGGCCAGTGGTGCCGTTGCCGGCAGAAAGTCCGGATCGCTATGCAGCCTGCCGCTGGCCGGCGACGGTGAAACCCCGGCGAGATATTCACGGAAGCTCGGCCCGCTGCCACTGTGCACAGCGGCGTAATCCAGCGCGGCATTGAACTTGTGCGGCGCGTAATAGCCGTTGACCCGAAGCACCACCCCGCCCTGCTCGTCAAGAAACAGCAGCGTCGGGGTAAACATGACGCGCAGGGACCTTGCGAATTCCTTCTCGGTAGTCGCGGCACCGTCGAAATCGGTCACCTCGCGGTCACCCCACATGTTGATGGCGATGACATTGAAGCTGCCGCGAAATTTATCAACAGTATTCTTCAGCGCCAGGTTGGTGTCGAGCAGCTTCTTGCAGTAGGGACAACCATCCTGGTAGAAGTACAGCACGACGCGCCTGTCAACCGCGGCGGCCTCGGTGACATCCTCGCGAATATCGAGAAAGGATTCGACAAACCAGTCCGGCTTCTCGTGGTAGCCGGGGTTGACCATCCCTGCGTCCAGGGCAGCACCCTGGCCAACCGGCGCATCCTGCGCCGGCGCTGCAGGTACCGGAGTTTCGGCCACCGGCCCGGTCGCCCTCGATTCTGCCGGCGGCCCTGAATCACAGCCGGTGAGCAGCACCAGGCCAGCGAACACGCCGGCAAACAACAGTTCATGCAGCGATCGCTGCATGGCGGACCCCTCGAGGGAATACCTGCTGGTCAGTTTCATGCATCGCCTCCCCGTATCGCAATACTGGAAACCTGCAAGGAGCGGATATCGTACCCTGCCCGCTGTGGCGGTAATACCCTGCCGCACAACCTGGATAAAACTAGCATGATTTCCGTTATCACCCTACCCCGTTGGCCGCAGGGCAGACCCCTGCCAGCATACAGCGTCCGCAGTCCGGCCGTACACGGCAGATCTCCTTTGCATGCCGGACAATCAGCGCGTGGTATTCGTTGTACAGCGGGACGTCAGGGCCCAGCGCCTGCTCGAATACCAGACGCATGGCCTCGTAGCCCTCGTCGCCGGTGAACCTGCCCAGCCGCGCAAACAGGCGGCGCGTGTAGGCATCGATGACAAACACCGGGCGGTTGAAGGCGTACAGCAGGATGTCATCAGCCGTCTCCGGGCCCACACCTTTCACGCCGAGCAGTGCCTCGCGCAGCCCGCGGGTATCCAGCCGGTCGAGTTCGGCAAATTCTCCGGCCTCTACATACCAGCGGCAGAAGGACTTCAGTCGCTCCGCCTTGATATTGAAATAGCCGGAAGGTCGCAGCCAGCCGGCGAGGTGGTCATGCCGCGAGTTCGCAATGGCCCGCGGGTGCAGCTTGTCTTTCGCCACCAGATTGGCAATGGCCTTCTCGACATTCGACCAGGCGGTGTTCTGCGTCAGTATGGCACCAACCATGATCTCGAACGGCGTCTCGCCCGGCCACCAGTGTTGCGGTCCGTAGGCCCTGAACAATTTATTATAGACGGTCTTGTAGCGAAGCTGGGGCATGTGTTGGTGACGACATGGAGAATATGCGCTTGTTGTCAGGATTGTGCGCGGGCGTCCTGTCATGTGGCGGGCACGTTCGCTTCGCTGCCGATGCCCGGCCTGCAGAAGACATGCGGGCCTTCACTCATTAGCGGCCCGCTCTGTTGGATTACGGCGCTTTCGCGCCTAATCCAACCTACGGAACCTTGCCCAACCTACCTGCAGGTTCCAGTCCTGCTGGATTGCGGCGCCTAACGGCCTTTACGGCCACGCGTGCGGTACGCCTTGCCGGCCACATGTTTTCTCGGCGCCGGCGGTGCCTGCAGGCCGACGCTGCGGTACAGGGCTACACTCTCCTGCCGCGTCAGTTCCCGGTACTTGCCCGGTCGCAGCTGCCGCGGCAGGCTGACGGGCCCGAAACTCACCCGCATCAGGCGGCTGACCTGCACGCCCTGCGATTCCCACAGACGCCGCACCTCCCGGTTGCGGCCCTCCCTGAGGGTGACGTGGTACCAGTGGTTGGCCCCTGCCCCGCCGGCATCGCGAATGTCGGCAAATGCCGCCATGCCGTCATCGAGTTGCACGCCCTGGCGCAGGCGGCGGAGCATGTCGTCACCGACCTCGCCCAGCACCCGCACCGCGTAGACACGCTCGATCTCGCCCGACGGATGCATCAGGCGGTTGGCCAGGTCGCCGTCCGTGGTCAGCAGCAACAGGCCGGTCGTGTTCAGGTCAAGCCGGCCGATGCTGATCCAGCGGCCCGTCTTGATGACCGGCAGTTTGTCGAACACCGTCGGTCTGCCTTCCGGATCGGAACGCGTGGTCAGCTCTCCTGCCGGCTTGTGATACATCAGGGTGCGGTGGCTGGTGCGGCTGATGGCGGCCGCACAGGACACCGGCTTGCCGTCGATGCGGATCTTTTCCTTGCCGCTTATGCTGCAGCCCAGCGCTGCCGTCGCACCATCGACCTCGATGCGGCCGGCCCGTATCCAGTCTTCTATCTGGCGGCGGGAGCCATAGCCGGCACGGGCCAGAACCTTTTGCAGCCGTTCCGACATGACACGGGGGTAGGTATTGCGCTGGACTAGTGAAGGGTCGCCGGGGAATCATCCTCGGCTGCATCGGGGGCCTGGGCCATGTCGATGACCTCGGCGTCTTGCTCCGGTTCGCTGTCGTCATTTGCCGGGGCCAGCTGCGTCTCCGGGATGTCCGACAGGTCGAGTTGCAGCTCCTCGCCGATGGTGCTGAGATCACGCAACTCGGCCAGTGTCGGCAATTCATCCAGGCTTTTCAGGCTGAAGTAATCCAGGAACTCCTTCGTGGTGCCATACATGGCCGGATGGCCCGGCACCTCGCGGTGGCCAACGACCCGCACCCACTCGCGCTCCTGCAGTGTTTTCATGATCGAGGTACTGACGCTGACGCCGCGCACATCCTCGATCTCGCCGCGCGTGATCGGCTGACGGTAGGCAATCAGTGCCAGGGTCTCCAGCAGGGCCCGGGAATAGCGGGCCGGCTTCTCCTCCCACAGGCGTGACACCCAGGGCTGCATCTCGTCCGTTACCTGGATGCGGTAGCCGCTGGCAACCTGCACCAGCTCGATGCCGCGACCGTCGAACTCGGCTTCCAGCGCCTCCAGGGCCGCGCGCATCTCGGCGCGCTCCGGGCGCTCGTTTTCCCCGAACAGCGCCAGCAGCTGATCGAGCGTCACGGGTCGGGCCGCGGCCAGCAGGATGGCCTCGGCAATCTGTTTGAGTCGTTTTATATCCATCTCAGGTACCTGTGGCCTGCTCGGGGACGGCCTGCGCGCTGTCCGCGGCTTTCACGTGAATCGGCGCAAAGGCTTCCGCCTGGGTGATTTCCAGCAGCGATTCCTTGCTCAGCTCGAGAACTGCCAGGAACGTCACGACAACGCCCATGCGGCCCTCCTCGAGGGTGAACAGGTCGTCGAACCGGGTGAAATGACTGGCGCGGATGCGCTCCAGCACACTGGACATGCGCTCCCGGACCGACAGCGATTCCAGCTGTACGTGGTGGTGCGCGTACATGCTGGCGCGCTTGATGACATCCTGGAAGGCGGCGATCAGGTCCGGCAGCTGGACCTCGGGCGGCAGCTTGACGACCTGGCGGTTGCCCGCACCGGCCTCGGCCTGGAAGACATCGCGTCCCATGCGCGGCAGCTCGTCGACGTCCTCGGCCGCCTGCTTGAAGCGCTCGTACTCCTGCAGGCGCCGCACCAGTTCGGCGCGCGGGTCGTCCTCGTCCTCCTCGACCGCCGCCGGGCGCGGCAACAGCATGCGCGACTTGATCTCGGCGAGCATGGCGGCCATGACCAGGTACTCGGCGGCCAGCTCCAGCCGCATGTTCTGCATAAGTTCTATATAATCAACATATTGCCTGGTGATCTCGGCAATCGGAATGTCCAGGATATCGAGATTCTCCTTGCGGATCAGGTAGAGCAGCAGATCCAGCGGCCCCTCGAAGGCATCCAGAAACACCTCCAGCGCATCCGGCGGGATATAGAGGTCTTTTGGCAGGGAGTCGAGGGACTGGCCCTGAACGACAGCGAGGGGGAGTGATTCCTGGGTCGGGATATCGGGGTTGACTGCGCAGCTCTGGTCTTCGCTCATGTAATACCCTGGTGCTGGGAACCGGAGACGACCTTGGCCGTCCGGAGGATTCTACCCCAGCCAGTCGGAAATGTCGCTAGTTTCAGGGCCTTCCCGGCGCCATATCACGGCGGCGGCAGGGCGGCTGACAACGGCCGGCAGGCGGGGCCCAGCGGCCGCGGACGGCCCGACTCAGGTGTATTCCAGACCCATCGCGGCGCGCACCTCCTCCAGCGTCTGGCGTGCGAGATCCCGCGCCGCCTCCGAGCCTTCGTTGATGATGGCGCGAACGCGGGCCGGATCCTGCTCGAACTCCGCCGCCCGCTCCTGCACCGGCTCCAGCTCGGCCAGCACGCTGTCGATAATCGGCTGTTTGCACTCCAGGCAACCGATGCCGGCGCTGTTGCAACCCTCGCGCACCCAGGTCTTTACCCCGTCATCGGAATAAACCTCGTGCAGCTGCCACACCGGGCAGACGTCGGGATTGCCGGGGTCGGTGCGTCGCACCCGGGCCGGGTCGGTCGGCATGGTGCGCAGCTTTTGCCGGATCGCCTCGGGTTCTTCCCGCAGGGCAATGGTGTTGTTGTAGGACTTGGACATCTTCTGCCCGTCCAGGCCGGGCATCTTCGATGCCGGCGACAACAGGACCTCCGGCTCGCGCAGAATGATGCGGCCGCTGCCCTCGACATAGCCCAGCAGGCGTTCGCGGTCACTGATGGCGAGGTTCTGCTGCCCCTGCAACAGCGCGCGTGCCACGTCCAGTGCCTCGTGATCGCCCTGCTCCTGGTAGCGCCGGCGCAGGTCCTTGTAGAGACGGGCATTCTTCTTGCCCATCTTCTTTACCGCCGCCTCGGCCGCTGCCTCGAAGCCGGGCTCCCGGCCGTAGATATGATTGAAGCGCCGCGCAACCTCACGGGTCAGTTCGACATGCGCCACCTGGTCCTCGCCGACCGGCACCTTGTCGGCGTTGTAGATGAGGATGTCGGCGCTCTGCAGGAGCGGGTAGCCGAGAAAGCCGTAGGTCGCCAGATCCCGCTCGCGCAGCTTCTCCTGCTGGTCCTTGTAACTCGGCACGCGCTCGAGCCAGCCCAGCGGTGTCACCATGGACAGCAGCAGGTGCAGTTCGGCATGTTCGGGCACATGTGACTGGATGAACAGCTGCGCCGAGCCCGGGTTGACGCCGGACGCAAGCCAGTCGATCACCATGTCCCAGACACTGTCGGCGATGACATGGGAGTCCTCGTAGTGCGTGGTCAGGGCGTGCCAGTCGGCGACGAAGAAGTAGCAGTCGTATTCATGCTGCAACCGGACCCAGTTTTTCAGCACGCCGTGGTAATGGCCAAGGTGCAGGCGCCCGGTTGGGCGCATACCCGAGAGTACGCGACTCTGCGTATTCATTGCAGTCAGTGATCTCCTATTTACCCAACAGCGCCATCAAAACCGCCATAAAGGTACGATGCTGGAGGCCGGATATGCCGGCCATCAGGCCGATGAAAAACTCGATTACCGGCCACAGAATCACACCCAGCAGTCCCGTGACCAGCAGCCCTATCAGTATGAAGAACCCGTAGGGCTCGATACGGCTGAACTTGTAGGCCAGCGGCCCGGGCAACAGGCCGGTCATGACCCGGCCGCCGTCCAGCGGCGGCAGCGGCAACAGGTTCAGCACCATCAGGATGGTATTGATGAAGATGCCGGCAACGCCCATAAACACCAGCGCCAGCCCCGTATCGCCCAGCGCCAGCCCGATACGGATTATCAGCGCCCAGAGAACGGCCATAAGCAGATTGGCGGCCGGACCGGCCGCGGCCACCAGCACCATGTCGCGTTTCGGCTGTTTGAGGTTCTGCCAGGTCACCGGCACCGGTTTTGCCCAGCCGAACATGAAGCCGGCCATCATGTACATCAGCCCGGGTATGAGGATGGTGCCCAGCGGGTCGATATGCCTGATCGGGTTCAGCGTCAGCCGGCCCAGCATCATGGCGGTCTTGTCGCCCAGCTGCAGCGCCATCCAGCCGTGCGCGGTCTCGTGCACGGTAATGGCAAACAGGACTGGCAGTGTCCAGGCAACGATCTTCTGAATGATGGTGATCTCGAGCATCGGCGGATTATACCCTCATGGACGCGATCGGCATCACAGCATATCCACCGGGCCACAACCCTCGCGCAGCACCACCGGCGCACCCGAGGTCATGTCGATGACCGTGGTCGGATCGAAGCCGCAGTGGCCACCGTCGACCACCAGGTCGACGTCCCGCTCCAGCTGCTCGCGGATCTCCACGGCATCGGTTTCCGGCATGTCCCTGCCCGGCAGGATCAGCGTCGAGCTCATCAACGGCTCGCCCAGCTCCTCGAGCAGCGCCTGCGTGATAGCGTGATCCGGTATGCGGATACCGATGGTCTTGCGCTTCGGATTCTGCAGCCGCCGCGGCACCTCGTGGGTGGCGCGCAGAATGAAGGTGTAGGGCCCCGGCGTGAGTGACTTCATCAGGCGATAGGCGCTGTTGTCCACCCTGGCATAGACGGCAATCTCGGACAGATCGCGACACACCAGCGTGAAATTGTGCCTGTTGTCCAGTGCCCGGATGCGGCGGATGCGGTCCATGCCGCGCTTGTCGCCGACGTGACAGCCCAGCGCATAACTCGAGTCCGTCGGGTACACGACCAGGCCGTCGTCACGGATGATCTCGACGGCATGGCGTATCAGCCGCAGCTGCGGGTTGACGGGATGAATCTGGAAGAACTGGCTCATGACGCTCTCGGCTGCGGGGAGGCGGTAATGTCCTTGATTCCGGCGGGATAGTCAAAAATATTCACCGCAGCGATGCCGGGGGCACGGAGAAAAACAAAAAGCAATTTACCGCAGAGACGCAGAGGACTCGGAGAAAGGCAAAAAAGCATTCATCGCAAAGGGCTCAAAGGACGCGAAGTCAGAACATTGCCAGACAACTCGCCAACCGGCGCGGTCAAAATTTCACAACGCAAGAACACACCATGTGCCCCCGGCAGTTACGTTTGCCGCCCGGTAAATACGGCCGGTTTTACAGGAAAATTTTTTCTTTGCGTCCTCTGCGTCTCTGCGGTGAATTGTTTTTCTGCGCGTCCTCAACGTCTCTGCGGTGAATACCCCGGCTAGTGCACCAGCCACTCGCCGCTCTCCCAGATCGGCCGGCAGCCCGCCGGCAGGTCGCAGAGCTGCCCCAGCCGCACCCAGGGGTTCTCGGGGCCGTGGTAGTCCGAACCGCAGGAGGCCAGCAGGCGCTCGGTGCGCGCCTGTGCCGCCATGGCATAAACCTGGTCGCGCGTGTGGCTGCCGGAGACGACTTCCAGACCGGCACCGCCGAGTTCGCGGAATTCGCCGAAGAGGCGGCGCAGCTTGCTGGCCGTCATGCGATAGCGCGCCGGGTGCGCGATCACCGCCAGGCCGCCGGCCGCCTGTATCCAGCCAAGCGCCTCATCCAGTGCGGCCCATTCGCCGGAAACATGGCCCGGCTTGCCGGGCACCAGGAAACGCTTGAAGACCTCACGCACGCTTCCGGCATGGCCCTGCGCCACCAGGTAGCGAGCAAAATGCGTGCGGCTGAGAATCCTGCCGCGGGCCAGCGCACGGGCACCCTCGCAGGCACCCTCGATACCGGCCCTGGCAAGACGCCGGCCGATCTCTGCCGCGCGCCAGTCGCGAAAACCACGCAGTCGCTGCAGGCCGCCCTGCAGCGGCAGACACTCCGGATCGATGTCCAGCCCCAGGACATGCACGGTCTGCGACGACCAGCTGACCGATATCTCGACGCCCGGCACCAGGTCCATGCCGAGCGCCACCGCGGCCCGGCTGGCGGCCTCGATACCGGCCGTGGTGTCATGATCGGTCAGCGCCAGTACCCGGATACCGGCAGCATGCGCGGCCCCGACCAGGTCAGTCGGTGTCAGCGTGCCGTCGGATGCGGTGCAATGGCTGTGCAGGTCATAGTGATTTGACATCCCGCCTATTCTACTCGACTCGCTCCCGGCATGCCCTCGTGATAAGCAGCGCCCGGCAATGCCTGAACACACAATCCGGCTGGGGAAATGCGTCTCGCAATGCCCCTGATTTATTCGTTACCATTACGGCCCATGAACCTGCCCACAGGAAATCTCGGGAGCATCCGCAGCCAGGTCGAGGCCTGCCTGGACACACTCCCCGCCAGCGTCGAGCCCTCGGCTGCAGGCAGTGACAGCGGGCCTGCCATGCTGCATGAGGCATTCGGCCAGCTGCTGGATGTCATGCAGCGCGTGGAGGCCGACCAGGAGGCACAGGCCGGCACAGCCGCCGCGGCCGGTGCCAACGATGTCACTGAGCTGGGTGAATACGCCATGCAGTTGCAGGAGAGCCTGGCGGGCAAAGGCACCCGGCGCGCGGCGGTTGCCAGCCTCGCCGTCGAGTTCGCGCTGTGGATCGCCGACCACGGCGGCCGGATTGACACGCTCGAACCGGTGGTGGACGGCCTGGCGATGATCGCCAACAGCAGCATGGACCCGGCGGAGCTCGAATCGCTAGGCAGGGTCATGGGCCGGATCACGGACGCGGTCGCCCCGCTCATCCGCGAAGACCTCGAGAAAATCAACCCGGGCCGGCCGTGGCGTGTGCTGCTGCTGAACCGCAGCATCGTCGCCACCCGCAGCCATAACACCCGGGTGATGGAAGAGGCCTTTGCGGTGCTGACCCGGCACCTGCCGGAAGACGCGGCCCGTTTTTTCACCGAGGGCATGGAGCAGATGGACGCGCTGAACTACCCGCCACACGTGCGCAAGGTCATGGAGAAATACCACCGGCAGTGGACGCGTAACCGCTCGCTGCACTGATTCGGCACGTTACGGCCGGCAATTTGCCTGGAAAACCACAAAAAACGGTACCGATGCAGCGCCTAACACACTATCATTCACTTCCCTTGAACAGATTGCGCGTACATTGCGTGCATTGCGGCCGTTGACACATGAAATTCCTGTTTGACCTTTTCCCCATCATCCTGTTCTTTGCAGCCTACAAGCTGTATGACATCTATGTTGCCACCGGTGTGGCCATCGCAGCGGCACTGGTGCAGACCAGCCTGTTCTGGCTGAAGCATCGCCGCTTCGAGAACATGCACCTCGTGACCCTCGGCCTGCTGGTGGTGTTCGGCAGCCTGACGCTGGTGCTGCGTGACCCGATTTTCATCAAGTGGAAACCGACCGTGGTGAACTGGCTGTTCGCCGTGGTCTTCATGGGCAGTCGCTTTTTCGGCGAGCGCACCCTGGTGGAGCGCATGATGAGCCACGCCATCACGGTGCCTGCACCGGTCTGGCTGACGCTCAACTGGGCCTGGACACTGTTTTTCCTTGCCATGGGCATCCTCAACCTCTACGTCGCCTACACCTTCAGCGAGGACACCTGGGTCAACTTCAAGCTGTTCGGCATGATGGGCCTGACCATCGCCTTCGTGTTCATGCAGGCCTTCTACCTCAGTCGCTACATGGACACCACCGAGGAAAGCAAACAGGAATCCGACTGATGCTCTATGCCATTATCAGCCAGGACAAGGCTGGCAGCCTGAACGATCGACTGAATGCACGCCCGGATCACCTGGCACGCCTGGAGGCCCTGCGGGATGCCGGCCGCCTGGTGCTGGCCGGCCCGCACCCCGCCATCGACAGCCCGGACCCCGGACCGGCAGGTTTCAGCGGCAGTCTGGTCGTTGCCGGGTTCGATTCGCTGGCGGATGCACAGGCATGGGCAGATGCCGATCCCTATGTCGCCGCCGGCGTCTATGCCAGTGTCACGGTCAAACCATTCCGGAAAGTCCTGCCATGACGAGTGATGCCCGTATCGAGAAACTCAAATCACGCCTGCAGGAGGCACTGGCACCTGCACAGCTGGAGATCGTCGACGAAACCGCCAGACATGCCGGCCATGCCGGCGCAGCCAGCGGTGGCGGGCATTACATCCTGCACATCGTTGCCAGCGCCTTTGAAGACAAGAGCCCGGTCCAGCGGCATCGCCTGGTCTTCGACGCCGTCGGTGACATGATGCATAACGATATCCACGCACTCAGCATCCAGGCAAAGGCGCCTGGCGAACTCTAACCACCAACCAGCAAGGTACACACTATGCGTTTTCTATTTGCCCTGATTCTCCCTCTGCCCCTGCTCACCCTGCAGGGCTGCGACCAGCTGCAGACACCGCGCACGGAGGGCGGCAATGTCGCACCTGCAGGCGCGGTAATGGCCACCGTCAATGGCAAGGCCCTGACACAACCGGTGTTCGAGGCCTACGCAGCACAGCGGCGCGCCGCCTCGCCGGGTGGCGAGGCATCGGACGATGCCACCATTCTCGATGAACTGATCAACCTGGAGCTGATGCGCCAGGAGGGCATCAAACAGGGGCTTGAGGCCAGACCGGCCGTCGCCGCCCTGCTCGAGCAGCAGCAGCGTGCCGTGCTGGCGCGTGCCGCCATCCAGGATTTCACGACCACCAATCCGGTCACCGACGAGATGGCGAAGCAGCTGTATGACACCCAGCTCGGTGCACCGGGTAAAGAGTACAAGGCGAGCCACATTCTGGTGGAAACGCAGGACGAGGCGGTTGCCGTCATCGCCGAGCTGGATGGTGGCGCTGATTTCGCGGAGCTGGCAAAGTCAAAGTCAACCGGGCCATCCGGCCCCAGTGGTGGTCAGCTGGGCTGGTTTGCGCCGGCACAGATGGTGCCGCCGTTCTCCGCGGCCGCCGCGCAGCTCGAAAAGGGCAGCTACACCAGGGAACCGGTTGAAACCCAGTTCGGCTGGCATGTCATCCTGCTCGAGGATTCCCGCGAGAGCACCCCGCCCTCCTTTGACGAGCTCAAGGACCGGCTGAAGCTCGCCATGGCCAACAAGCGCTTGCAACAGCACCTGCAGGAAGTGCGTGCCGCAGCAGATATCACCATCACTGCCAGTGAAGAGCCTGCAAGCGAAGCGCCGGCGGGCGAAGACAGCCAGGCGGGCGAGGACAGCGGCGAGACCGCGGCTGCGGAATAAGACGAGCG
>JBFELL010000073.1:0-13543 GCA_041552135.1 Gammaproteobacteria bacterium
ATTGCCGGCCAGCACTCGGCGGTGAATTACGACACCATCGCCTCGGTTATCTATACCCAGCCGGAGATCGCCTGGGTCGGCAAGACCGAGGAGGCGCTGAAAACGACCGGCAACCCCTACCGCAGTGGTGTGTTCCCGTTTGCCGCCAGTGGCCGGGCGCGCGCCATGCAGGAGACTGACGGCATGGTAAAGGTGCTCAGTGACGAGGATACCGACCAGGTGCTGGGCGTGCATATCATCGGCACATCGGCCTCGGAACTGGTCGCCACGGCCGTTATGGCCATGGAATTTTCCGGCAGCAGCGAGGACATTGCCCGTACCGTGTTCGCGCATCCGACCCTTTCGGAGGGCATCCACGAGGCGGCACTGGCCGTGGACGAACGCGCCCTGCACATTACCCGCAAGCGGCGCGGCTGAGTCGTCGTTTCGCTGCTCAGGCGGTACGCCGGGCGGGGTCGTTCATGAAGCGGGCGAATTTATCCGCCGACAGCGGCTGCGAGATATGGAAGCCCTGCACGATGTCGCAGTGCATCGTTTTCAGCAGCTGCAGGTGTGATGCCTTTTCCACCCCTTCGGCGATAACCGTCAGGCCGAGACTGTGTGCCATTGCGATGATGGCGGAGACGATGGCCGCGCCGCGCTTGTCTTCTTCCATATTCAGAATGAAGCTCCGGTCGATCTTGAGCTTGTCGATCGGCAGGTTCATTACGTAGCTCAGGGAGGAGTAGCCGGTGCCGAAGTCATCCAGCGACAGCTTGACGCCCATGTCCCTGAATGCCTCCATTGTTTTGATCGCCAGGTCGGGGTCATGCAATATGCCGGTCTCGGTCAGTTCCAGCTCGATGGATGCAGGATCCAGTCCGGTCTGTTCCAGGGTGCGACTGACGAGGCTCTCCAGTTCCCGGCCGTTGAAATGGACCGCGGAGACGTTGATGGACATCGTGATGGGGCTGGCATGCATGGCCTGCCACGTGCTGGCCTGGCGGCACGCCTGCTCTATGACCCACTCGCTGATCGGTATGATCAGGCCGAATTCTTCCGCGATGGGAACAAATACCTCGGGCGATACAGTACCCAGTTCAGGGTCTCGCCAGCGGAGCAGGGATTCGGCGCCGCATATGTTGCCCGTTTCAAGGTCTACCTGTGGCTGGTAGTACAGTTCGAGTTCGCCTTTTTCCACGGCGCGCCGCAGCCGGTTCTCGATTTCGAGCTTGTGCACGGCCGCTTCGTTGAGCTTCCTGGAGTAGTACTGGTAGTTGTTGCGGCCGAGCTTTTTGGCGCTGTACATGGCGATATCGGCGTTCTTCATCAAGTCGCTGGCGCTATGGCCGTCGCCGGGGAACAGGGCGATGCCGATACTGCTGGTGACGAGCATTTCCTGCTGTTCGATGACAAACTTCTCCGCCAGTGACTCCAGGATTCGCCTGGCGACCTTCTCGGCATCAGACGGGCCATTGACACGTGGCAGCAGAATAATGAATTCGTCGCCCGCCAGACGAGCGACGACATTGGTAGCTTCATCCACGCTGGCATGCGAGACGATGTCGGTCTCGCGCAGACAGCGGGAGAGCCGGTCGGCGAATGCCGCGAGCAGCTTGTCGCCGGCCTGATGGCCAAGGGTGTCGTTGATGCGTTTGAAGTTGTCCAGGTCGAGGAACAGGATGGCCAGTTCATCCAGGTTGCGGCGCGCCTCTGCCGTTGCGCGGTTCAGGTAGTCCCTGAACATCATGCGATTGGGCAGACCCGTCAGGCTGTCGTGGTAGGCCACGTAGCGGACCTTTTCGTGGTATTCGCTGAGGTTCTCTCCCATCTCCCTGAAGGATCTCGCCAGATCGCCGATTTCATCGCCGGATGCAACATCGATCGGCACTCTCACCTGTCCGCGGCCTATCTCTTTGGCAGCGAGGCTGAGCTTCTGTACGGGCTTGATCAACAGCGACTTGAGAACGCCGTAGAGCAGCGCCATGGTTACCAGTATCGTGATGCAGGTAATCAGTGTGACGGTACTTGCCAGCCGGTTGCGCTTGGCAAGCAGTTCCGCCTCGGGGTAGAACGAGAACATGTGCAGCCAGTTATCGAGTTCCATGCCCCGGAAGCTGGCCGCCTCCCCGTTGAATTCACCCGCAACCGGCTGATTGTCTGCAATCCCGGCCTGCAGCATTGCGAACAGTTCCGGCGATACCCGCTTGGGGCCCCTCGTACCCTGCCTGCGAAACAGGATGTTGCCGTCGACATCGGTGAAGAATATCCGGCCATTTTCGCCGACCCTTTCCTTGATTACATGGTCTTCCAGGAAGCCTGTGTCGATAGTCAGTTGCAAATAGCCGTGCAGTTTCAGTGAGTTCCCTTCATGCGAACGGCCCGCGACAGGGTAGAGCAGCGGTTTGCTGACGATCAGTGCGGGCTTGGTGTTATCCGGGTTTCGGAAGAACGCCGTGTAGGTTGTGTCGGGTTGCCTGCTGGATGCAATGAAATGGGGGTTGCCTGATTCATCTGTTGACAGGTTGTCGAGCTTGCCGAGGGCGGAACGGACCAGTTCGACCCCACCGGGTGACAGGATCCGGATTTCGTAGTATTCCGGGTAGGCGATCTGGTAGGAAAACAGCAGTTCGTTTACCTCGTTCCTGAGGGCCTTGCTGTCAGACCAGGTCCGCCTTTCCTGCAGGTAGCGCCGGATCAGACTGGTGCTGGCAAACAGGCTGGCATTCGCGCGGGCCGTGTGCAACTGGGATGCGGTCTGGATGCTGATCTGCTTCAGCAGGGTGGTCATCTGGTCCTGCGAACGGTTGCGTGCATCATCCATCAGCATGGAGTATGCGCTCCAGCCCAGCGCCAGCAGCGGCACAACGATCAGCGGAATCAGCAGCAATAGTAGTTTGGTTTGTAGGCGCAAATCAGATTCCCTGGTGTCCGTGGCTGTCCCTGCGCAGCACCGGCTTTGCCACTTTTCAAGGGCAACACTGCTAGCTGCGGCAGTTTTAGCAAAAACTTGAGGTATTTCAGTATGGTCTGCAGATATCGCGGCTGCCGATCGACAGTTACGCGGAACGGGTACGGGGTCTGCCATTTCGCTACCATTGTCCGGATGCCGGAACCGCCATGCCGGACGGCGGTCACAGTCTGTGTCCCTATCATTTCAGCCAGAGGAGATCTCGCATGTCCAGCAAGTCAATCACCCGGCCAGTTGCGATGACAGCCTGTGCCGTCTTCGCCGTGTCACTTGCACGCGTTGTCGTTGCCGACCCCGCGGCAAACCCGTTCGCCATGACGCCGCTCAGCGGTGCCCGGCTGATGCTGGCCGAGGGTAAATGCGGCATGAAGCGCATGGATGCCAATGGTGACGGCAAGGTCACAAAGGACGAGTTCATGCAGGGCCACGAGGCCATGTTCGATTCGATGGACGCCAATGGCGATGGTGTCATCGATGTCGACGAGCACCAGGGGCACCACAGGCGCGGCAAGTGCAGGATGCAACAGGACGGCTGAGGTCATCAGGAGTGCTGCCATCGGGTGGCACGGTCCAGTCAGGCAGGCCACGCCTGTTTATTCTTTCTGTCGAACGGGGTCGACCGATGTGGTAAATCCTGATCCGTATCAGTATCCTGATCGGGAATTCCCGTCAGCATTACCGGGCATGCGGGCTGTTTCACCCGTTGACAGCGAGGTGTGAAAGCCGGCGGTAAATATAAAACAAGGAGCTATGGCGTGGCACACATCGTTGTATTGGGGGCAGGTACCGGGGGTATGCCGGCAGCTTATGAATTGCAGGAGGCGCTGGGTAGTCATCACAGGATCACCGTGGTCAATGCGTCCGAGCAGTTCCAGTTTGTACCGTCGAATCCATGGGTGGGTGTGGGCTGGCGCAAGCGCGAGGACATCACCTTCCCGATTGCACCATGCCTGGAGCGCAAGGGCATCGAATTCATCGCGGGCCATGTCAGCCGGATAGACGCAGAGGGCAGTCACCTGGAGATGGCGGACGGGCAGTCGGTCGATTATGACTACCTGTTAATCGCCACCGGACCGAAGCTTGCCTTCGATGAAGTGCCCGGTTCCGGCCCCGAAGGGCATACGGTGTCCGTGTGCACCGTCGATCATGCCGAAAGCGCGCACGCGGGTTACCGCAAGCTGCTGGATGATCCGGGCCACGTCATTGTTGGCGCCATGCCGATGGCCAGCTGCTTCGGGCCGGCCTACGAGTATGCCTTCATACTCGATACCGACCTGCGCAAGCGGCGGCTGCGCAACAAGGTCCCGATTACCTTCGTCACCAGCGAGCCCTATATCGGTCACCTCGGCCTGGGCGGTGTGGGTGATTCGCGCGGCATGCTCGAAAGTGAAATGCGGCAGCACGATATCAAATGGATCACGAATGCCAAGGTCACGCGTGTCGAGGACGGCAGGATGTTTCTCGAGCAGTACGGTGATGATGGCGCCAGGCTCCGCGATTACGAACTGGAGTTCAGCTATTCCATGATGCTGCCCGCCTTCAAGGGCGTGGACTGCGTGGCGCAGGTGGATGGCCTGTGCAACCCGCGCGGCTTTGTCATCGTGGACGAGTTCCAGCGCAGCCCGAAGTATCACAATATCTATTCTGCCGGTGTGTGCATCGCCATCCCGCCGGTCGAGCCCACACCCGTGCCGACCGGAGCGCCGAAGACCGGCTACATGATCGAGTCAATGGTCACGGCGATCGTGCATAACATCCGCGCTGCCATCGACGGCAGGGACATCACGAGCAAGGCCACCTGGAATGCGGTCTGCCTGGCGGATATGGGTAACACCGGCGCGGCGTTTGTCGCCCTGCCGCAGATTCCGCCGCGCAATGTTGCCTGGATGAAGAAGGGCAAGTGGGTGCACCTGGCCAAGATCGCCTTCGAGAAGTATTTCCTGCGAAAGATGCAGAAGGGGACATCGGAGCCGGTCTACGAGAAATATATCCTCAAGGCAATGGGGATCGAGCGACTGGAGTAAGCGTCGTTCTGTCCGGCCGGTCCTCAGCCGGCCTGGCCGGGCAGCGTGTTATCTGCAGGTGATAGCCAGCGTGCCCCGTCGGCGGTGGCTTCCTTTTTCCAGAACGGTGCACGTGTCTTCAGGGTGTCGATCATGAATTCGCAGGCGCGAAAGGCCGCCTTGCGATGGGCGCTGGCCGCCGCGACAAACACGATGCGGTCGTTGGGAGACAGCGGGCCGACGCGGTGGATGATGACGCTGTCGATGAGTTCCCAGCGTTGCATGGCTTCGGCCTCGATCCCGGCGAGTGCCTTTTCGGTCATGCCCGGGTAATGTTCCAGGGTCAGCCGGCCGATGGCATCACCCTGGTTGAGGTCGCGCACCAGTCCGGTAAAGCTGACCACGGCACCGGCACGACCTGCCAGCCCGCTGCGCAGCCGCTCGAGTTCTTCACCCGGGTCGAAGTCTTCAGCTTGCACCGAAATCACAGTCAGCCACCCGTGACCGGCGGGAACCAGGCGATCTCATCCCCGTCATTGACAGCGGCTTGCCTGTCGCTGACTTCCTGGTTGACCGCCACCAGCAGGTGATCATCAGCCAGTGCATCGCGCCAGGGGGCGCCCCGTTCCTGCAGCCAGCGTTGCAACCCGGCGACGGTCACGACGGCCTCGGGGAGTGCAACGGCCTCGTCGCTGACGCCAAGTGTCTCGCGCAGACTGGCAAAATAGCGCAGCTGTACCATGGACGGCGTCCCTAACCGCCGGTCTTGGCCATGAACCGCACGACCTGCCGGGGTTTTTCCCGGAATTCATGGCGCTCGGGTTTCATTGTAATGGCAGTGCGGACCGCTTCGTGCAGGTCCGCGTCGCTGATGCCTGCACGCAGCAGCGGGCGGAACTCGAAGCGGTGCTCCTGCCCGAGACACAGATACAGCGTGCCGTCGACGGCCAGCCGCACGCGGTTACAGGTCTCGCAGAAATGCTGCGATATGGGGGTGATGAAGCCGATATTCACATCGGTGCCGGCGATTTGCATGTAACGTGCCGGGCCGCCGCCGGGCATGACCCCCGGGATCAGCGGGAAACGTTTTGCCAGCCTGTCCTTCACGCCCTGCAGGTTCAGGTAGTGGCTGGTGGCGCTCCTGCCGGTGTCGCCGACCGGCATGGTCTCGATCAGGCGCAGCGTGAAGGCATGCTCGATACAGAATTCGACCATGTCCTCGATCTCGTCATCGTTGACGCCCTTCATGACGACCATGTTGATCTTGATCGGTGCAAAGCCGGCATGTTTCGCGGCCATCAGGCCATCAAGGACCCTGTCGAGCTTGCCGCGGGTGATTTCCCTGAAGCGATCGGCGCTCAGGGAGTCCAGCGAGACATTGATGCGGCCGATGCCGGCCTCGCGCAGTGCCCCGGCCTGCCGCGCGAGCGCCACCGCATTGGTGCTGAGCGAGAGGTCCTCGAGATCCGGTATCGCGGCAAGCCGCCGGGCCAGCAGTGGCAGGCCCTTGCGCACCAGCGGTTCACCGCCGGTGATTCGCACCCGGCGCACGCCAAGCCAGGCAAAGGCGGAGATGACGCGTTCTATCTCGGGAAACGTCAGCCATTCCTCGGGCTCGCTGAAGTCCCGGTAGTCGCCCGGCAGGCAGTAAAAACAGCGCAGGTCACAGCGGTCCGTGACTGACAGGCGGACATACTCGACGCTGCGTCCGAATGGATCGACCAAGCCGGTATTCATGGTTCCAGAGGCTACCCCCACCGCGTGTTTTTCTCCAGCCCGTATTTACACCAGTATAGACGATTCCCGTCTCAATCAGTTTCCCGAGTGGCCGTGAGTTTTCCCTCGAGAATCTGCCGGTCCTCCGGTGTGTTCAGGTTCAGGAACACTTCCGGCGTGGCGGAGAAATCCGCCAGCACGATGCGGTGCTCCTCATACCAGGTGTCGATCTTGCGGCCACCGTCACGCAGGTAGGCCAGCAGGTCGGGCAGCAAGTCGCAGTGCAGCAGTGCATGTACCGGCTGCAGACGGATGCCGTCATGTGCCACGCAGATCTCGGCATCCGCCCCTGCCATGGCGCGATGCAGTGTCTCTGCCAGCCCTGCAGGCACAAACGGTGAATCGCAGGGCACCGTCATCAACAGGGGGGTGTCGGCTGCCTGCATGCCGGTGGCCATGCCGACCAGCGGGCCGAAATAGTCGCCCAGCATGTCCTCGATGACCGGGTAGCCGAAGGCGCGGTAGCGTTCCAGGTTGCGATTGGCATTGACGAGAATGCCGCCGACCTGGGGACGCAGCCCGGCAATGATGTAATCGAGCAGTGGCCTGCCATGCAGTTCTATGAGGCCCTTGTCCTCGCCCTCCATGCGCCTGGCTTTGCCGCCGGCAAGAATGACGGCCGTGATGTCTGCGCGCTTCCGGGATGATGGTGAGGTCATAAGCGGCTTGACAGGTCAATACGTGGTGCGATGACGGTGTTGGCGTTGGACTGGCTCGCGGCTCTTCGCTACGCTTCGACCGGCAGGGTGAATGGATCGTGCTGGCGTCTGTTCAGAAGCACGATAATGCCACAGGCAAATGATTACCGGGAGGCAGGTTATGAATGAAGATGTCGTGAACATGGAAATACGGAAATTTCTCAAGAAGGTCGGTATCACCTCACAGCGGGAAATCGAGAAGGCCCTGCAGGAGGCCGAGGCTGCCGGCACGCTGGCAGGCAGCGGTCCGCTGCAGGCGACCATGACGCTGGAGGTCGCCGCGCTCGGACTCGTGCACACGGTGGATGGTGAAATCGCCGTTGAATGACATCACCTAGCGCAGGGGCTGCGCGGGTTGTGCATCAAACACGATGTTGTCCGCACCGTGGTAGACCAGGAAGTGCTTGCCCCTGGCGCGGGCGATCATGGTGACGCCGAGTTCCTGCGCCAGCTCCAGCCCCATGTGGGTCACGCCAGAGCGTGACAGCAGTACCGCGATGCCCATGTGGGCGGCCTTCATGACAATCTCCGAGGTCAGGCGCCCGGTGGTGTAGAACACCTTGTCCTCGCCGCTGATGCCCTCAAGCCACATGTAGCCGGAAATGGCGTCGGCCGCGTTATGGCGACCGACGTCCTCGGTATACATGAGAATATCCGTGCCCCGGCACAGGCCGCAGCCGTGGACCGCCCCTGCGCGTTTGTAGATCCCGTTGCAGTCAGTAACGTTGTCCAGCAAGGCATAGAGGGTCGACTGGTGCAGCGTAACGGTTGGCAGGCGGGTCGCGTACAGCGAGTCCAGGGTGCAGCTGAACACCGTGCCCTGACCGCAGCCGGTGGTGACGGTGCGCTTTTTGAGTTTCTCGTCCCAGCCCTCGATGCCATCGTGGGTGACCACCTTGACGGACTCGGTGCGGTGATCGACGCTGACCGATTTGATCTGTTCGAGTTCGTCGACAAAGCGCTGGTTGCGCAGGTAGCCAAGCGCCAGCGCCTCGGGATGGGCGCCGATGGTCATCAGGGTGACGATTTCGCGATCGTCCACATACAGCGTGAGCGGCGATTCACCCGGTATTTCGACATTGCGCGGACGGTTGCACTCGTCAACCACGCTGACGGGATGGGTTGGAGTCAGGCCGGCATGCGTGATTTCCGGCCGGTAGCGTTCCTGTGTGCGGGACATGTGAGAACCTGTAATACAAACTGTCGTGAATTTGTCTCTAGGGATTGAGGCCTATACTATGGGCTCATGTCAACGTATGGCAATCCATACAAAACGGGTGGTTGTACTGCATGACCGATTCCTTCTCGACACCGGTGCCCGATTCGTTCTCCGTGTCCGTCATCGTCGAATACCGCAAGGCCAGGGACAACCGCTGGGAGGACGGACACTGGCAGGTTGCCGGTGTGGTCGCCGGCAGCGAGACGGCCGGGCGGGCCGCCAGTGTGCGGCAGCTGCACACGGCAACCGGGGGGCAGCAGTACCTGTGGAGCGGTTTGCGCATACAGCTGTACCGGGATGATGCGGAGAGCTACTACTTCAATCTGGTCAGCGACAATCCCAGCGTCTTTGTCATCTGCAACCAGGAGGCGGGCGAGCCGCCTGTACCTTTCATGGCCACCCTGAGCTATGGCGAGGCCACGTCCTACATGGAAACCGAAGAGGTGGTCGAGTCCGTGGACATGCCGGCAGAGCTGTATCGCTGGGCGGAGCGTTTCGTGCTGGAGCATTACGTTCCGGAGAAACGCAAAAAACGCAAACGGGAAAGCTGGAAGACAGCCGGTAATGGGCCGCGCAAGTAAGCCGGACGAGGATCTGCACGACGCAGCAGGGGACTTCCTGTCGCGCTGGTCACGGCGCAAGTTCGAGGCGCGCGAGGGGGGCGCTGACACCGGTGGTGTCGTTGCCGGCGCGTCGCAGGCCGCCGGGGAGGCGGATGCCGGCGGGGAAACCGCGCAGCCGGAGCGGGAACTGACGGATGCCGACATGCCGCCACTTGAATCCCTCGGCGCGGACAGTGATTTCACACCCTTCATGTCGCCCGGCGTCAGCGACGGCCTGCGCCGACTGGCGCTGCGCAAGCTGTTCGGCCAGCCGGCCTTCAACGTCACCGACGGCCTGAACGATTACGACGAGGATTACACGCAATTTGCGAGCCTCGGCAATGTCGTAACCCACGAGATGAAGCGCATGCTCAAGCGCGAGCTGGAAGGCGGGGAAGAGGAATCACCGCCGGTTGATGCGCCGGTCGCTGAACCGCGGGGTGATGAGGCCGCGTTGCCGGGAGATCGGCAGTCCCCGGAATCTGCCGCCGCGAATGGCGGCAGTGCCGGGGCGGTTGCAGATGCCGATGATGACAACGAAAACCCGGAGCAGGATGTGTCAGAAGACAGGGCCATATGACGGATAATCACCAGGAACCGGCAATGCCGCTGTCCGGCAGCACGCCTGATGGCCGGGCGCGCGCCGCCGCGATGCAGGCGGCAGGCCTGGCGGGACGACAGCCAGCGGGCATTGTTGCCTACCAGTCCGCCGGTCGACTGCTGGTGCTTGGCAGTGAAACCGCCATTGCTGACGTCACGGCGACGCTTGCCGGGCATGCCGATATCAGCGTCACCGGCCACGTCCTGCATGCCGCCGACGGGGCGCCGGCGCTGAGCGGCTGGCTCGGCCACTTCGAGCTGCAGACGGCCGGCGAGCCACAGCTTTATGACCTGGTGCTGGACCTGGGTACGCCTCCCCTGATCAATTGCGAGCTGGCGCCGCCCGGATATTTTGCGCCGGGCAATGACCCGCGTGCCCTGCAGGCCGCACTCGGGGAACTGCCCGGACTGACCGGTGAGTTCGAGAAGCCCCAGTACTTTCGCTACGACGCCGCAATCTGTGCCCATGGCAGGAGCGGCATGACGGCCTGTACGCGCTGTCTTGATACCTGTCCGACAGATGCCATCCGTTCCCTGGGGGACACCATCGAGGTGAATGCAAACCTCTGCCAGGGGGCGGGCAGTTGTGCCACGGCCTGCCCGACCGGCGCGATAAGCTACGACTATCCGCGCCTCTCCGACACCCTGCAGCGCCTGCGCCTGTTGCTGCAGGCCTACCGCGATGCCGGTGGTGCGGATGCCGTGCTGCTGTTTCACGATGCCGCAGCCGGTCGCGATGCCCTCCGGCGGCTGGCGGCACGGTTGCCGGAGCGGGTTATCCCCGTTGAGGTAGAGGAACTCGGCAGTGTCGGCATGGACACCTGGCTGGCTGCGCTTGCCTACGGCGCCGCGGCCGTGGTGCTGCTGGCCACGCCGTCACTGCCGCCCCGTGTATTGCGCGAGGTGAACCTGCAGTCGGAGGTGGCCGGGCAGCTGCTGGCGGGCATGGGTTACCCGGCAGCGGTCCTGCAGTTGTGTCAGGCGCGGGGCGAGGGGCTGGCAGGGCTGCCCGCCACATTGCCCGCCATGGCCGGCCGACAGCCCGCGGCCTTTGCGGCACTCGATGAAAAACGCACCGTGATACGCCTGGCGCTGGACCACCTGCATACCCAGGCGCCTGCACCACATCCGCTGGTGACGCTGCCCGCCGGCGCACCCTTCGGCGAGGTCCTGGTCGATGAATCGCGCTGCACCCTGTGTATGGCCTGCGTCTCGCAGTGTCCCGCACATGCCCTGGAATCAGGCGACGAGAGCCCGCAACTGCTGTTCATCGAGGCCAACTGCGTGCAGTGCGGTCTGTGTTGCCGTACCTGTCCGGAGGATGCCATTGCCGCCACGCCGCGGTATCTCTACGATCAGCAGCAGCGCAATACGCGCAGGCTACTGCACGAGGCGCAGCCGTTTCTGTGTGTCAGTTGCGGCAAGCCGTTTGCCACCCGCCAGGTGATCGAGAAGATCACCTCCAGAATGCAGGGGCATGCCATGTTTCAGGGCGAGGCGCTGGAGCGACTGAAGATGTGTGAGGATTGCCGCGTCAGGGCGATGTTCGAGGGCGAGGCCGCCGGCAGCAAGCCGGCGTCGCCGGGAGGCTGGTCTTGAGCGGTGAGCTGTCGCAGGCCGGTGACATCGACCCGGGCGAACGGGCGCGCGCCGATGTCTATCGCCTGCTGGGCGCGCTGCTTGCCGCGCCGCCGGGCGCGGCGCTCATCGAGATGCTGCGCGGCATCAACCCGCAGCAGGCCGATGACGGCGATGCCATGACGGCCGCCTGGCATGCACTCAGGGCGGCCGCGGAGCAGGCCGATCCCGCCCGCCTTGAAGAGGAATATTTCAATCTTTTCATAGGCCTCGGGCGGGGTGAGATCGTTCCCTATGCCTCCTTCTATATCCATGGTTTTCTTATGGAAAAGGTGTTAGCCTCCTTGCGAAACGATCTCGCCGGGCTCGGTATCGAGCGACGGAATGAGGTCGCCGAACCGGAGGACCACATGGCGGCCCTGTGCGAGGTCATGGGGATGATTATCTACGGACATGGTCTACACTTGACACAATCGGGTTTTTTCGAAGACTACGTCGATTCGTGGGCGGGGCGTTTTTTCGAGGACCTCGGCAAGGCACAAAACGCGGATTTCTACCTGGCCGTGGCGCAACTGGGGCAGGCATTTCTGGCAGTCGAGCGGCAGTATTTCTCGTTGCCGGAATAGCGCAGCGGGCCGGACTGCAGGATTCCATACGGTAACGGTTGGAGGATGCAATGAAGGAGCAACAGGCTGGTCATGTGGCTGAACGCCGCAATTTTCTCAAGGGAGTCGCCGCCGCTGGCGGTGCAACGGCGCTGACAGCCGTATTTGCCTCCCGGCTGGTCGCTGACGACACCCCCGGGACAGCGGCCAGGAAGCTCATAGAGCCCGCGGCATCTCGCGGCTACCGGGAAACCGATCACATCAGGGACTACTACCGGACACTCAGGACGTGATCCGGTTTTTTGTGTCCTGATTTTTTCACCAGATACTGCTCGACGGCCAGGTGTGTAGCTGTCGACCGGGCAGGTAGCAGAATAAGGCGAAACGCCATTTCCGGAATCGAGGAGGCTGGACTATGAAACTGGTCAAGAAAGACGCTACTGAACAGTCACCGGTGCGGGCCGTGCTCAATGCGGCCACCATGGACCGCAGAACATTTCTCAAGCGATCCGGCATCGGTGTCGGCGGCATCGCCGCAGCCAGTTCCCTTTCCCTGTCGATGATGCAGAAGGCCGAGGCGTCCGATGCGCCGCCTGCCGCCAGTGGCGAGACCAGCCAGATCCGCAGCATCTGCACCCACTGTTCGGTCGGCTGTGGCATCTATGCCGAGGTGCAGAACGGTGTCTGGACCGGCCAGGAACCGGCCTTCGACCACCCGTTCAACCGCGGGGCGCACTGCGCCAAGGGTGCCGCGGTACGTGAACACGGCCACGGCGAGCGGCGCCTGAAATACCCGACCAAGCTCGTTGACGGCAAGTGGACGAAGGTCTCCTGGGAGCAGGCGATCAACGAGATCGGTGACCAGATGCTCGCTATCCGCGAGAACTCCGGGCCGGATTCCGTCTACTGGCTGGGCTCGGCCAAGTACAACAACGAGCAGGCCTACCTGTTCCGCAAGTTCGCTGCGCTCTGGGGTACCAACAACGTCGATCACCAGGCGCGTATCTGTCATTCCACCACGGTCGCCGGTGTCGCGAACACCTGGGGCTACGGTGCCATGACCAACTCCTACAATGACATTCACAAAAGCCAGGCGATCCTGATCATCGGTGGTAATCCCGCAGAGGCGCACCCGGTATCGATGCAGCATGTGTTCAGGGCCACGGAGCGCAACAAGGCGCCACTGATCGTTATCGACCCGCGCTTCACCCGCACGGCGGCGCATGCCGACCTCTTCATGCGTATCCGTCCCGGTACCGATGTGCCGGTGGTCTGGGGCATGCTGTGGCACATCTTCGAGAACGGCTGGGAGGACAAGGAGTTCATCCGCCAGCGTGTCTACGGCATGGACGACATACGCGCCGAGGTGGCGAAGTGGACGCCGGACGAGGTGGAGCGCGTCTCCGGCGTGCCGGAGGAGACCGTCAAGCGTGCAGCGAAACTCATGGCGGAAAACCGCCCGGGCACATTCATCTGGTGCATGGGCGGCACCCAGCACACCATCGGCAACAA
>JBFELL010000074.1:0-13511 GCA_041552135.1 Gammaproteobacteria bacterium
AGGCTCCATGAAAGCAACATCCATACCAGTAACGGCAACTCACCACTCCCCTGCCCGGGTGACGCCAGGGCTGGCGGCGACAGAGCGGCATTGCTCCATTAACGGGACACTGTGTGCCCGCAAGAGGAAACACCACGCGTCCCGGGCCATGGCACGGTGCGCAATTTCTGCAGCAATGAAACTGGCACAGGCTGTGCATTACTGACGGTATTACCCGTCGCAGCGCGGACCGGTTGCCCTCGCAACATGACTCCACGTGACACGCGGCGAATGTCCTGAAACCAGAAAAGCGATGAGAAATTGTTAGCCAACGTCCCAGCTGAAAAAAAACGCCGCAAGACACGCAACCGCCCGCGCGGTCGCGCTGTGGAAACCCTCGCACTTGACGAAGTGAGGCGCCTGCTGGGGGCAGAACCCCGGCGAAAGGACCTGCTGATTGAGTACCTGCACCGGATCCAGGACGCCCATGGCTGCCTGTCAGCGGCCCACCTGGTGGCGCTGGCCGAGGAACTGCGCCTTGCCCACACCGAGGTTTTCGAGGTGGCGAGCTTCTATCACCATTTCGATGTCGTCAGGGAAACGGATGCGGCGCCACCCGCCCTGACCGTACGGGTGTGCGACTCGGTCACCTGCGAGATGTTCGGTGCCGAGGACCTGCTGGCCTCGCTGCAAGAAACCCTGGGATCCGGGGTGCGCGTGCAGCGGGTGCCCTGCGTGGGTCGTTGCGATGCCGCCCCGGTGGCGGTGATCGGCACCAACGCGCTGGACCGGGCGCAGCCGGACACGGTATGCGCAATGGTGGAGCAAGGCCGCACGAAGGCGGTAGCACCGGACTGCATCCAGCTGGACGCCTACCGCAGCAGTGGCGGTTACGCCATCTACCGTGCCCTGCTGGCCGGGGAGCGCAACCCGGCGGATATTATCGCCACACTGGAAGACTCGGGCCTGCGCGGTCTCGGCGGGGCCGGCTTCCCGGCCGGTCGCAAGTGGGGCATCGTCGGCGGCATGGACGGCCCGCGGCTGATGGCGGTGAATATCGACGAGGGCGAACCCGGCACGTTCAAGGACCGCCACTACCTGGAGCGCGACCCGCACCGCTTCCTGGAAGGTGTCCTGATCGCCGCCCGGGTGGTCGGCATCAGCGAAATCTATCTCTACCTGCGCGATGAATATGCCGGCTGCCGCAGGCTGCTGGAGCGGGAACTGGCCGCGCTCGAGCGTGACCCGGGCCTGCCACACCCGCCGATCCACCTGCGCCGAGGTGCCGGTGCCTACATCTGCGGTGAAGAGTCCGCCATGATCGAGTCCATCGAGGGCAAGCGCGGCATGCCACGCCTGCGCCCGCCCTTTGTGGCCGAGGTCGGCCTGTTCGGCCGACCGACGCTGGAACACAATATGGAAACCCTCTACTGGGTGCGCGACATTGTCGAACAGGGCGCCGCGTGGTTTACCTCCCAGGGCCGCCACGGGCGCAAGGGGCTGCGCAGCTTCTCGGTCAGCGGCCGCGTCAACACGCCCGGTGTCCACCTCGCGCCTGCGGGCATCACGCTGCGGGAGCTGATCGATGAGTACTGCGGCGGGATGCTCCCCGGCCATGAGCTGCAGGCCTATTTCCCCGGTGGCGCCTCGGGCGGCATCCTGCCGGCCTCGCTGGACAA
This sequence comes from Gammaproteobacteria bacterium, assembly GCA_041552135.1. Taxonomy (GTDB): domain Bacteria; phylum Pseudomonadota; class Gammaproteobacteria; order UBA9214; family UBA9214; genus SZUA-186. Next base: position 1,659 of record JBFELL010000074.1, read on the forward strand.
CATCCCCCTGGACTTCGACACCCTCAACGACTATGGCTGTTTTATCGGCTCCGCCGCCGTCATCATCCTGTCACAGCACGACGACGTACATCGGGCCGCGCGCAACGCCATGCGGTTTTTCGTTCACGAGTCCTGCGGCCAGTGCACGCCGTGCCGGGCCGGCACCGCCAAGGCACTGGAGCTGATGCAGGCACCGCAGTGGGACAAGCCGCTGCTCGAAGAGCTTTCCAGGGCCATGATGGACGCCTCCATCTGCGGACTCGGACAGGCCGCGCCCAACCCGCTGCTGTGCGCCATGAAATACTTCCCGGAGACCGAGACGTGAGCAATGCGAATGACATGCCGCAGGGCGCTGTGCACTTCAAGCTGAACGGTACGGACATTGATGCACTGGCCGGGGAGACCATCCTGCAGGCGGCCCGGCGCCATGCCGTGGAGATCCCCCACCTGTGCTACTCGGACGGCCTGCGCCCTGACGGCAACTGCCGCGCCTGCATGGTCGAAATCGATGGCGAGCGCGTCCTGGCGCCGTCCTGCTGCCGCGTCCCGAGCGAGGGCATGCAGGTGCGCTCCGACAGCGAGCGCGCCCGGCATTCACAGCGCCTGGTCCTTGAACTGCTGCAGTCCGACATGCCCGGCAGCAGCCACACCCGCCACAATGAACTGGACTACTGGTCGCAAAAGCTGCAGCTGGGCTCGCCGCGCTTTGCCAGGCGCACGAACCCCGTGGCCGACCTCTCGCATCCGGCCATCGCGGTCAATCTCGAGGCCTGCATCCAGTGCACCCGCTGCCTGCGCGCCTGCCGCGAGGAGCAGGTCAACGGCGTCATCGGATATGCCGGCCGGGGCGAGGCGAGCCACATCGTCTTCGATCTCGACGATCCGATGGGCAAGAGTACCTGCGTCGCCTGCGGCGAGTGTGTACAGGCCTGCCCTACCGGCGCCCTGATGCCCGCCAGCAACATTGCCCTTGAAGTGCCGGACCGGCAGGTCGACTCGGTCTGTCCCTATTGCGGTGTCGGCTGCCAGCTGACCTACCAGGTCAGGGACAACCGGATCCTGTATGTCGAGGGTCGTGACGGACCGGCCAACAACCAGCGGCTGTGTGTCAAGGGACGCTACGGGTTTGACTACGTGCATCACCGCCAGCGCCTGACCCGGCCACTGATCCGGCGCGACGATGCGCCCAAGTCCGCCTCGCTCGATATCGACCCGTCCAAGCCGTTGAGTGCATTCCGCGAGGCCAGCTGGGAAGAGGCACTGGAGCGCGCCGCCGGTGGCCTGCGCGATATCCGCGATCAGCATGGCCGTAATTCACTGGCGGGTTTCGGCTCCGCGAAGGGCTCCAATGAAGAGGCCTATCTGTTCCAGAAACTGGTGCGCACGGGCTTTGGCAGCAACAACGTCGATCACTGCACCCGCCTGTGCCATGCCTCTTCGGTGGTGGCATTGCTGGAAATGATCGGCTCTGGCGCCGTATCCAACCCGGTGCAGGATGTCGCCGATGCCGAGGTCATTATCGTCATCGGCGCGAATCCGACCGAGAACCACCCGGTGGCCGCGACCTTCATGAAAAACGCCGCCGAGAACGGCAAGACGATCATCGTAATGGACCCGCGCCGCAATGGCCTGGCACGTCATGCAAAATACGTACTGCAGTTCAGGCCCGATACCGACGTGGCGCTGCTCAACGGCATCATGCACGCCGTCATCGAGCAGGGCCTGATCGATCAGCGGTTCATCGCCGGGCGCACCGAGGGCTACGAGCAGCTGGAGGCTCACCTGCAGGACTTCACCCCGGAGCAGGTCGCCCCCCTGTGCGGCATACCGGCCGATACCATCCGCGAGGTCGCGCGGGTCTATGCCAGCGCACCGGCCTCGATGATCCTGTGGGGCATGGGAGTGTCCCAGCACTCCCACGGCACCGACAATGCCAGGGCCCTGATTTCGCTGGCGCTGATGTGCGGCCAGATCGGCCGGCCCGGCACCGGCCTGCACCCGCTGCGCGGACAGAACAATGTCCAGGGCGCATCGGACGTCGGCCTCATCCCCATGGTGTTCCCGGATTACCAGCGGGTGGACAATGATACGGTGCGCCGTCGCTTCGAGTCATTGTGGGGCACGGAGCTGGACCCCGAACCGGGCCTGACCGTGGTTGAGATCATGCATGCCGTGCTGGACGACCGGATCAGGGGCATGTACATCATGGGTGAAAACCCGGCCATGTCCGACCCGAACCTGAATCACGCCCGCCGGGCCCTGGCGAACCTGGACCACCTCGTCGTGCAGGATATCTTCCTGACCGAGACCGCCTGCTTTGCCGATGTCGTGCTGCCCGCCTCGGCATTTGCCGAGAAGACCGGCACCTTCACCAACACCGACCGCTGCGTGCAGCTCGGTCGCCAGGCCATTGACCCGCCGGGCGAGGCACGCCAGGACCTGTGGATCATCCAGCAACTGGCAACCCGCCTCGGCTGCGACTGGCATTACGAGGGTCCGCAACAGGTGTTCGGGGAAATGCGGCTGGCCATGCCGAGCATCGCCGGCATCAGCTGGGAACGCCTGGAACGGGAACACGCCGTGACCTATCCCTGCCCGAGCGAGGACCACCCGGGGGAACCGGTGATATTCCGCGAGGACTTCCCGACGGCGACGGGCAAGGCACGTTTTGTCGTCTCGCCCTACACGCAGGCCCGCGAACGGCCGGATGACGAATACCCGCTGGTCCTGATAACCGGCCGGCAGCTGGAGCACTGGCACACCGGCGCCATGACCCGTCGCGCCAGCGTGCTGGATGCACTGGAACCCTCACCGGTCGCCAGCCTGCACCCGGAGACGCTGGAGGGCCTGGCAGTCAACCCCGGCGACAGGATTTCCCTGACCACACGCCGCGGCCGGATCGAGGTCACGGCACGCGCCGACAGCGCGATCCAGCCGGGCCAGGTCTTCCTGCCGTTCTGCTACCGGGAAGCCGCAGCGAACCTGCTGACCAACGAGGGACTGGACCCGGACGCCAAGATCCCGGAATTCAAATACTGCGCCGTCAGGGTCCACGCCGGCACGGCAGCCTGAGCCGCCGGCAGCCCGGAGGACATACCCATGCTCGATAAAGTCAAAACGATTACCGATGTGCAAAGCAGCATCGATACGCGTCAGATCGCGATCAACAAGGTCGGCATCAAGGGTATCCGCCACCCCGTGCGCATCATGGATCGCGACGCGGGCGAGCAGCACACGATTGCCTCCTTCAATATGTACGTGAACCTGCCGCACCATTTCAAGGGCACGCACATGTCACGCTTCGTGGAGATACTGAATCAGCACGAACGCGAGATCTCGGTGGAGTCGTTCCGGCACATGCTGCCGGAAATGACCGACCGGCTGGAGGCGGAATCAGGCTATATCGAAATGTGCTTCCCCTATTTCATCGCCAAGCGCGCACCGATCAGCGGCGTGCAAAGCCTGCTCGATTATGAAGTGACCTTTATCGGCAAAATCCACAACGGCAAGATCACCATGACGGTCAAGGTGATGGTGCCGGTAACCAGCCTGTGTCCCTGCTCGAAAGAGATATCGGACTATGGCGCCCACAACCAGCGCTCGCATGTCACGGTGGCCGCCACGATCGACGACTTCCTCTGGATCGAGGACCTGGTCGACATTATCGAGGAACAGGCCTCGTGCGAACTCTACGGGCTGCTCAAGCGCGGCGACGAGAAGTACGTTACGGAGCGCGCCTACGACAACCCCAAGTTCGTCGAGGACGTGGTGCGGGACGTGGCGGCGCGCCTGAACGAAGAGCCCGTGATCGTGGATTACGTGGTGGAATCCGAGAATTTCGAATCCATTCACAACCATTCCGCCTATGCGCTGGTCACCCCCGGGGCCCCGCCCTGCTGAGCCGGCAGCATCAACCCCGGCCGGCGAGGCGCGCCACAGCCGGCCCCGGAGCCGTGCCGGTGAGGGTCTTCTGCGACTTCGACGGGACGATCACGGAGCATGACACGCTGCTGGCCGTCTGCCAGCACTTCATACCGGAACTGGCCGCGCAGGTGTGCCCGGCCATTGGCCGCGGCGAACTGACGCTGCGTGCCGGCCTGTCCCGGCTTATCGGCGCCCTGCCAAGCGCCGCGGCAAATGAAATCCGCGAATTTGTCTGCCGTCAGCCCATCCGCCGCGGATTTCCGCAATTCCTGCACTACCTGCATGCCCGGCAGGTCCCGTTCACCGTGCTCTCCAGCGGACTGGATTTTTGTGTACATGCCTGCCTCAGCCCGTGGCAGACACTGATCCACAGTATCCACGCCCTGCAGATCGATCTTGGCGGGGAATACATGGCCCCGGTCATGGCCGGCGGGCATTGCAGCGACGCCGTTCCCAAGGCCGGTATCATGCTGGGCTATCCGGCGGAGATCCGCATCGTCATCGGGGATTCGCTCTCGGATCGGGAAATGGCACTGCATGCCGATCGGCTGTTTGCACGTGACCGCCTGCTGAGATTCGCACAGGAGCATGAACTCCCGGCACGACGCTACGAGAATTTTCTGGATGTGCTGGGAGAACTGGACGCCATGGGGCACTGACACCATGCCCGAAAGCGCACCGCAGCGGGATCATTGCCCTGCCCTCGTATCGCACGGTACCCTAATGGCGATCATGAGATGCACCATCGCCTGAAACGCATGGAACTTTCCTGCGTTCGGGACAGACTATAATCAAGCCAGGCCAGCGGCATCATCAACCTGGTATCACAGGAATCCGTGGCGGGGGGGATTACATGGCCGAGACCATATTCGAGCGCAACGGCGGGTTTGCCAAGGTAAACCGCATCGTCATGTCATTCTATGACCGGGTCCTCGACTCATCGATCATGAGCCCGTATTTCGTCACGACGGACATGAAGCAGCTGGTTGATCACCAGACCAAGTTCATCGCCTTCCTGATGGGCGGTCCGGCCAGCTTCTCGGACGAGCACCTGGAGCGTATACACCGGCACCTGGGGATTGACCGCACGGCATTCGATGAAATGGTCAGCCTGCTGACCGAGACACTGGAAGATTTCGACTTCAACGATGCGGATATTGCCGCGATAGAGAAAGCACTCGAACAGCGGGCCCCCCTTATCATCACAAAACCCTGATCATCTGCAGACCATGGACGAACTGAAACAAGCACTTCAGGCACTGGGCATCGGCGTTGCCGTGGTGGAGCTGGAATCATGGGCCGTGCTGTTCGAGAATGCCAGATTTTTCGACGTGCTGCCGCCCGGAGAGGATGCGGACGCGCCGCTGACAACCCGCCTGCCGGACCTGAAGGCCGAGCGGGCGAAAGCCCGTCTTGCCAAGGGGAGGTCCTACAGTTTCGAATGCGAACACCTGACCGGCTCCCGCAGCACACCCCTGTCGATCGTGATACGGGCATTGCCGGAGAATCCCGATCAGGCGCTGGTCGAATGCCATGACATCTCCAAGCTGAAGCAGGTTGAATACATGCTGGAATCGTATTCAAGGATGTCCGAGAAACATACCCGCGAATTGACGCGGGAGAAGGAGCGTGTCGAAAAGCTGCTGCTGAATATCATGCCCCGGTCCGTATACGAGGAAATGAAGGACTTCGGCACGACAACGCCGCAGCGTTTCGACAGCGCCTCGGTCATGTTGCTGGACTTCGTCGGCTTTACCGACATGGCAATCTCCCAGGACCCCTCCGGGCTCATTACCCAGCTGAATGACATGTTCACCGCGTTTGACCGTATCGTGGAGCTTTTCGGTTGCGAGCGCATCAAGACGATCGGTGATGCCTATATGGCGGTTTCCGGCGTGCCGGATACCAATCCGGACCACGCCCAGAATGTCGCCCGTGTGGCACTGCGCATCCGGCGTTACCTGGAACGGCGCAATGCCGCGCATGCCGAGCCCTGGCTCTGTCGCATAGGCATCAATACCGGACCCCTGGTCGGCTCCGTCGTCGGGATACAGAAATACGTCTACGATATCTTCGGGCCCGGCGTGAATCTCGCTGCCCGCATGGAAAGTTATTCGGATCCCATGCAGATTACCCTTTGCGAGGAGACTTACGAGTTGATCAAGAACGAGTTTTCCTGCTCACCGAGGGGTGATTTCGAGGTGAAGGGTTTTGGCACCAAGACACTGTATTCGCTCGATAGTGAACTGGGAAAATAGCGGCATAAAGGATCATCCGGCACAGACCGTAGTGTCGCACTGGCGGCGAATCCGGCCCGCTGTCACCTCACTGTTCCGAGGTGCACGCCCCTCGGGGTGCTGACACCCTGCGGACACCACGCCGGCAGCCCCACCCGAGGTCCATCAGCGGGACTGTGGCGCATCCATTGCAGCATGTTGCAGATAACAACCATCGAAGTGTCAGTTGCGGCACACACCGCAGCGGCCAGACCGCGGGCAAGAACCGCAGCAAAACACGGCAGGGAACTGGCGCTCGCCTGATGCGGCGGTAACAGCACCGGCTTGCCCTGCAAAGCCCGGCTCGGGCTCGCGGCCACAAATCACAAACTGGCATGGTTGTTGCCTTCTGATTGCTGCGGATCATTAACGGCTGCATGCTTCCTGCGAAGCATTTGGTAATGCATGCCAGGCATTATCAACTCCTCCTGAAAGTCGGCCGGATCCGATTTATACCCATCTCCCCCTAAAGATGGGTTTTTTTGACTTGCGGCATGCCCGCTGCCGGGATCCCTGCCCGGGGTGTATCAAACTGGCACATCCTGAGACATAAATGTAACAACCGGACCTGAATGGCCGGGCAGCCGGTTATTGCTATCAACCGGCCGCCCGGCCGATCCTGGTTATCCAGGTGAGGCATTTGCGGCGCAGCATCCTTGCAGCCGTGGAGTAATTGCCCGAATGGCTACGCTGCCGCGCCATCATTCATTACTTAAATGAGACAGTCCATGGCTTAAATGACACAGTCTGCCCCTGAAGCAGTACGCGCCCCCATGAACCCGGTACCGCCATGCAGTAAAACGCGCCCCCTGCAACATCCTGTCCCTCGAATTCCACACATGCCCGCGCCGGGGAACTGACCTGTATTGCGTTGGCACATTAAGTGCATCGACTGGATCTGAAGAGCTTTCAGTGACAGCACACATGGCTGACAAAACAGCAGCAAGAGTTCACTTGATAAAACGGAGGATCAATTAATGTCTCAGGAAACACTCAAGGCCGCCCTTGGCAACACCATCGAGGGACTCAAATCCAACCCCGGTGCCTCAAAGGTCGTGTTCCGTGCGGACACGCGACTGGAGGAGAATGTCAGGTGCAGCGCAATCGTTCGCGACTTCCCGCCCATGGTCATCGACGAGCCGCCGGAACTCGGCGGTGCGAATGCCGGCATGAACCCGGTTGAACTCATACTGGTTGCACTGGGTACCTGCCAGGAGATTATGTATTCAGCCTACGCATCGGTGATGGACATCCCCGTGGATTCCGTGAATGTCGATGTCAAGGGATATCTCGACCTCCAGGGCCTGTTTGGCATGGCCGACGTGCCGGCCGGCTACACGGACATACGTTACGAAACCAGCATAGAAAGCACGGCATCACCGGAACAGATCAGCCTCCTTGCCCAGACCGTGGAATCCCATTGTCCGGTACTGGACACGCTCGTCAGGCCGATCACTGTCAGCGGCACTGTAACCCACAACGGCGCACAGATCACCGTAGCACAAGCGGCCACCAGCGCCTGACCGGTTGTCACTCACCAGACCCGACAGGGGGGATGATTCACCATGAAACCAGGACAGATTATGAAAACCAGATCACTATACCCAGCAGCCGGACGGCCACTCGCTGCGGCTGCAGCCATGCTGGTCGTGGCATCGGCCACACAGGCCGGACCCCATGGCTACGACCTGCATAACAACCTGGCACCGGCATCCCAGGCCTTCGCCGGCACCAGTCTCGCCCGTCCCCAGGACACGGTCTCCGCCGTCTTTGGCAACCCGTCGACACTGACGGATTTCAAGGGCACCCAGTTCACCTTCGGCGCGACCTTCTATAATCCGAAAGTCGACCTGGAACACGACGGTAGCGTAACCGGGACGGCCTTCTCACGCCAGTCCGGCACCGATATCTTCCCCGTCCCCCAGATCGCCGTCACCCAGGATCTCAGAGGCCTGGATATTCCTGCCACCCTCGGCCTCGGGCTGACTGCCGTATCAGGCATCGGCTCCGAGTTCCGCGGCGCGGCAGGCAGTCTTGGCGCCGGTGCGGAGTTCATTGTCGTGGGTGTCAATGCCGCACTTGGCTACGAGCTGACAAATAACCTGTCCCTCGGCGGTGCCGCCACCATCAGTTTTGCACAGATGGACCTGGGCCTCTCCTCCACGTCAGCGGAAACCCATGCCCTCGGCCTGCGCGGCACACTGGGTATTAACTACGATTTCGGCGAGAGCACCACCATTGGTGCATTTTACCAGACCAAGCTGAAGCACAAGTTCAACAACCTGGTGGAAACCAGTCCCGGCAGCTTCGACAACACCGAAATCGAACAGCCGGCCAACGTAGGTATCGGCATCGCCAACAACAGCCTGATGGGCGGTGACCTGCTGCTCATGGCGGACTTCATGTACAAGTTCTGGGAAAATGCCGAGTTCTGGGAAGATCTCTACGAAGACCAGCGGGTCTTCAGCATGGGCGCCGAGCTCACCACAGGCAAGTGGAAGTGGCGCGCCGGTTACGGCTGGGCTGACGACCCCACCGATAGTGATGCCTCGGCACCGATCGGCAACCTGACCCAGGTCAACAGCAACATCGGTATCATCCCGCTCACTGATCCCGTTGTTCAGTACCTGCAGGCGACCCAGACCGAGGTCATCTACAAGCACCGTATCGGCCTTGGCTTTGGCTACGAGGGCTTCCTGATGCCAAACCTCAACGTCGATGTCGGTGGCGGCTGGCAGTTCAAGGAAGACCGCGACTACGGCAAGGGCAGCCTGTCCGGCGGCGGCCACACCAATGCCGAGGTTCATTCCTGGAATGCAGGTGCTGCACTGACCTGGAAGTTCTGACCGGGCGAAACAGCGCCAACCAGAGACCGGCGGTATGTCTACCGCCGGTCTTTTTGTTTCTGCACTCCGGAACTGCCCGCCGCATCGGCCGTCCGGCATAAGGAACATCGGCCCCGGGGCAGGCAAACACCGCCGGGTACCGAGCACCTGTGATATAAACCTGATAAGGCATCCGAAGGTACCGGCTTGATGCTGGAAACCGACAACATACCGCTGCTGCAGGACGCGCTGGCGAGACTCGGCCAGGGCTTTGACCATCTGCCGGGATTCAGTCCGCAACCGGATGGCGAGGCCCTGCGCCGGGTCCTGGACCGGGTCGCCGACCGGCTGCAGGACAACTACCCCTACCCGCATCCCCTGTATGCCGGTCAGATGATGAAGCCGCCACACCCCGTGGCACGCCTGGCCTACAGCCTGGCCCTCTGGATCAACCCCAACAACCACGCCCTCGACGGGGGGCGCGCCAGTTCCGCCATGGAGCAGGAGGCCGTCGCCGGCCTCGCCGCCATGTGCGGCTGGCACAGCCACCTCGGCCACCTGTGCAGCGGCGGCACCGTTGCCAACCTGGAGGCCCTGTGGGTCGCCGGGCGCCTGCACCCCGGCAAGAAGGTGCTGGCATCCCGCCAGGCCCACTACACCCATAGCCGCATCAGCCAGGTCCTGGGCCTGGAATTTGAATCCGTCCCGACAGACAGCCGCGGCAAGCTGGATCCGCGCGCCGTCCGGCGGCAGCTCGAGCGTGGTGACATCGGCACACTGGTGGTGACCCTGGGGACCACCGGGCTGGGCGCGCTGGATCCGCTGCCGGAACTGCTTGCCCTGAAACAGTCTCACGATTTCAGGATCCACGTCGATGCCGCCTACGGGGGTTACTTCACCCTGGTCGATGGCCTGGACCCGGGGCAGCGGGCGCTGTTCGATGCCATGCAGGATGCCGATTCCATCGTCATCGACCCGCACAAGCATGGCCTGCAGCCCTATGGCTGCGGCTGCGTACTGTTCCGCGACCCGGACATCGGCTCACTCTACCGGCATGAATCACCCTATACCTATTTCAGCTCCGAGCAGCTTCACCTGGGTGAAATCAGCCTGGAGTGTTCCCGCCCGGGCGCCGCCGCCGTCGCCCTGTGGGCCACCCAGCAACTGCTGCCACTTCAGCGGGGCGGAGAATTCGCCCGGGGCCTGGCCCGCTCCCTGCAGGCGGCACGTGAACTCCATGAGCGGCTGCAGGGACACCCGGGCTACCTGACGATCAGCCCGCCGGAACTGGATATCCTCGTCTGGGCACCCCGGGGTCGAAGCGCCAGCCGCATATCCGGGCAGGCCCGCGAATGCTTCCACAGGGCGGCGACGGAGAACCTGCACCTGGCGCTGGTGGAACTGCCCGCCTCCCTGCTCACCAGCCATTGGCCGGACGTCACGTTCGACCAGGACAACGTGACCTGCCTGCGCTCCTGCCTGATGAAACCCGAGCATCTCGACTGGTGCGACAGCATCTGGGAAATTCTCGTGCGGATCGCCGCCGAAAGGGGTAGTCATGTTGTACCCGCAACCGGACATAGTGTTCTTGCGGTGAAACACCAACAGTGACAAGACGGTGGTATTGCGCGTGACCCTCTCGCTCAAAACGCCGGTATCTGACCCGGTATAACTACTGGCATGGATCTTGCCTTGATTCAGATCATATGTGTAGCTTCAGGCTGGCAAGACAAACCTGGCGTCATGCGGGACACATGGTTCAGGTCATAAAACGCGGGTTGTTGCTGGCAACTGTCGAAAACGATGGATCCGTCCTGGCGCCGATCCATCCTGCCGGAGAGAATCATGCCGAACGCAGAAAACTGTCTGTTCAACCAGGAGCACATGTGGTGTCGACGCGAGGACGATGACCTCGCAGTCATTGGCGTCAGCGAGCATGCCCGGACCAGCCTGGGGGAAGTGGTATTTATCGAGTTGCCAGAACCCGGCTCGACCATATGCCAGAGCGAGTCTCTCGGCATCATTGAATCGGTAAAAGTTGTCAACGAACTCATTGCACCGGCAAGTGGTACCGTCCTTGAAACCAACGGAAAGCTTGCCGACACACCAACTGCGGTAAACGACGACCCTTACGGTGAGGGCTGGATGCTGCGGATCAGGGTCGAAAAACCGGACCAGCTGGGGCAATTGATGAGCGAGACAGGCTATCTGGATTATGTCGGGCAGTGACACACAAAACCCGAAATAACGCATCAGACTAGCCCTCGATCATGCTGGAATACATCCTTTTCCATGAGCAATCGCTCAACCGTTTTGTCGAGTGGCTGGAACAGCATTCGATACCGCACCAGAATAAAAACGACGAAATGGGTCTGGTGGTCGCCGTGCCTGATGATCTTTCCGATGAACTCACCGATACCATAGACATATACTACGAGGAACTGCTGGCCGACACGGAGTCATTGCTGGCCGATGAGGGCGAGACCCTGGAAAAACATGCCGCCGCGATATCCGTCAGGCTGACTGACGGCAGAACCATAGAGGCATCCGCTCCACCGGACATTCTGAAACGGGTGCTGAGTGTCATCACCGTTGAGGAACTGGAAGAACTGGTGAATGCCATTGCCCGCGGCATCGAAACACCGGATGACCGGCCGTTTTGCCAGCGCTGACAGTCGAACACGGGAGAGGTCAACATGCACATCACGCGAATACCCGGGATTTTTTTCACCCTGCTCGTGCTCTACAGCCCGGTGGCCCTGTCGAATCAGACATTGACAGAATTACCGGACAGGCCTGTGGCGGCCAACTTCATGCTGCCGGACATG
>JBFELL010000075.1:0-13398 GCA_041552135.1 Gammaproteobacteria bacterium
CTGCATGATGAACAGGGCGTTCCTTCTCCCTGCGGGAGAAGGGCAGGATGAGGGGATGTAAAATCAGACAGTTGGCGTTTATTTATCCCCTCTCCCCAACCCTCTCCCGAAGGGAGAGGGAGTTAACGGGACAGCAGTGATAATATTTCCCTTGACGGATCCCGCGCTCACTGGGGGGTTAAATGAACGAATCCGAGACCACTCCGAAACCGCTGCCAGCCGGTCCCGCCTATCCGTTGCCGGGCAGTATCGGGCGCCCCGATTATGCGCCGGGCGAGCGCAGGGCGCTGATCGAGGAGATCCGAATGCTGCTGAAGCAGCAGGACGCCGTGCTGGTCGCGCACTATTACACGGACGAAGACCTGCAGATGATCGCCGACGAGACCGGCGGCACGGTCGCCGACTCCCTCGAGATGGCGCGCTTTGGCAACCGCCACCCGGCGACTACCCTGGTCGTGGCCGGTGTGCGCTTCATGGGGGAAACCGCCAAGATACTCAACCCCGAGAAGCGCGTCCTGATGCCGACCCTGGAGGCGGAGTGTTCACTCGATCTGGGCTGCCCGCCTGAGAGGTTCATTCCCTTCTGCGACCGGCACCCTGACCGCACGGTGGTGGTATACGCCAATACCTGCGCCGCCGTGAAGGCCCGCTCCGACTGGGTGGTCACCTCCAGTATCGCCGTGGATGTCGTCAAACACCTGAAGGCCAGGGGCGAGAAAATCCTCTGGGCCCCGGACCGCTACCTCGGCAGTTATGTCCAGCGCGTTACCGGTGCTGACATGCTGCTGTGGCAGGCCAGCTGCATCGTGCATGAGCGCTTCAAGGCAGAGGCATTGCAGAACCTGGCTCACAGGTATCCGGATGCCGCCATCCTGGTGCACCCGGAGTCGCCGGAGGCGGTCATCGACATGGCCGATGTCGTCGGCTCGACCACGCAACTGATCAAGGCAACGCAACGTCTGCCCAACAGGCGATTCATCGTGGCAACGGACAATGGCATCTTCTACAAGATGAAACAGGCCGCACCGGACAAGGTCTTCATGGAGGCACCCTCGGCCGGTGAAGGCGCTACCTGCGAAAGCTGTGCCCACTGCCCGTGGATGGCCATGAACCACCTGCGCAACCTGCGGGACGTGCTGAAGAACGGCAGCAATGAAATACGGGTGCCGGAAGATATTCGCCGCAGGGCACTGAAAGCGACCCAGCGCATGGTGGATTTTGTCGCCGAAAGTCGCTGATCACACCATGGACACGAGCCGTGAACCCGGCAATCGGGCAACGGCCCGCCTGACAGCTGCCCTCGCGCGATGCCTGCTACTGGTGTGCCTGGCACTCCCCTGCCATGCCGGTAGCGGTACTGCGGCCGATGAGCCCGACACCGCGTCGACACTCGGCCCGGAGCATGTCGGTATCATCGTCAATGACAACGCCCCCCTGAGCCGGGAGATTGCCGCCTATTACATGGAAAAACGCGGCATCCCGCCGGAAAATCTCATCCACGTCCAGCTGACGCCGGGGCGCAGCGTCATCAACCCGGACAGGTTCAGGCTGGTACTGGACAAGGTTCGCGAACAAACACCGCCGAGCGTGCAGGTCTACGCCCTGGCCTGGACCCTGCCCTATCGCGTCGGCTGCATGTCGATCACCACTGCCTTTGCCGCGGGCTTCGATGAGGCTTGGTGCGCCAGGGGCTGCAAGGCAACCCGAAAGAGCCCCTACTACGATTCTGACAGCCGGCGACCCTTTACGGACCTGGGTCTGCGACCGGCCATGATGCTGGCGGGTGAAACCCTGGACGAGGTCAGGGCACTGATCGACCGGGGTGTCGCTGCCGACGGCACCCGGCCGCATGGCACCGGCTACCTGCTCAGCACGAAAGACCGGGCGCGCAATGTCCGGGCACGTTTCTACCCGGGCCTGGTGATGATGCAGTCCGATCGCTTCGATCTGGTGACCATCCAGGGCAATACGCTGCGGCACCGTCCCGGCGTGATGTTCTATTTCACCGGTCTGTCCCGTGTCGACGGCATCGAGACGAACCGCTACCGGCCCGGCGCCATCGCCGACCACCTGACCTCTGCCGGCGGCAAGCTCTCCGGCAGTGGCCAGATGAGCAGCCTGGAATGGCTCGGCGCCGGCGCCACCGGCAGCTACGGCACCGTCGTCGAGCCCTGCGCCTTCGTGCAGAAGTTTCCCCGACCCGACATCGTCATCAACCGCTACCTGAACGGCGAAACGCTGATCGAGGCCTACTGGAAAAGCGTGGCCTGGCCCGGCCAGGGCGTATTCCTCGGTGAACCGCTGGCCGCGCCGTTCCGGGACTGATGCCTGCCGTCACCGGCCGGTATCCCCATGCCGGATGACGACCTTCGGCCTGGTCCGGCCTGCAACCACGGCAGCAATCGCGGGCTGGCGCGGCCCGAAGGGGGTAAGCCGATAATTTCCGTCGAAAACCACAATGCGGCATTTCCGGCTTATCTTGACGCCCGTCAATTCATCGCCTGCCTTGCACGGATAGGGTTTAATCACCACAATGGATAACGCAGGGTCAGTATGCCGTCGATGAAAAGACTTTCCCGTTTCCTGGTCCTGGCTGCCTGTTGCTGCACTGCCGGGATTTCCGCCGCCGTCGATAAGGCTGCCGAGCACGGCAAGTACGTGTTTTTTGCGGCGGGTTGCATTGCCTGCCACACCGCCGACCAGGCACTGGCCGGCGGGCGTCCACTTGAATCGCCGTTCGGGACGTTCTATCCCCCGAATATCACGCCTTCCCGACAACACGGTATCGGCACATGGAACCGTGCGGACCTCGAGCGAGCCTTGCGCCAGGGGATAAACCCTGCGGGCGAGCACTACTATCCCGCATTTCCCTATCCCTCCTATACGAGGATGACAGGGGAGGATATAGCGGCGCTGTACGCCTATCTGATGCAACAACCGCCAGTCGCCAGGCAGAACCGGCCGCATGAACTCCACTGGCCGTTTTCCTCCCGGCCCCTGATCGCCAACTGGAAGACCGGTGGTTTCACCCCGGGCGCGTTTACGTCCCACCCGGACAAATCGGCGCAATGGAACCGGGGCGCCTATCTGGCCAATGCCCTCGGGCATTGCAACGAATGCCACACCCCGCGGGGGTTTCTGGGCATCCCCCGGGCCGATCGCCACCTGGCCGGCACCTGCGATGGACCGGATGGCAGGCTGGTACCCAACATCACACCGGACAAACAGACGGGCATTGGCAACTGGACCTGTGAGGAACTGACCCGCTTTCTGGGCACTGGCAGAAAGCCCGATGGCAGTTTCACGGGTGACCTGATGGCGGAAGTACTCGGTACCAGCTGCATGCGACTCACCGGGTATGACCGTCAATCACTTGCAATCTATCTGCAAACGGTGCCGCCAATCCACCATGATCTGAAGATCCTGTGTGCGCCCTTTGACGACACGCCATTTTATGAATGACGGGGAGGTCCCCTTCACGTGCCTGCGTGCCAGTCACCCTTCCCCGCCTCCGTGAGCAGCAGCACGACAAACTCACAGGCCTCATCAAGATGCCGGCGCGCGGCCGCGGACAGCGGCTGCCCGAGCCCGAATTCGTAACCGCGCAGGGACAGCAGGAACGCCGGGGGCGGCGACTGCCGCTCGACCTGCTCATAGACCGACAGGATGGCGCCGGGGCTCATGGCGTGGGTGGTAAAGGACTCATCCCGCTGTGCCTGCAGCGGGCGAAAGCCGAAGGGTGCAGGGGCATCGACACTGGCATCGACAAAGACCACCCGCTCGCGCCCGCGCAGGTCCAGGGCATGTTCGATCTGCAACTGGAAGTCCGTCAGCAGGTCGACCCCGGGCAGGTCGCCCGCTGACCGCTTCTGCAGTAACAGCTCGTACAGCGCCGGCCCCAGCGCATCGTCACCGCGGGAAGGGTTGCCCCAGGTAAAGACCAGGACAGGGGCCGGCCGGTGCGTCACGCCAGCGGCTTAGTCAGGTGTCTGGCAGACAACGTCGCCTGCACGCTTTTCCAGCCGGTCCAGCACCTGTCCGTCCGGCCCCACCAGGCTGACCTCCAGCGGCATCTTGCCCAGGGCATGGGTTGCACAGGACAGGCAGGGGTCGTAGGCGCGGATCGCGACCTCGATCTGGTTGAGCATCGGCTCGGTCAGCCGGTTACCGTCCAGGTAGCGACTCGCCACCTGGCGGATGGACTCGTTCATGGCCTGGTTATTGTTGGTGGTCGAGACAATCAGGTTGGCCCGCGTTACCAGGCCGTCATCATCGATCTCGTAGTGATGGAACAGCGTGCCGCGCGGCGCCTCGATGACACCGATACCGCTGGGCTGCATGTCACCACGCTCCAGCAGGTGATCACCCGAGATGTCGTCATCTTCGAGCAGTTCGCGGATCGCCTCGGTGCAGTGCAGCAGCTCGATGAGACGCGCCCAGTGGAAGGCCAGTGCCGCCTGCACCGGCCGCCCCCCGCCGATCGCCTTGAAATCCTCGCGCGCCTGCTCGGCCAGCGGGGTCGTGAAACGGTCGCAGTTGTTGACGCGCGCCAGCGGGCCGACCCGGTACCAGCCGTCATCCTGGCCGAGTGACTCGATGAACGGGAACTTCATGTAGCTCCAGTTCTTCACGCCTTCGCGCAGGTAATCCTCATAGTGCGTGTAGTCGACATGGTCGAAGATCGCGCCGCCCGCCGGATCCCGCGCCCGCAGGCCGCCGTGGTAGATATCCCAGCTGCCATCCGGCGCGACCAGGCTCAGCATATTGCTGTCGATGGTGCCGAACTCCAGGTGGTATTCCAGGTGTTCGAAGAAAACCTTCCTGATCAGCTCAACCGCGCCCTGCCCCCACTCGGTCATCTGGCCGATATCGGCCAGCAGGAAATCGCGCTCGCCGCGGTCGAGCGACTTGTTGACGCCGCCGGGGATGGCGCCGGTGCCGTGGATGCGCTTGCCGGCGGTCAGGCGAATGACCTCCTGGCCGTACTTGCGCAGCAGCACGCCCTGCTTCGCGATCTCGGGGTAGTCCTCGATGACACCGACGATGTTGCGGTGGCGCACCTCGTCGTCGAAACCGAACAGCAGATCGGGGGAGCACAGGTGGAAGAAGTGCAGCGCGTGGGACTGCAGTGTCTGACCGAAATGCATCAGGCGGCGGATCTTCCCGGCGGTCGGGCTCAGCGTCGAGCCGACCAGCATGTCGGTGGCCTTGGCCGCCGCCAGGTGATGGCTCACCGGGCAGATGCCGCACAGGCGCTGCACCAGCACCGGCAGTTCCCAGTAGGGCCTGCCCTGGATGAATTTCTCGAAGCCGCGGAACTCGACGATGTGCAGCCGCGCCTGGCGGATGCGGTTGTCCTCGTCCTGCAGCAGGGTCACCTTGCCGTGCCCCTCCACCCGGGTGAGTGGTTCGATCACCACGCGTTTGAGTTGCTCCGGATGTTCTGCAGTTTCCAGCTCTTCGTTCATGAGGCAGTGTTCCTGGTGTATCAGTCGTAGTGGATCTGGGTGTAGGGGAAGCTCACCGGCCGGCCCTCGATGAACTCGGTCAGGAATGTCCAGATGGTATCAGCCGAGGGGGGGCAACCCGGCAGGAAGTAGTCGATCTTCACCACCTCGTGGATCGGGTGCACCTTGTTCAGCAGCAGCGGTATCTCCGGGTCGTTCGGGATCCCCGGGTTGGCCACCCCGATGCCGTCGACATAGGCCTCCCTCAGACAGTCCTCGAGTTCGAACTGGTTGCGCATGGCCGGGATGCCGCCGTTCACCGCACAGGCCCCCAGCGCCACCAGCACCTTGCAGTGCCGGCGGAAGTCACGCAGCACCTCGACGTTCTCCGCGTTCGCCACGCCGCCCTCGATGAGCCCGACATCGCATTCGCCGATGGTCTTGATATCGGTCAGCGGTGTGCGGTCGAATTCCACCACGTCGACCAGTTCCAGGATGCGCTCGTCGATGTCGAGCAACGACATGTGGCAGCCGAAACAGCCGGCCAGCGACGCGGTCGCGAGTTTCAGCTTGCCGGGCATGTCAGTCGCCCTCCCGCCCGTGTGCCGCGACATCGCCGACCACGCTGATCGGCTGGCGATCATAGGGACGCTCGCCTATCGGCTGGTCATAGCCCCGGTGCTTCGGCAGGATCGCGCCGACCGGACAGACATGTGCCGCCTTGTCATCAGCGGTGAAGTCACTGTCGCCGAGTTTTCCGCTTGGCGAGTTGACGACCAGGTGACTGTCGATACCGCGACCGCTGATGGTGAAGACGTTCTTGCCGTCCACCTCGCGGCTGGCACGCACGCACAGCTCGCACAGGATGCAGCGGTTGTAGTCGATGGCAAAGTCCGGATGCGAGGCATCCACCTCCCGCCGGGGGAAGAAATGGGTGAAGTGCGGCGACAGCATGCCGGTGTAATAGGCCACGGCCTGCAGCTGGCACCCGCCGCTCTTCTCGCAGCCGGGACAGACGTGGTTGCCCTCGACGAACAGCATCTGCAGCAGCGAACGGCGGGCACCGCCGATCGCCTCCGAGGCACTGTCAACCTGCATGCCGGCCGTCGCCGGCTGGGTACAGGCAGAGACACGCCGTCCGTTGACCTCGACCAGGCACACGCGGCAACTGCCGTGCGGCTCGAACTCGGGGTTGTGGCACAGGTGGGGGATATAGGCCCCGGCACGCAGGGCAGCGTCCATGATGGTGTCACCCGCCTGGTACTCGATAACCACGCCATCCAGCGTGAAGGTATTGGCATTCATGATTGCACGCCGACAGGCGCCGTGTCGTCCTCGCGCCCGGCAATGCGCCGCGCATCGGTCAGGGCCGCATCCAGATCAAAGGCCGGTTCGAAGCCCTTGCCGGTCAGGCGCCGGCGATAGATCTGCGGAAACCTATCGAGGGTGTCGAGCACCGGGTTCGGCGCCGTGGCACCCAGTCCGCAGTGGCTGGACGTCTGCATCAGGCTGCCGATGCTGCGCATCTCCTCGAGGTCGTAGTCGCTGGCATGACCGGCATGCACCTTCTCCACCAGGTCGCGCAGCAGTGCACCGCCGACCCGGCAGGGGGTACAGAAACCGCAACTCTCGTGCACGAAGAAGCGGCTGAAGTTAAGCACCATGTCGAGCATGTCGCGCGAGGTGTCGAACACCATGAAGGAACCGCCGGTCGCAAGATCATCGAAGGCAATTGCCCGGTCGAACTCACTGGCCGGTACCGTGGCACCGGCCGCACCGGCGACCTGCACGGCCTGGGCATCCCGGGCGCCGCAATCCGCGAGGATTTGCCGGATACTGACCCCGTACGGGTACTCGTAGATGCCGGGGCGCTCGCAGTCGCCACTGATACTCAGCAGCTTCGTGCCGCTGGACGACTGCGTACCGGTCCCGCGGAACCAGTGTGCGCCATGCTGCGCAACCAGCGCCGCGGCCATGAAGGTCTCGACATTGTTGACCACGGTCGGCCGGTTGCGAAAGCCGCTGCTTACCGGGAAAGGCGGGCGCTTGCGCGGGATACCGCGCTTGCCCTCGAGCGACTCGATCAGCGATGACTCCTCGCCGCAGATATAGGCCCCGGCACCCATGTGGATCTCGATATCGAAATCAAAGCCGTCGCTGCCGAGGATGCCCCGGCCCAGCAGGCCGGCCTCGCGGCGGTGCTGCAGGACGGCCTCCAGCGGCTGCCGCAGGTAGCGGTATTCCGCGCGCAGATAGATGTAGCCCTGCCGGGCACCGATGACGCCGGCGCACAGGGTCATGCCCTCGACCATCCGGTCGGCATGGCTGTTGAGCAGGATGCGGTCCTTGAATGTACCCGGTTCACCCTCGTCGGCATTGCAGACGACATAGCGTTCATCGGCCCCGGACTCGCGGCACAGGCGCCACTTGGTCGCGGTCGGAAAACCGGCCCCGCCGCGTCCCCGCAGCCCGGAGTGTTCCAGCGCCAGGAGCATGGCCCCGGCGCCCTGTGTCTGCAGCACCTGCAGGGCACTGCCCTCGCCGCTGTCACCGAGTAGCAGGTCGCGCCGCCGGATATTGTCCTCAACTGCAAAAAACTCCGGTGGCCAGTCAGCCAGTGCCGTGCCGGCCTCGACCAGGCCGGCTATCGTATCGATGCGCGCCGCATTCAGGCGTGTGACCGCAAGGCCGTTGACCAGCAGCGCCGGCCCCTGATCGCACATGCCGGTGCAGGACGTCAGGTCTACCGTGACGCGGCCGTCGGGACGGGGCTGACCACTGGCCACGCCCAGCCGGTCGCACAGGCGCCGGTGCAGTTCCCGGCTACCCTGCATGTGATCCGTGATGCTGTCGCTGAAGAGGATGTCGAAATCACCGCGCGGCGTTTCATGCAGGAAGCTGTAAAAGGCAATTACACCCCGGATGTGGCTGGCCGGCAGGGCAAGCTCCGAGGCCAGACGGTCAACCGCCTCCGGCGGCACATGGGAAAAACGGCCCTGCAGCGCATACAGATACTGCAACAGGCGGTCACGCCTTATGCCTTCACTGCCGGCAAGGTCATCGATCACACTGTGAACAGCTCCGCTTGATTCCATACCTGTATCTCCTGCCGGCCGCCCGGCCACACAGCGCCTATAGTAGACAAACAGACAGGCAAATCAATGACGCAGATCAGGCAGCGGCAGTATTATCAGGCCAGGGGCCTGAAACCTCCCGCTGGTTATACTGTTCATATGGTCGCCACAACGATTGTTAAAGAAATATGACATCCGTCACGACGCATCAGAAAGCCCCCCGGGAGTCCGGCGTCAGTGCATGGTTCCGGTTCTACGAGGAACTGAACGACTTCCTGCCGGAGGCACGCCGCAAGCTCACCTTCCGCCACCACGTCAACCGGCGCGCCTCGGTCAAGGATGTCATCGAGTCGCTGGGCGTACCGCATACGGAGGTGGAACTGATCCTGGTCAATGGCAAGAGCGTTGGCTTTACCTACATCGTGCGGGACGGCGACCGCATCAGCGTCTACCCGGTATTCGAGTCACTGGACATACGGCCACTGCTACGGCTGCGACCGTCACCCCTGCGCACGCCGCGGTTCGTACTTGACACCCACCTGGGCAGGCTCGCCCGTTACCTGCGCCTCATGGGATTCGACAGCCGTTATCGCAACGACTTCACGGACGACGAACTGGCAGGCATCTCGAATCGGGAGAAACGCATCCTGCTGACACGCGACCGTCTGCTGCTGCAGCGCAGTATCGTGACGCACGGCTATTTCGTCCGCAGCGACGACCCGAAACAGCAGGTGATCGAGGTGCTGCGCCGCTTTGACCTTGCCGATGACATCGCACCGCTGACGCGCTGCATCCGCTGCAACGGCAGACTCTCCATCGTTGACAAGAGTGATGTCTACCACCGTCTGGAGCCAAAGACGCAGCGCTACTATGAGGATTTCCGCATCTGCGACCACTGCAGGCAGGTCTACTGGAAAGGCAGCCACTTCAGGAAGATGAACCACCTGATTGACGAATTCCGTCACGCACTTGCACCTCGCCGGTCCTGAAACACGCCCCCTCCGATCCACTGCAACGGGAATCTCTGATTCACACTGCCTGCCATGACGGCTAGTTTCCCCGGCTGACGAGGCGAACATGCAGGGAGGCAACATGACCGGAAGAATAGCGTTGATCTCCATGGCGGCCATTGGCATTCTTGCCTGGCAAGCTAGCGTGATGGCGGAAACCGTTTACCAGTGGACCGACCGTCATGGACAGCCGCATTTCAGTGACTCTCCGCCAGGCGGCCACAGCAAGGTCATTCGGGACATCGCCAGCGACGGGCCAGCATCCCCCGACAGGCACGGGCTACGCAATGGCGAGCGCCGGATGCTCGACCGACTGGCGCAACGCGCGGAACAGCAGCGTCAGGCACGGCAGTCCCGCGGGCGGAAGGCGCATCAACACAGGACGCAGACACGGCAGACCTGCCGGGAAATGCGTGAACACCTGCGTAAAACCCGCGATGATGCCCTGCGCAAGCACTACGCCCGGAAACTGGGTAAACACTGCTGGTAAGCAGCGCCCCGTCCCTGGTGGTGAATACCGCAGGATAAGCCGCACAAACCATGCGGCTCTGAATGATCGAATTTTCCGGTTTTCACTTATGGATAAGAATATCCGAATATGGAATAGTCTCACCCATGCTGTAAGATATGGTACTAATCAGATTTAACCAGAACAGGCAGCAATCTGCATTTTTCAGGCTGTGTGGGCGAATAGCGGGATAAAACCTACCCAATCAAGACAGCAGGAATGGGCGACCCAGTAGATCAAGAGCGCGTTTTGCATTTGCGGCAGTCTCCGGAGGAAGAGCCGGACCTGGCAGTGGATGCCAGCGTCGAGCCGGACGTCGTCAGGCGGGGAATTGATGCCAGTCGCTTCGGGAAGATTCTGGAAGAGTCCATAAATGAAATCTATATCTTTGACGCAGCGACGCTGCACTTTGAACAGGTCAATCGCGGGGCGCGTGAAAACCTCGGTTATTCGCTGGAGGAATTGCAGCGACTGACACCGCTGGACATCAAACCGGAATACGATTCCAGCAAGCTGAATGCCGTGCTTGAACCACTCAGGTCAGGCGCCATGGAAAAGTGTGAGTTCAAAACATCTCACAAACGCAAGGACGGCACCCTGTATCCAGTGGAAGTCCACCTGCAATACATGGCTGTTAGCCCGCATCCCGTGTTTGTTGCCATCATCCTCGACCTGACCGAGCGACAGCGAATCGAGTCGACGCTGCAGGAAACCGAGTCATACCTCGTTACCCTGCTCGATTCCGCCACACAATTCATCTACCTGCTGGATGTCGATGGTCGCATCCAGTCCGTCAACCGCTACCTGCTGGAACAGTCGGGTTATACCCGGGAGGAGATGCTCGGCCGACCGATCCAGGAATTTTTCAGCAGCAGCTCCCAGCTGACCTGCACACGTGAATTTCCCGTTCTCAGGGAACGGGGACGCAACCGGGCGGACATCGAGTTCGTCTGCAAGGAAGGGCGTGTCCGTCAGATGGACTGCCTGGGGACTGCTATCCGGGATAGAAACGGCGACACCTTGTCCTTTCTGATCATACAGAACGATGTCACCGAGCAACTCCGTTCTTCCGCCGCACTCGAGAATGTGGAAAGGTTCCTCGACTCCATTGTCGAAAATATCCCGGGCATGGTCTTCATCAAGGATGCAAAGGATTTGCGCTTTGTCCGGGTCAACCGGGCCGCGGAGAACCTCCTGGGCTACCCGCGGGAACGGCTGCTCGGCAAGAATGATTATGATCTCTTCCCCAAAGGGCAGGCCGACTATTTCACCGCTATGGACCGGGAAACACTGGCCGGCCATACAGCTGTTGATATCCCCCGGGAAGATATCGATACCGCGGACCAGGGCAGGCGCCTGCTGCATACCATAAAGGTACCGGTACTCGACGATAGCGGCCGGCCGGTCTACCTGCTGGGCCTGAGCGAGGACATAACCGAGCGTGTACTTGCCGAGCGAGCACTGGAGGATAGTGAGCAGCGCTTCAGGGCCATATTCAATTCCACCTTCCAGTTTATTGGCCTTCTGAGTCCGGATGGCATTCTGCTTGAAGCCAATCAGACCGCGCTGGATTTTATCGGCAAGACCAACAGCGAGGTGGTAGGCAGGTATTTCTGGGATACGGAGTGGTGGAATAATTCGACCGAGGACCGGGAACAGCTGAAAAAAGCCGTCAGGAAGGCAGCAGAGGGTGAACTGGTCCGTTTCGAAACAACACACACCGACATCGACAACAGGACTGTCACCATCGACTTCTCCCTTAAACCGGTTGCCGATGACACGGGGCAGGTTTTCCTGATCATTCCGGAAGGCAGGGACATCAGTGACCGGATCCGCGCCGAGGAAGAATCGCAGCGCTATCAGCAGGAAATTGCGCATCGCATGCGCATAAACACCATGGGCGAGATGGCCGCGACCATGGCGCACGAGCTGAACCAGCCACTGACCGCACTGATCAGCTATTGCGGAACGGCAGAGACCCTGATGTCCGGCAGTGCAACGAAATCGCCGGAAATCATGGACATGCTGAAACGTGCCATGGAGCAGGCCCACCGGGCCGGTCGCATCATTCACCAGATGAGGCACTACATATCGGACGAGACGCCAAGGAAGGAACCGTCCGTTATCGACCAGTTGCTGATGAATGCCTGCCACTTCCTCGAATGGGAGCTGAAAAAAAGCCATATCAACATGGACTACCAGCTGGAATGCGCGGACTGCCTCATCTTCGCGGAGAAGGTCCAGATTGAACAGGTACTGATCAATCTCATACGCAACAGCATGGATGCCATGAGCAAATCGATGACCGGCGCAGAGAAGATCATGCTGCAGTCACGACTGGACGAAAACGGCATGGTCGAGGTCAGCGTCATCGACAACGGGCCGGGAATCGACCCATCGATGAGCGACATATTCAAGCCCTACCAGACGAGCAAGGGGAAAGGTATGGGGCTCGGCCTTTCCATCAGCCGGTCCATAATCGAAAAACACGGTGGCAGACTGTTCTACGACAACAGCCAGCCGGAGTTGCATGCATTCAGGTTCACGCTGCCGCGGTACAGCCAGACATCACAGCAAAACGAAACGACTCCATGAGCAACCACAGGACCGTTTACCTCGTCGATGATGACGCTGCGGTACGCCATGCACTGGGGACATTCCTGTCCAGTGCCGGTTACTCCACTATGGGTTTTGATTCTGCCGAGGCCTTCCTCGAGTCTGTTGATGCAACCGCCAGTGGCATCCTTGTCCTGGACCAGCGCATGACCGGAATGACGGGCATCGAGCTCCAGCAGGTACTCGCCGGGCACGGCATCGACCTGCCTGTCATCTTCATTACCGGGCACGGGAACGTGGCAATCTCGGTCATGGCGATGAAGGCAGGCGCCACGGACTTCATCGAAAAGCCATTCAGTAACGAAGCCCTGTTGTCCAGCATCCAGGGGGCATTCCGCAAACTCGAGGCGCAACAGAAGGAACACGACCGCAAATACGCAATCAACCGCCGCTACGAAACGCTGACACCACGGGAAAAGGAGATCCTGGTATACATTGTTGAGGGGACATCCAACAAGGACCTGGCCGAGCGACTGCAAATCAGCAACCGCACCATCGAGGTACACCGCTCGAGGATCATGCACAAGATGCAGGCGGACAACCTGCCCGACCTGGTCCGGATGGCGGTAATCTGCGACATCGGCCAGTAGCACACCGGGCACTACGACCGTGCACAGCCCTTGCCGGTTGTTCGGGGGACTGCTCCTCCGTTGCCGGCAGTGTCCCGGTCCCTGCAACGGCAGGATGGGCCTTTTCCCCGGAGACGCTCAATCGGGATTTACTTTCCACTCCCGGCTATCGCC
>JBFELL010000076.1:0-13246 GCA_041552135.1 Gammaproteobacteria bacterium
CGGCGGGCTCGCGGGTGATGACCGTGGCACTGGCGGTGCTGTCCGCGGGCAGCAGCGCGGCCGTGATATCACCCGTGCCGACGTCTTCCTGCAGCGCCTCACGGACACTGTGCAGCAGGGCCTCGTCGAGGACTTCCAGCAGCATTCAGGTAGAGATCTCCAGCAGTTCGATTTCAAACACCAGTGTGGCGTTTGGTGGTATGACGCCACCGGCGCCCCTGGCGCCGTAACCCAGTTCCGGCGGGACCACGAGTCGCCGCACGCCGCCGACCTGCATGCCCTTGACACCCTCGTCCCAGCCAGGGATGACGAAGGCGCAGTCCAGCGGGAAACTGAAAGGTTCGTTGCGGTCCTTGCTGGAGTCGAACTTGGTGCCGTCCTCCAGCCAGCCGGTGTAGTGCACGATGATGGTCTGGCCGGCACCGGTCGCCG
This sequence comes from Gammaproteobacteria bacterium, assembly GCA_041552135.1. Classification (GTDB taxonomy): domain Bacteria; phylum Pseudomonadota; class Gammaproteobacteria; order UBA9214; family UBA9214; genus SZUA-186. The sequence continues at coordinate 433 of JBFELL010000076.1, forward strand.
TTTCGCCGGAGCCGGTCTCCAGGTCGGTGTAGCGCAGCCCGGTGTCGGTGGTTGTTTCATCCATGGTCGGTTTTCCTGGTTGGTCGATCAAAGAGGATACCGCAGAGGCGCAGAGAACGCAGGGAAAACTATTCCGTTCACCGCAAAGGCGCAAGGGACGAAAAGACAAATAATCAGATCCAGTATTTGCTTTGTGTCCCCTGTGCCTTTGCATGTGGCCGTGAGACTTGTAGGTCGGATTAGCCCGCAGGGCGTAATCCGACGTTTAATGGATTACAGGACATGTCGGGTTACGGTGCTGTGCACCTGACCCGACCTACGGGTCTGCCCTGTTGATTTCCTTGCGCACTTTGCGCCTTTGCGGTTTCTTTAATTGTGTTCTCCGCGTCCTCAGCGTCTCTGCGGTGAATGGAGTTGCTTTCTCTGCATCCCGAGGTGAATATCATTCCAGCGTCTTCTCGTGCGGCCGCGAGAAGTACTCGTCCTTGAGTTTCTTCACCAGGCCGGCCAGCAGGATCAGACCGAGCAGGTTCGGCAGGGCCATGAGGATGTTGGTGATGTCGGCGATGTTCCACACCAGTTGCAGCGGCACAGCCGCACCGACCACCACCAGCAGCGTGTAGCAGACCCGGTAGGGCAGTACGGCGCGTTCGCCGAACAGAAAGTAGGCCGAGCGGTCACCGTAATAGGACCAGGCTATGGTAGTGGAAAAGGCGAACAGGGTGAGACCGATGCCGACCACCCAGGCGCCGGCATCGCCGAGCGAGCTGCTGAAGGCGTGTGCGGTCAGGGCGGCGCCCATCAGTGATTCACTGCTTTCCTGCCAGGCGCCGGTCACCACGATCACCAGGCCGGTCATGGTGCAGATCACCAGGGTGTCGATAAACGGTTCCATCATGGCGACCAGGCCCTCGCGCACCGGTTCACTGGTGCGCGCCGCGGCATGCGCCATGGGCGAGGAGCCCAGGCCGGCCTCGTTGGAAAACAGGCCGCGCGCCACGCCCCAGCGGATGGCCTCGCCGACCGCGGCGCCGCCGACGGCCCAGGGATTGAGGGCATGGTTGAAGACCGTGGCGAAGGCGGCCGGGATTTCGCTGGCGTGGTTCAGCAGGACCAGCAGGGCGGCCGCGACATACAGGACGGCCATGAACGGCACCAGCGTGCTGGCAACCATGGCGATGCGGCGCACGCCGCCGAGGATGACCAGCCCGACCAGGATGGCGAGCACCACCCCGATCAGCCAGGCGGATGCGTGCAGGCCAGGGGCGATATAGCCGAGTCCGTCCATCACGGAGTTGGCCTGGACCATGTTGCCGATACCGAACGATGCTATCAGGGCAAAGCTGGCAAAGGCGGCTGCCGTGCGACGCATGCGCAGGCCGTGCAGCAGGGTATACATCGGGCCGCCGGCGATCGTACCGTCCGGTGCGACTTCGCGGAATTTCAGTGACAGTGTGCACTCGGTGAACTTGGTGGCCATGCCGAACACGGCCGTGACCCACATCCAGAACAGGGCGCCGGGCCCGCCCAGCGAAATCGCGGTGGCGACACCGGCGATGTTGCCAGTGCCGACGGTTGCCGACAGTGCCGTGGACAGGGCCTGGAAATGCGAGACCTCGCCCTGGTCCTTGTGGCTGCTGTACTTGCCCCCGATCAGGTGAATGGAGTGGCGAAAGCCCCGGACCTGCACCAGTCCCATGCGGATGGTCAGGTACAGTCCGGTGCCAAGCAATACCAGCAGCGTCAGCGGGTTGCCCCAGAGCAGGCCAGACAGTGCACCGGTCCATTCGGTTAGTTGGCTGAAAAATTCCATAGGCGTTTCACCGGGTCTGCGGATAGCTAAGCGTGAGTGTATTGCCCTGCTGGCTGAAGTCCAGGTGTTTGAGGAAGCTCATGCCGAGCAGGATGCCGGTGTCAGAGACATTCGGGTTGATGCTGGCGCGGACCGGACCGACCCGCAATCCGCCCAGACGGATTTCCTCGACAACTGTCTGCCAGGCCCGGATGGTGCCGTTGGCGGTCTGGTAGGTCACGGGCCGGCCCTTCTGCAGGCCAAGCGCCTCGGCAACCGACTGTGGAATGGACACATCGCTTGCCCCGGTGTCGAGCATGAACTCGACCGGCTGGTCATTGATGAAGCCACTTGCGACGTAATGCCCGTAGCGGTTGCGCTGCAGCCTGACCGCCGGAGTGCCGTTCGCGGTGTCGCTGCTCATCACCTGCATGTTCGGATTGCGCTGGCGTTCCAGCCGGTCGTTGAAGAACCAGGTGAGCAGCACCAGCAGCAGGATCCAGGCGGCAATGATCATGCCCCTGCCGAGCGGGCGGGAGGTACTGCCGGGTTCACGGTTCCTGTTCATCGGTGCATTTTACCGGGGCGGGTTGCGGTACGTAAGCCGTATTGTCGGGTTACGCCCTGCGGGCTAACCCGACCTGCACCCGGTATCGCGCTTTTACCTGATCAACCCGGCCTGTTTCGCTGGCGGTGCAACACTGCAGGTCGGATCAGGCCACAGGCCGTAATCCGGCATGGGATTATCGCGATGTGCCGGTTGCGCTGTCACGGAAGCACTCGGGAAAAAGCCCGCTGGTTGCCTGCCGCGTCGGGAGGGCGACGGGGCCACCCATGCTGTTTTACCCTTCCGTGTGCTTCCGTGTGCTTCCGTGTGCTTCCGTGGCTGAAACCGCTTTCCTTGCTTGTTCCCATTGCAGTGATGACTTTCAGCCGACGCCCCGACTAGGTTTCAAACACCAGCCGCATCCCGGCAAAGATGTGCCGCGTCCCCGGTGTATGGAAGTTGCGAAAGCTGGCGCGCCGGATCGACGGGCGCGTGTGCAGGCTGCCGCCGCGCAGGCTGTAGTGCTTACCGTCAAACCCGGGTGTGGAGAGCGTTTCCCCGGGAAAGGCCCGAAAGCCATCGTAGGGATAGAAGCTGTTGTCGCACCATTCCCAGGCACGGCCGGTCTGCTCCAGGTGCTGCAGCCGGCAGGCGACTTCCCACTGGTGTTCGTGCGGCAGGCGTCCGCCTGCCCAGCGGGCATAGGCCCGGGCCTCGTACCATGAGATTCCCTGCAACACGTCGCTGCCCGTGAGTTCGTATGCGCCGCGATTGCCGATACCGTACCAGTTGCCGTTGACGTCCATGCGCCAGTGTTCCGGGGCGCGTGCGGCATGCCCGTCCAGCCATTTCGCCCCGTTTCCACTCCACAGCGAGCGGTCGTCGTAGCCACCGTCTTCCATGAAGGCGAGGTAGTTGCCGTTGCTGACCGGCCGGCTGGTGATCCGGTAGGGTCCCAGCGTTGCCTGTTGCGGCGGCAGTTCGTTATCGCAGGCCATGGGGGGCTGCCCGCCAACCCGGTAATGACCGGGCGAGACGACACGCGTGTCTGCGCTCGCGCGCGCAGCGGTGAGCGGCCGGCTGACCGTGTAGCCGCCATCATCCTGCTGCAGGGCGCGCTGTGTCAGTACCATCATCAGGGTCTCGAAATGCCGGCTGTAGTACTGGATGAGAAAGTGCACCAGGTAGTCGTCTGCCATCAGCGGGTGCCGGTGGAGGGCCGCCGTGCTGTCCTCAAGGGCCTGCCGGTTGAACGACTGCATGGCACCAGCCCACTGCAACAGTGCATCCCGCGGCGGTAGCTGGCCGCTGCGATGCGCATCCGGGGTGTGTGCCGGCGCATAGAGGCCGGCCACGGGGTCAGTGAAGCGGTTGTCGCCCATGGCGATTTCCTGCAGCCAGTGGCACTCGGTCCAGACGCAATGACCGAGATACCAGCCGGCGGCCTCGAGCTCGGGGTGAAACGGCTCGCGCCAGGCCGTCTCGTCGAGGTCCTCGACCAGCGCGGTGACGAGTTCCTGCGCCATGCGCAGCTGCGCAAGCCGTTCTGCCGATGTCACAGTTCCACCAGGTCGGGCGGGGCCTGCGTGTCCAGTACCAGGATGTGGTGATCGGGGACCGGTTGCCAGTAAGCGTCTTCGTTGAGTCGTTCCGAGGCAACCAGCTGGCCGCCCGGGAACATGTCGTCATCGGTGCTGTAGTAGAGCGACGGGCTGACATGGTTAATGCCGTGGCGCACGGCATACAGGCGCTCGCGGGTCGTGATGACCATGTTGACCAGTGCCGGCAAATCCCCGACCCAGTCGGTCAGCAGATCGAACAGCCGGCGCAGGGCGTCGGCCGGCGAGTCTGCCGGGTGGTCCGCCAGCAGCTGGCGCAGGCAGGCGAACAGGTACTCCGAGTCCGTGTTGCCCATGATGCCGGCGGCGATTGCGGGGGACAGCATGGCCGTCATTGCCGGGCGCACCCGGGTGTGGAAATCGCGGATCAATCCGTTGTGCAGGTAGATGTGCCGGTTGTCATAGAACGGTGCCGTGTTGGCCTGGCTGACCGGGTTGCCGTCGGTTGCGCTGCGCACCTCGGCCAGCCACAGCGGCTGCGTGAGCGTGCGCGCCAGGTGGGGCAGGTTGGTGTCCGACCAGATCGGCAGGATGCTGGTGTAGACGGCCGGCTTGCCGTCGTCGCTGTACCAGCCAAAGCCGTAGCCGTCGGCGTTCAGCTTGGCGTAGATCAGCTCCTGCGGTTCCCGGGCCTGCCGGTAGAGACTGTGCGAGGGTTGCAACAGTAACTGTTGCAGCGGGATCGCGGGTCCCAGGTAGGCGGCGAGTCTGCACATGAGTGATCAGGGGTCCGTGGTTGGATGGCCGACCCGATGTTACCGAATGCCGCCTGCGGCTCCAAGCGCGGTGCCGGGACCGTTCAGCTGACCTGCGGGATGGCAACCAGGTGGTCGGTGGCAAGTCGCCTGCCGACGGGTTCGACGGCGTCCCGCTCAGGCCAGCAGGAACTCCAGCAGGGCCTTCTGGGCGTGCAGGCGATTTTCCGCCTCGTCCCACACCACGCTTTGCGGCCCGTCGATGACGTCGGCAGCCACTTCTTCGCCGCGGTGTGCCGGCAGGCAGTGCATGAACAGGGCGTCAGGGGCGGCGGCCGCCATGAGGTCGGCATCGACCTGGTAACCGGCGAACGCCTTCTCCCGCGCGGCCTGCTCCTCCTCCTGCCCCATGCTGGCCCAGACGTCGGTCACGACGAGGTCGGCGCCATCAACGGCGGCATAGGGATCACTGGCCAGGCTGGCGTGGCCGCCGGCCGCCGTGAGTATGCCGGTGTCGGGCAGGTAACCTTCCGGTGCGGCAATGCACAGGTTGAAGCCGAACTGGCGTGCCGTGTTGATCCAGGAGTGGCACATGTTGTTGCCGTCACCGATCCAGGCAACGGTCCTGCCGCGGATGTCGCCGCGATGTTCGACCCAGGTCTGCACATCGGCCAGCAACTGGCAGGGGTGGTACATGTCCGTCAGGGCATTGATAACCGGCACCTGCGAATACTCGGCGAAGCGTTCGAGTTTTTCATGCTCGAAGGTCCGGATCATGATGATGTCGGCCATGCGTGACAGGACACGGGCACTGTCCTCGATCGGCTCGCCGCGGCCCAGCTGGGTATCGCGCGGTGACAGGAAGATGGCCTGGCCGCCAAGCTGTACCATGCCGGCCTCGAAGGACATGCGGGTGCGGGTGGAGGATTTCTCGAACACCATGGCCAGCACACGGTTTTTCAGCGTCTCGTGCAGTTCGCCGGCGCGGCGCATGGCCTTGAGCTCGATGGCGCGCGTGATGATGCCGCCGAGTTCGTCCGGCGTCAGGTCCAGCATTGTCAGGAAATGTCGTGTTGTCATGCGTCCGGTTCCGCCAGGAATTCAAGTATCAGTTCGCTGACCTTCTCAACGATCATCTGCGCCTGGTGTTCGGTTGTGATCAGGGGGGGCAACAGCCGTACCACACGGTCGGCTGTTACATTGATAAGCAGGCCGCGGTCGATCGCGATGCCGACCAGTTCACGGCAGGGGCGATCGAGCTCGATACCGATCATCATGCCGCGGCCGCGAATCGCCACGACGCCGGGCCGATCGGCGAGCTGCCCCCGGAAACCCTCCAGCAGCTGTTGCCCGCGCTGTCCGGCCTGCGTCACCAGATTGTCTCTCTGCATGGCATCCAGCACCGCCAGTGCGGCCCGGGTCGCCAGCGGGTTGCCGCCGAAGGTGGTGCCGTGGCTGCCGGGTGTCAGCATCTGCGCTGCCGCACCCCGCGCCATACAGGCACCGATCGGGACGCCGTTGCCCAGCGCCTTGGCGAGGCCGACGACGTCCGGCAGGATGCCGGTGTGCTGGTAGGCAAACCACTTGCCGGTGCGGCCCATGCCGGTCTGGATCTCGTCGAGCATCAGCAGCCAGTTTTGCGCGTCGCAGAGCTTGCGCAGTTCGCCGAGGTAATCATCGGCCGGCATATTGATGCCGCCTTCACCCTGCACCGGTTCCACCAGTACCGCGACCACGTCGCTGCTGTTCTGCGCTACCTTGCGAATGGCGTCCAGGTCGTTGTAGGGCACGCGGACGAAACCCTGCACCAGCGGTTCGAAACCGGCCTGCACCTTGCGGTTGCCGGTGGCAGTGAGCGTGGCCATGGTGCGGCCGTGGAAACTGTTTTCCATGACGACGATGGCCGGGTTGTCGATGTCGCGGGTGTGCCCGTAGAGTCGCGCGATCTTGATGGCGGCCTCGTTGGCCTCGGCGCCGGAATTGCAGAAGAACACCCGCTCCATGCCGGACAGTTCGCACAGCCGGTCGGCCAGTTTCCCCTGATGCGGGATGCCGTAGAGGTTGGAGGTATGTACCAGTCGCCCGGCCTGCTCGGCGATGGCGCGGGTCACATCGGGGTGCGCGTGGCCGAGGCCGCACACGGCGATGCCGCTCAGAGCATCAAGGTACTGCCTGCCCTCGGTGTCCCAGAGCCAGATACCCTCGCCCCGGTCAAACTCAACGGGCAGGCGGGCATAGGTCGACATAAGATGATCTGCCATGTTTACCGTCTGTCAAAAAAAAGAAAAGGCAGTCTGCCAGAGACTGCCCGTCGTCTTGTGCTGCCGATTTTATAGGCTGGATTCTGCGCAAGCAAACGCCTCAAAAGGCACAAACCCGGCCACTGGCCGGGTTTGTGCAGACAGCGGGTGGTTTGCTGTCAGAACGGCAGGCCATGGCCTGGGCCGATCATGCACATCAACATGGGGATGGACAGCAGCGTGTTGGTGCGCGATGCCATCAGGGCGACCTTCTTGGCCCCGGCAATCTGCTCGGCGCTGGCCTCGACGATGCCGAGGATCTTTTTCTGGTTCGGCCAGATCAGCACCCAGACGTTGAACAGCATGATGGTGCCCAGCCAGGCACCGATGCCGATGGTGGTCATCGGGGCCTGCAGCGTGAAGGCGGTTACGAAACCGGAACCTTCTATGGAATACATACTCTTGCCCAGAGACTCGAGCGCGGACGCACCGGTCAGCCAGGTGACCAGGGCACCCCAGCGGAACCACAGCAGGGCACGCGGTGCAACATACTTGTTGATAGCGGCCGGCCCGGGACCGCCGGAATCCGCCTCGGCGAGGGCGTTGCCCACGGCAGGTACCTGCACGAAGTTGAAGTAGTAGAGCAAGCCGATCCAGACGACGCCGGCGAGGACATGGAACCACACTGTCAGGGACCAGAGGTTGAGGCCGGAGGTGCCGAGGGCAAGGACGACTATGATTGCCAGAACGAAACCGGAAATGATGGTTCCGAGGATTGAAGTTAACGGATTCATGGGTGACAAGCTCCTTTTGAGCGGTGGTGCAGGATTTTCGGGTTGTTGAAAAAAACCGACCAATTCAGTCGGGATTCGGAGAATAAGGCAGGGCAGGGCATAATGCAATATCCTGCGGTGGCATTTCTTCCTGAAAAAGCATTGAGTTACAGGTATTATCGGCACCGCACCAGGCACTGTCCGGTCGGGGGGTTTTAGTGGATCCAGTTGAACTTAGCGTGTTTTCCAGCCGCATCGCCGCCGCCTGTGACGAGATGGGCGCGGTGCTGCAGCGCGCCGCATTCTCCACCAACATCAAGGACCGGCTGGACTTTTCCTGCGCCGTGTTCGACCCTGCCGGCCTGCTGTGCGCCCAGGCCGCCCATATCCCGGTCCACCTCGGCAGCATGGCCTGGGCCATGACCGGTCTGGTGAGCGGGACGCAATGGGCGCCGGGTGACATGCTGGTGGTCAATGATCCCTATCTGGGCGGCACCCACCTGCCGGACGTGACACTGATTGCACCGGTCTTTGTCGATGAGGTGCTCGTCGGTTTCGTGGCCAATCGCGCACATCACGCCGACATCGGCGCCAGCAGCCCGGGCTCCATGCCGGTGTCGCGTTCCCTGGAGGAAGAGGGGCTGGTCATACCTCCCGGCCACCTGCTGCGACACGGGGAACTGGTCGCGCAGCGGCTCGAGTCCATTACCGCCGCGACGGCCAACCCGCTGCAGATGGAGGGTGATCTTGCAGCGCAGATCAGCGCCAACCGCAGCGGCATGGCACGCGTGGCGGAACTGGCGGCGACGCTCGGCGTCGCTGACTACCTCGCCGCGCTGGAGGCCGTGAATGACTACGGGGCACGCCTCGCCGGTCAGGCCCTGCAACGGATTCCCGACGGCTGCTATGCCTTCGGGGACGTCATGGATGACGACGGGACGGGACGCGAGGCGATTCCGATCCGGGTGTCTCTCGAGGTGGCGGCCGGCCGGGTCAGCGTCGACTTCACCGGCACGGCGACGCAGGTCGAGGGCAACATCAACTGTCCCCTCTCGGTAGCGGCCGCCGGTGTGTATTATGTCTTCCGCTGCCTCATGCCGGCACAGACGCCGGCCTGTGCCGGCAGTTTCCGCGCCATCAGCCTGACGGCGCCGGAGGGCTGCCTGCTGAATGCCCGGCGGCCGGCGGCGGTGGCCGCAGGCAATGTCGAGACCAGCAGCCGGGTGGTGGACGTGGTGATGGGGGCGCTGGCGCAGGCCATTCCCGAACGCATCCCCGCCGCGAGCCAGGGCACCATGAACAACCTGGCGATGGGCGCGCGCAGCGGCGAGGGCAGCTGGGATTACTATGAAACCCTGGGTGGCGGCATGGGTGCCGGCAGCCGGTTCGCGGGCCTGAGCGCGGTGCAGTCGCATATGACGAATACGCTCAACACACCGATCGAGGTGCTGGAAATGAACTTCCCGGTGCGTATCGTGCGTTACGGACTGCGGGACGGTTCCGGTGGAGCCGGCCGGCATGCGGGCGGCGACGGCCTGGAGCGCGAATACCGATTCCTGGCGCCGGCCACGGTAACGCTGCTGACCGAGCGACGCCGCGCGTGCCCCTGGGGGCTGGCCGGCGGCGGTCCGGGCAGGGCGGGCGAGAACCGGCGCAACGACACGCCGCTGCCGGCGAAGACCCGTTTCGAGATCGGCGCCGGTGAACGGCTTGCCGTGTGTACCCCCGGCGGCGGTGGCTGGGGTGACGTTGACGGCTAGGGTGACATCCCGAATGGAAGAGCGAATGTTCATGAATCCGACAGGGCCGCTGCTGTGTCTGCTGCTGATGGCAGGGCTGTTGCACGGCTGCACCTCGATGGTGGTCGGCGGGGCCGCGGCCGGTGGTCACGCCACGGCGAATAGCGGGCGCAGCGCAAGCCGGGCCACCGACGACGCCAGTATCACCTCGGCCATCACCACCCGTTTCGTGCGTGACGAGCGGGTCCGCGCCGTCGAAATCCACGTCGAGACCCGGCAGGGTATCGTTACACTGACCGGCATGGTCGACAGTCCGGCGGCTTCGCTGCGCGCGCTGCAACTGGCGCGCGGCACCCCCGGTGTCAGGCGGGTCGACTCCAGGCTGACGGTCAGGCAGTAATGCGGCGCCCTGGATTTCTGCCCGCTTTGCCGAGGTGCCGCTGAAACCATGTGCGGTATCTGTGGCGAACTGCGATTCGATGCAGGGCAACCCGATCGCGACACCATCGGCGGCATGATGGCGCGCCTGGAACGGCGCGGGCCGGACGCGGCAGGCCAGTATGCCGCCGGTCCGGTTGCGCTGGGGCACCGGCGGCTGTCCATCATCGACCTGTCCGAACGTTCCAACCAGCCTCTGGTTGACGAGGAACTCGGACTGGTGCTGGTGTTCAACGGCACCATCTACAACTATCCGGAACTGCGCGAGCAACTGACCTCGCGCGGTTATCATTTCTTCACCGGCGGCGACAGCGAGGTCATCCTCAAGGCCTACGCGGAATGGGGCGAGGATTGCCCGCAACACCTGCACGGCATGTTCGCCTTTGCCGTCTGGGACACCCGCCGGCAAACCCTGTTCATGGCGCGTGACCGCTTCGGCATCAAGCCCCTGTACTACAGCCTGACCCGGCAGTACCTGCGCTTTGCCTCGACCAGCCAGGCGCTGCTGGCCGCCGGTGGCCTCGATAGCGCCATTGACCCCGTGGCCGTGCATCACCACCTGACACTGCATGCCGTGGTACCCGCACCGCGCACCCTGCTGCGTGGCCTGCGCAAGCTGCCGCCGGCGCATAGCATGCTGATGCACGCCGATGGCAGTAATACCGTCAGGCGTTACTGGCAGCTGCAGCCGGCAGCAGCGCCCGCGGTGGGCATGAGCGAGTTTGAGTGGATCGAGGCGGTGCACGAGGCGCTGATCCGGTCGGTCGAGCGACGCCGGACCATTGCCGATGTGCCGGTCGGCGTCCTGCTGTCCGGCGGTCTCGATTCCAGCCTGCTGGTCGCCCTGCTGGCCGAGGCCGGTGGCGGCGAACTGCATACCTTCTCGGTCGGCTTCGAGGACCAGCCGGAGGAGCGTGGCAACGAATTCGAGTTCTCCGACATGGTGGCCGATCTCTATGCGACCCGGCACCGGCGCTTTTCCATCCCCAACCGGGAGGTGCTGGCGCGGCTGCCGGAAGCGGTGGACAACATGGCGGAGCCGATGGTCGGCCAGGACGCGGTGGCCTTCTACCTGCTGGGCGAGCGCGTCTCGCAGGCCGTCAAGGTGGTGCAGAGCGGGCAGGGCGCCGACGAGGTGTTCGCCGGCTACTTCTGGTATCCACAGATGCACGCGGCCAGCGGCAGCGACCTCGAGCGTTTCCGCGACTTCTATTTCGATCGCCCGCACGATGAGGTGCTGGAGACCATCGACCCCCGCTATCACGGGCCGGACTACACCTCGCCCCGCGTCGCACACGGCCTGGCGCAGAGCGGGGCGGACCGGTTTCTCAATCGCGTGCTGTCGTTCGATGTCACCACCCTGATCGTGGATGACCCGGTGAAGCGGGTCGATAACATGACCATGGCGTGGGGGCTGGAGGCGCGGGTGCCGTTCCTCGATCATGAACTCGTCGAGCTGGTGACCCGCGTGCCGCCGGAGATCAAGCTCAAGTCCGGCGGCAAGCACATACTGAAGCGCATTGCGCGCGACCTGCTGCCCGATGTCGTGATCGACCGACCGAAGGGCTATTTCCCCGTGCCGGCGCTCAAGTTCGTGCGCGGCGAGGTGCTCGATTTCATGCGCGACATCCTCGAGTCCGATGCCTGCCGCCAGCGCGGCCTGCTCAACCGCGCCATGGTGGAGAAACTGCTTGCCAGCCCGGACCAGCACCATACGCCGATCCTCGGCAGCAAGCTCTGGCACCTGGCGCTGCTGGAGCTCTGGCTGCAGCGCAACGTCGACGCTATTCCCGTGTCTTGAGTGGCTTTATTGATGCCAACGCTTGCGGTTACACTTCTCCCTATACTCTTTCCAGCCCCGATACCTGAAGGAAAATCCCATGGACGTAATGCAACGCATCGATGAGGCCGTCAAGCAGAACCCCGTCATCCTCTTTATGAAGGGCACGCCGCAGATACCGCAGTGCGGATATTCCAGCCGCACGGCCCAGGCCCTGATGGCCTGCGGCGAGGAGTTTGCCCACGTCAACGTGCTGGCGGACCCCGAGGTCTTCCAGAACCTGCCGCGCTATGCCAACTGGCCGACCTTCCCGCAGCTCTACATCAACGGCGAACTGGTGGGCGGCTGCGACATCACGCTCGAGCTGTACCAGAAGGGCGAGCTGCAGAAGATGGTGAAGCAGGCCGCCGGCAAGGAGGCGTAGGCTTGTGGCAAGGGGACAGAATTCAATTCTGTCCCGGTTTGCATTGACAGGATTGCCCGCTATTCCGTGCAAAGCAAAACGGCCCCGGGGGGGGCCGTTGTCGTATGTCAAATAAATCTGTCCCCTTTTGAGAGGGCTAGTTCGCCTCCAGCTTCAGCAGTTCCTCCAGGATATCGACCATCAGTTTCTGGCCCTTCTCGCCCATGTCCCGGGTGAGCTTGTCGGCGTCGCGCTCGCCCTCCACCAGCGGGCGGATGCGGCCGGCCAGCGTCCCCATGTCACCGCCTGCCTGCAGCATCTGCTTGGCCATGCCGGCGATGATCTGCAGGGCATGTGCATTGCCGCTGCGCGAGGCATGCACCAGGCTGGCGATGCCGGGCGCCGCCATGCCGGAATCGAAGTCCGCTTCCAGGTCCGGCAGCGTGCTCGGGTCCTGGATGCCGCGCAGGATGGACTCGATAATCACGCGGTCCTCGTCATCCAGCCCTAGCAGCAGGGATTCATCCCGGTTACCCGACATGATGTCGCGTACCGTGCTGACCAGCTGGGTCCATTCGTTTGCCTCGGCCTGCTGCAGCACCTGCTCGAGGTCCGGCGCGGAGCCCGGGTTGTTGCAGTGCATCACGACGCGGTGAATCAGCCCCGCATGGGACTGCAGGATTTGCTCGTTGGTATCAGTCATGACTTCCGGTTTCCTGCGCTCAGACTGCCCCGGTCGACAGGGCATTGAGGTTATTGCTGGACTCGTGCCAGCGATTGACGATAGC
>JBFELL010000077.1:0-13159 GCA_041552135.1 Gammaproteobacteria bacterium
ATGCGAGGAGGAAAGTCCGGGCTCCACAGGGCAGGGTGCCAGGTAACGCCTGGAGGGCGCGAGCCCATGGAAAGTGCCACAGAAAATATACCGCCTGCGCTCCGGCGCCGGTAAGGGTGAAATGGTGCGGTAAGAGCGCACCGCGCGGCTGGTAACAGGCGCGGCAGGGTAAACCCCACCCGGAGCAAGACCAAATAGGGGAACGTTCATGCGGCCCGCATGGTTCCCGGGTAGGTCGCTCGAGGTGTGCGGCGACGCACATCCCAGATGAATGGCTGTCCGCGACAGAACCCGGCTTACCGGCCGGCTCCTCTTTTGCCTGATGACTGTTAGCGGGTTTCCCCAACGCAGGGGGCGTGGGAAGATACTCGGGAAACCGCAAGGTCGCAAAGGACGCAAGGAAGAAATTAATGTAATAACCCCATGTTATTCCCGCGAAAGCGGCAATCCATCGGCATGACAAGTCCGTGTTGGTGGTTCCCCGCTTTTGCGGGGGTGGCAAGGGTTGTCAGCAGATCTCTATTCTTGGCGGTGAAATGTTTTTATTTTTCCGTGTCTTTCCGTGTCTTTCCGTGTGGTTCCGTGGCGAGTTCGCCCGTGCCGGATGGAAAGCCTCGGGTAAACAACGTATATTCAAGCAATTACCGCAGGTTACTGAATCCCCATGACACGCAAGCTCTATATCAAGACCCACGGCTGCCAGATGAACGCGTACGACTCGTCGAAGATGGCGGACGTGCTGGCAGACTCCCATGCACTCGAGGTGACGACCGATCCGGCCGAGGCCGATGTGCTGCTGCTGAACACCTGTTCGATACGCGAGAAGGCACAGGAGAAGGTCTACTCCGAACTTGGCCGCTGGAAGGAACTGAAGGATGCACGGCCCGGGGTCGTGATCGGGGTTGGCGGCTGCGTGGCCAGCCAGGAGGGCGATGCGATCCGTTCCCGCGCGCCGTGCGTCGATATCGTATTTGGCCCGCAGACCCTGCACCGCCTGCCCGGGTTGCTGGACGAGGTGCGCCGTGGCCGGCAGCCGGTGATTGACATCGCCTTCCCGGAGATCGAGAAGTTCGACTGCCTGCCGGCACCGCGGGCCGACGGCCCGAGCGCCTTCGTGTCGATTATGGAGGGTTGCAGCAAGTACTGCAGTTTCTGCGTCGTGCCCTATACGCGCGGCGAGGAGGTCAGCCGGCCGTTCGATGAGCTGATTGCCGAGGTTGCCGCGCTGGCAGGGCAGGGCGTGCGCGAGATCACCCTGCTGGGACAGAACGTCAACGCCTACCGCGGCGTGATGCACGATGGCGAGATTGCCGATCTCGGCCTGCTGATTACCTGGATCGCGGCCATCGACGGCATCGACAGGATTCGCTACACGACGTCACACCCGCTGGAGATGAACGACAGCCTGATCAACGCCTACGCCGAGGTGCCGGAACTGGTTGGACACCTGCACCTGCCGGTACAGAGCGGTTCCGACCGCATCCTGGCGCAGATGAAGCGCAATCACACGGCACTCGAATACAAGTCCATTATCCGTCGCTTGCGCGAGGCGCGACCCGGTATCAGCATCTCCTCGGACTTCATTGTCGGCTTTCCCGGCGAGACCGAGGCTGACTTCGAGGACACCATGGCGCTGATCGAGGCGGTCGGTTTTGACCACTCGTTCAGCTTCCTCTACAGCCCGCGGCCCGGGACGCCGGCCGCGGTGTTGCCCGACGACGTGCCGGCCAGTGCAAAGAAGGCACGGCTGGCGCGACTGCAGGCGCGTATCAGCGCAATGGCCGCGGACATCAGCCGTTCCATGGTCGGGCGCACCGAGCGCGTTCTGGTCGAAAAAACCTCGCGCAAGCGGCCCGATCAGCTGAGCGGGCGTACCGGGAACAACCGCGTCGTCAATTTTGACGCCGATGTCTCGCTCATCGGCCGGTTTGTCGAGGTGCAGATTACCGAGGCCCTGCCGAATTCGCTGCGTGGCCGGCTTGTCTCAGTGGAACAGGGTGCCGGGCCGCAAACCCGGACCGCCCGCTACGCCTGACGCCGTTGAATCCGCCGGTCCACTCCATAGACATCGCACTCGAGCCTGCCGACAACGAGCGACTGGCGGCACTGTGCGGTCAGTTCGACCAGAACCTGCGCCAGCTGGAGGAGCGGCTCGGTGTGGAAATCAACAGCCGTGGCAACCGCTTCCGCATCATCGGGGGCGAGAGCCCGGTGCAGCATGCCGGCGATATCCTGCAGGGCCTGTATGCGGAAACCGCGCAGGGCGCCCTGACAGCGGAAAAGATCCATCTCTACCTCAGGGAGAACGGCGACGGTGATGGCGGGCAACGGGCGGAGGCGCCCGCCAATGTCGTCATCCGCACGCCACACGGCACGATTGTGCCGCGCGGTGTCAACCAGAATCACTACCTGCGGAACATTCTTGCGAACGATCTCAATTTCGGTATCGGGCCGGCCGGCACCGGCAAGACCTACCTTGCCGTGGCATGTGCCGTGCAGGCGCTGGAACAGGAAAAGGTCAGCCGGCTGGTGCTGGTGCGCCCGGCCGTGGAGGCGGGCGAGCGACTCGGTTTCCTGCCCGGTGACATGAGCCAGAAGGTCGATCCCTACCTGCGACCCCTGTACGATGCGCTGTACGAAATGCTGGGCATCGACCGGGTGGCCAAGCTCATCGAGCGCAATGTCATCGAGGTTGCGCCGCTGGCCTTCATGCGTGGCCGCAGCCTGAACGACGCCTTCATTATTCTCGACGAGGGCCAGAACACGACCGTCGAACAGATGAAGATGTTCCTGACCCGTATCGGCTTCGGATCGACCGCCGTGGTCACCGGCGATATTACCCAGATCGATCTGCCCAAGGCGACGCAGTCGGGCCTGCGCCAGGTGATCGATGTCCTGAAGAACCAGGACGGCATCAGCTTTACCTTTTTTGCCTCGCACGATGTGGTGAGGCACCCGCTGGTGGAGCGCATCATCACGGCCTATGACAGCTACGACCGGTCGCTTCCCGGCAGGGATTAAGGCGCGCAGGCGAATCTGCAAAACATGCCAGGGTCAGCACAGTGTCCCTGGATCCTTGACTGTTGCACATGAACCCGGACAGAGCATCTTGAGCGACGACAGCAACCCGATCGACATCCAGTATGCCATTACATCCGAAGGTGTGCCTGCCGAGGAACACCTGCGACACTGGGTGCAGCTGGCGCTGGCGGGCAGGGCGGACAAGGCCGAGCTGAGCGTTCGCGTGGTCGACGAGGCCGAGATCACCGCGCTCAACCACGAATATCGGGGCAAGGACTACCCCACCAACGTGCTGTCCTTCCCCTACGAGGCGATGCCGGGCGTCGAGTCCGCGCTGCTCGGGGACATCGTCATCTGCGCACCCGTCGTGGCACGCGAGGCGCTCGAGCAGGGCAAGCCGGTCGAGTCTCACTGGGCGCACATGGTCATTCACGGTGCGCTGCACCTGCTGGGCCATGACCATCACGATGCGGCAGAGGCTGAGCGGATGGAGCAGCAGGAGACGCGCCTGCTGGAGCAACTCGGCTTCCCCGATCCCTACCGGTCACGCGACGCCTGAGCCGCTACGCCCTGGCCATCGCCCGCGCCCGGATGCCGACTGTGCCCGCCTGCCTGTCCGCGATATTGCCTGCGCTGTGCCGACTGCTGGTCGCGCTGGCGGCGTTACACATTGCCGGGGGAGGCGCCGCGGTGGCGGACGTGCTCAGTGCCGATGAACAGCGCTGGCCGGGGGCGCATGTGCAGACCCTGCGGCGCGGTGCCGATCCCGGCTGGCCACCCTTCGAGTACCGTGACGAGGCGGGGATCTATGCCGGTATGTGCCAGGATTACAGCGACCTGGTTGCCGCTCGCCTGGGGCTCGACATCGAAGTCGTCCCGGATCTTGACTGGAAGAGCATCCTGGAGCGCATGCGCCGCCGGGAGCTCGATGTGATCAGCTGCCTGGTAAAGACGCCGGAGCGGTCCGCCTTCATGGCATTCAGCAAACCCTATACCACGATCCCGGCGGTCATCTACACGCGCAATGATTCCCCCTATGTCGGCCGGCTGCGCGACCTGCGCGGCAGGCGCGTAACGACGATCAGTGGCTACGCAATAACGGAATTCCTCAAGCAGGAGTATCCCGGACTGGAGCTGGTCGAATGCGACACGCCGCTGGAATGCCTGCGAAGCGTCGCGCTCGGGCAGGCCGACGCCTTTGTCGGTACCCTGGTGGTCGGCGTCTATCACGTGCGCAAGCACAACCTCGCGAACCTCAAGGTGGCCGCGCCGGCGGAGGTGCCGCCGCTGGAGCTGCGCTTTGGTATCCGCAAGGACTGGCAGCCGTTCGCGGCCATGATCGACAAGGCACTGGCCACCATCACGCCCGAGGAGCACACGGCCATCCAGCAGCGCTGGGTAACGGTGGAATACGATCCGGTGATCGATTACTCACTGGTCTGGAAGGTGGGCAGTGCGCTCTCGCTGCTGTTGCTGCTGGCAGTGACCTGGATCTTTCAGGTGCGACGGCAGAAGCTGGCGCTGCAACGCAGTGAAGGCCGGCTGATCCGCCAGCGCGATGAACTGGAGAGGCTTACGCGGGACCTCGAGACCTACGGCGAACGGGTGGCGCGCGAACTGGAGATGGCACGCGAGACCCAGACCGTGCTGCTGCCGGACATGCAGACAGTGCAGGAGATCTACAAACAGCACGGCCTGCATGTGGATTCCCGCTTCCAGCCCAGTTCCGAACTCGGTGGCGACTTCTGGGGGCTGCGCAGCCTGGATGCCAGCCGGGTTGCCGTGATGGCGGTTGACTTCTCCGGGCACGGCATCAATGCGGCGCTGAACACCTTCAGGCTGCATGCCCTGCTGGACAGCGACCGGCAGCATGCCGATGATCCGGCCGCCTTTCTGCAGCACCTGAACCGTCGCATTTCGCCGCTGCTGCCGCCAGGCCAGTATGCGACCATGTTCTACGGTGTGATCGACTCGAACCATGATCTCATGGCCTATGCCGGTGCTGCGACACCGAGCCCGCTGGTGTTTTTGCCGGGGCAGGGCGCCCCGCTGGTTGGCAGCGGCGTCGGCTTTCCGATCGGTATGTTCGATGAGTCGACCTATGAGAACCTCGAACTGCCGTTCCCGGTCGGGGCGTCCCTGCTGCTCTACAGCGATGCGGTGACTGAAGGCAAGATGCATAACGGCGAGCGGCTGGGGGAGGCGGGTCTGATCCGGGTCGTTACCGACTGTCTGGCGGATGCGCCGCGCGAAAACCTGGTGCAGGTGCTGGCCACGCGTCTGGACCGCCTGCTTGACCTGCCGCTTGCGGATGATCTGACCATAGTCTCCACCACACGCATGACCCCGCCGGGTGCGACGGCAGGCCCGTCCGCCGGCCGGCGGGGCGCGGGATGAAAGTTGCCGCGATCTTCCCTACACTGGCCGCAGTCGGCTGGCGTTGCGGTAATTCCTCATACATAATCCACTTTACGAATATCAGGTAAACAACTGTTATTAAATGAATAAAGAACGACCTTCCAACGGCCCTGCAGGGCCGGCCTGGTTCGCGCGACTGAAACAGACCCTGCTGCGGGAGCCGGCCGACAATGAGCAGCTGGTTGAACTGCTGCGCGCCGCCCAGGAAAACAACCTGTTCGATGCCGATGTCCTCGCCATGCTCGAGGGTGTACTGCATGTGGACGACATGCAGGTGCGCGACATCATGATCCCGCGCTCCCAGGTCGTCGTGCTGGAGCGGGATGCCGAACCGCAGGATCTGCTGCGCGGGGTGGTGCAGTCCGGCCACTCGCGTTTTCCGGTCATCGGCGACAGTCGCGACGAGGTCATCGGCATCCTGCTGGCAAAGGACCTGCTGCGCTACTCGTTCGAGAAACGGGGCGGGCGCTTCAATGTCCGCGAAGTGCTGCGCCCGGCCGTGTTCGTGCCGGAAAGCAAGCGCCTGGATGTCCTGCTGCGCGAGTTCCGCGGCAGCCGCAACCACATCGCCATCGTGGTGGACGAGTACGGCGGCGTAGCGGGTATGGTGACCATCGAGGACGTGCTGGAACAGATCGTCGGAGAAATCGAGGACGAACACGACGTCGAGGAGGAGGACACCATCCGCCAGCACAGCCAGGTGCATTACACGGTCAAGGCGCTGACGCTGGTCGAGGATTTCAATGACTATTTCGGTACGGAGTTCTCCAACGAGGAGTTTGACACCGTCGGCGGCTACGTGGTGAACCGCTTCGGCCACCTGCCGAAACGCGGTGAACGCGTGGTTATTGACAACATCCTGTTCAAGGTGCTGCGCGCCGACAACCGCCGGGTTCACATGCTGCAGCTGACAGTGCTGCCGCGACCGCCTGAACAGGCCGGGGACGGGGAAGACCAGCCGGCATCGTGACCATCGCGCCCGCAGTCAGAGCGGTGGTGGTGACACTTGCCGGTGTCGTCGCCGTTGCCGCCTTTGCGCCGTTTGGCTGGTATCCACTGGCGGCCATTGCGCTTGCGCTACTGTTCAACCAGTGGCTGGATGACACGCCGCGGCGCGCCATGCTGCACGGTGCCCTGTTCGGCGCCGGTTTTTTCGGTGCCGGTATTTCCTGGGTCTACGTCAGCGTCAATCACTACGGGCACGTGCACCCGCTGGCGGCGGGACTGGTCACGGCCCTGCTGATTGCGTTCCTTTCCCTCTACCCGGCGCTGCTGGGCTACCTGCTGAAACGATGCCGGGCGGCGTATTCCATGCCGGCCATGGTGGCGGTGTTCCCGGCCGGCTGGGTGCTGTCCGAATGGCTGCGCGGCTGGCTGTTTTCCGGTTTCCCCTGGCTGAGTATCGGCACCAGCCAGATTGACGGGCCGCTCGGCGGGTTTGCCCCGGTGGTTGGCGTGCCGGGTATCAGTCTGCTCGTCGGCATCAGTGCGGCCCTGCTGGTGGCGCTGTTGCGCGGTCCGCGCCGCCTCGCCGGCCTGTTTGCGCTGGCGGCCATCTGGCTGGGCGGGCAGGGTCTCAACCAGTTCGAGTGGACGCAGCCGCGGGGTGAGGCGCTGCAGGTGGCGCTGGTGCAGGGCAATATTGCACAGGAACGCAAGTGGGCGCCGGACAATCTCATGAATACCCTGTCGCGCTACACCAGCCTGACCTTCGAGGTGCCGGGGATCGACCTGTTCGTCTGGCCGGAAACCGCCATCCCGGCATTCCATCACCAGGTCGAGGACGACTTCCTGCCGCACCTGGAAACCCGCTTGCGCGAGCACGATGCTGCCCTGCTGAGCGGTATCCCGGTGCTGGACAAGAGCAGCTGGGAGTATTACAACGCCGTCGTCACGCTGGGTGACACCCGGGCCTTTTACTACAAGCAGCACCTTGTGCCGTTCGGCGAATACCTGCCGCTGCGCTGGCTGATCGGCAGTGGCCTGGATGCACTCGCGGTGCCGAATGCGGATTTCTCCACCGGCGGCAAGGGCCAGACCCTGCTGAGCGCGGCCGGCGTACCGGTATCCTCGTCGATCTGCTTCGAGGTCGTGTTCGGCGAACAGATCATCCGGGACCTGCCGGAGGCGGCGCTGCTGGTCAATGTCAGCAACGATGCCTGGTTCGGCGACTCGCTGGCGCCGCATCAGCACCTGGAGATGGCCCGCATGCGGGCCAGGGAAACCGGCCGTCCGATGCTGCGTGCCACCAACACCGGCATCTCGGCGGTGATCGACCGGCGGGGCGAT
Organism: Gammaproteobacteria bacterium; assembly: GCA_041552135.1. Taxonomy (GTDB): domain Bacteria; phylum Pseudomonadota; class Gammaproteobacteria; order UBA9214; family UBA9214; genus SZUA-186. The sequence continues at coordinate 7,729 of JBFELL010000077.1, forward strand.
ATCATCGCGCGCAGCGAGCAGTTTGAAACCGCCGTGGTGACCGCCACCGTCACCCCGCGCCAGGGGGCGACCCCCTACGTGCGGGTGGGAAACCGGCCGGCGCTGATTGCGTCGGTATTGCTGGTGTTATTGCCGCTGCTGGCAGGACGCTGGCGGCGTTCGGGGGTGTGAGATATTTTCACCGCACAGACGCGAAGGCGCAGGGAAAGACAGGGGAAACCAAGGCGCAAAGGGCGCAGGGAATAAATAACCAGAAAAGACGTCATTCCCGAGCAGGCGGGAATCCATTCCGGATCGAACTACCGTGCTCCTGGACCCCGCCCTGGCGGGGAAGATAACGGGTTTTCTTCCGGCTTTGCCTTTTATTGAGCCCTTTGCGTCTCTGCGCCCCGATTTCCACGCATCAGACCCGACAGACCTTCACCGGAAATCATAAACACGGAGCTTCTCCACCAGCGGCTTCAGGGTTTGCTCGACCAGTTCCACGTGCACCGGGTGGGTGAGGTAGGCCTGCATGGCGGCCTGGTCGGTGAAGCTGACGATCAGCGCGACATCGAAGCTGCTGTCGACGATGTCGCGCTCGCCCGCTATCACTTCCCCGGCGCGCAGGCCGCTCACGCCGGGGATATCGCGCAGCACCGCGCTCTCGGTGATGATGCGCCGGCGGTGTTCGGCATTGCCAGGTGATTTCAGCCAGACGATAACAATATGCTCGACGGTATCCGGTGCGCCATTCGCCTGTGCCGTCGATGCGATGCAGGCAAGCAGCAGGCACACGAGCAGCGCAGGGATCCCGCTCGCCGCCAGGCGGTGTGTCGGGCAGTCCGCGGGCCGGGTGGCGGGGGATATGTCGCCCGGGCCGCCGGGGGCGGCAGCTTGGCTAGTCGTCCTGTGCAAGTTCTTCCCTGGGCGTCTTGCGATGGTAGACGGTATGACCACAGGTGGGGCAGTCCGGAATATAGCCGGTGGCGTGAAAGCGGAGACTGGCGCCGCAGGAATCACAGACCAGCGTGCCGGGACCGGTCACCTCGCCGGCATTCCACGGCGGACCGGCCTCCAGGTCGTGTTTGAACTGCTGCATCTCCAGTTTCGTGTGATCCGCCACCCGCGAGAGCACCTCCAGCAGGCGGTCTTCCAGCAGCTCGATGTCGAAGCGCAGCCAGTCGCCGAGCTGATGACCGGTCTCGGCCAGGTAGCTGCCGGCGTCCTGCAGGTCGCGGTGCAGGTAGTCGGCGATCTTCTCGGCCTCCTCCACGGTCAGTTCCTCCAGCTCCACGGCCGTGTCCCTGGCCTTGCCGACGGCACGCCTGAGTGCCGGTGGCGTGGCTTCCTCCGCCTCCTCGAGGGCGGTTTTGACGCGCACCATCATATTGTTGTACGCATCCAGCCATTGCTCGCGTGTGGGTTTGTCGTCGTTCATGTCGCGTTTCCCGTCTGTTGCCTCTGTACCTAAGTGTGGCGCAAACCGGCAGCAAGGTGAAGGAAATTGCGTTTCCTTGTTGTGGCCAATTACGGGGCTACGGTATTCTTCCGCCTTTCACGCAAACCAGTGATTTTCCAGTCGATGGACAATACCTACCAGCCGGAGCAGATCGAGGCCGCGGCCCGTGAATACTGGGAGACCGAGCAGACCTTCCGGGTCAGCGAGGACCCGGAGCGGGAGAAGTACTACTGCCTGTCGATGTTCCCCTACCCGAGTGGCCGCCTGCACATGGGGCATGTGCGCAATTACACCATCGGCGATGTGATTACCCGCTACCAGCGCATGCAGGGGAAAAACGTGCTGCAGCCCATGGGCTGGGACGCCTTCGGCCTGCCGGCCGAGAATGCGGCCATCCAGAACCGGGTGCCGCCGGCGAAGTGGACCCGCGAGAACATCGCCTACATGCGCAAGCAGCTCAAGCAGCTGGGCTTCGGTTATGACTGGGAGCGCGAGCTGGCGACCTGTGAACCGGACTATTACCGCTGGGAGCAGTGGTTTTTCACGCAGCTGTTCGGGAAGGGGCTGGTCTACAAGAAGACGGCGGTGGTCAACTGGGACCCGGTGGACCAGACCGTGCTGGCCAACGAGCAGGTCATCGACGGCCGGGGCTGGCGCTCGGGGGTGCCGGTGGAACGCCGCGAGATCCCGCAGTGGTTCCTCAGGATCACCGATTACGCTGACGAACTGCTGGCCGATATCGACCGGCTGGAGGGCTGGCCGGAGCAGGTGCGCACCATGCAGCGCAACTGGATCGGGCGTTCCGAGGGCATCGAGATGCATTTCGGCATCGCCGGGCGTGACGCGAGCCTGCCGATCTACACGACGCGCCCCGATACCGTCATGGGCGTGACCTTCGTGGCCGTGGCGCCGGAACATGCACTGGCGCTCGAGGCGGCCACGGGCAACCCGCAACTGCAGGCCTTTATCGACGAGTGCGCCAGTACCCGCGTGGCCGAGGCCGACATGGCCACCCTGGAAAAGCGGGGCGTGGATACCGGCCTGAAGGCCGTGCACCCGATCAGCGGCGACGAGGTGCCGATCTGGGCGGCAAATTTCGTCCTGATGGAATACGGCGCCGGTGCCGTGATGGCGGTCCCGGCGCATGACCAGCGCGACTACGAGTTTGCGCAGCAAAACGGCATCCCTGTCATCCAGGTGGTGCACCCGGCATCGGATGCACAGTCGGCTGACCTCACGAAGGCGGCCTTCACCGACAAGGGTGTGCTGCAGGACTCCGGTGAATTCAGCGGTCTGACCTCGGCGCAGGCCTTCGATGCGATTGCCGACTGGCTGGAGCGCGAGGGCCAGGGTTCGCGGCAGGTGAATTTCCGCCTGCGCGACTGGGGCGTCTCGCGGCAGCGCTACTGGGGCTGCCCGATACCGGTCATCAACTGCGCCGGCTGCGGTTCGGTGCCGGTGCCGGAGGCCGACCTGCCGGTGGTCCTGCCGACCGAGGTCGAGATCGACGCCACCGGTTCGCCGCTGAAGAAGATGGACTCGTTTATCAACACGACCTGTCCGAAGTGCGGCGGCCGGGCGGAGCGCGAGACCGACACCTTCGACACCTTCTTCGAGTCGTCCTGGTACTTCGCCCGCTATGCCTGTGCCGACCAGGACAAGGGTATGCTGGATGAACGCGCCGACTACTGGCTGCCGGTCGACCAGTATGTGGGCGGCATCGAGCATGCCGTGCTGCACCTGCTGTATGCGCGCTTTTTCAACAAGCTGATGCGCGACGCGGGCCTGCTGCAGGCCGATGAGCCGTTTACCTGCCTGCTGACCCAGGGCATGGTCCTGAAGGACGGTGCCAAGATGTCCAAGTCGAAAGGCAATACGGTGGATCCACAGGGCCTGATCGACAGGTACGGCGCCGATACCGTGCGCCTGTTCACCATGTTCGCGGCGCCACCCGAGCAGTCGCTGGAGTGGTCGGACTCCGGTGTGGAAGGTGCCTACCGATTCCTCAAGCGACTGTGGAAGCAGGTGCAGGAGCACGTCGCGGCCGGCGCAGCGCCCGCCATGGACACCGCGGCACTGACCGATGCGCAGAAGGCGATTCGCTGCGCCGTGCACACCACGCTGGCCAAGGTGAGCGATGATGTCGGGCGCCGCTTCACCTTCAATACGGCCATTGCCGCCAACATGGAGTTGCTGAACGAGCTGAACAGGTTCAGTGACGATTCAGATCAGGGCAGGGCCGTCATGCAGGAGGCCCTGGAGGCCGTGGTGCTGATGCTGTCGCCGATCGTGCCGCACATCACGCATGCACTCTGGTATGCACTGGGCCGGCAGGAGGCCGTCGTCAATTGCCGCTGGCCCGAGGTCGATCAATCGGCGCTGGTGCAGGCGTCGATCACACTGGTGATCCAGGTCAACGGCAAGGTCCGCGGCCGTATCGATGTGCCGGCGGATGTGGACCGGGACGCCCTGCAGGACCTGGTCATGAACGAGCCGAACGTACAGAAGCACGTGCAGGGCAAGCCGGTACGCAAGTTCATCGCCGTGCCCGGCAAACTGGTGAATATTGTTGTCTGACATGACGGCCATGCGCCCCCTGCTGCGACAGCTGGCCGTCATTGCACTGCTGCTCTCCCTTGCCGGCTGCGGCTTCCATCTGCGCGGCAGTGGGGGACTTTCAGACAGCATGGCAGTTACCTACATCCAGGGCGTCAGGCCCTGGTCGTCGATCTACGAGGACTTCCGTGATGCACTCGAGGACCGCGGCGTGACCGTCACCGGACAGCGTGACGAGGCCACGGCAGTGCTGAGGATCGTGGAAAACAAATCCCGCACGGATGTGCTGACTGTGGATATCGGTGGCAAGGTGCAGGAGCTGCTGCTGGTGCAGATGGTCCGGTTCAGGGTTACTGCCAGGGATCAGCGGGTCCTGCTCGAGGAGCAGACCGTCACGGCGAAACGCGATTTCGTCTTCAACAAGAACGACATCCTGGCCAAGGAACGCGAGTCGCGTTTCATCCGCCGGGAGTTGCAGCGCGACCTGGTGAACCTCGCCATGCTGCGGGTCATGGCGGCCGGCGGGGATGGGCCATTACACGCCCCGGGTCATCCATGAAATAATCCCGCCATGCAGCTGAAGCCAGAGCAACTCGATGCCCATCTGCGCAAGCAGCTTGCGCCGGTGTATTTCATCAGCGGTGATGAACCGCTGCGCGTCATGGAGGCGGCGGATGCCGTGCGTGCCGCGGCGCGCGCCCGCGGCTATGACGAGCGCGAGGTGCTGTCGGTCGAGGCCGGCTTTGACTGGGGCAGCCTGCATTCGGCTGCCGGCAGCCTGTCGCTGTTCTGCGAGCGTCGCCTGGTCGACCTGCGACTGCCGGGTGGCAAGCCCGGCGATGCGGGCTCGAAGGCGCTGCGGGCCTGGGCCGAGCGGCCGCCGGAGGATACGCTGCTGCTGGTCACTGCCGGCAAACTGGATCCGGGTGCACGCAAGGGCAAGTGGGTGCAGGCGCTCGACGGGGCCGGTGTGGTTGTGTTTGTCTGGCCGCTGGACGCACAGCAATACCCGTCCTGGGTGAAGGCACGCATGCAGCAACGCGGGCTGGAACCCACCGCCGGGGCCGTGGCGCTGCTGGCCGGGCGGGTCGAGGGCAACCTGCTTGCCTGTATGCAGGAAATCGACAAGCTGTATCTGCTGCGCGGTGCCGGCCCCGTCGATGCAGAGGATATCGCCGCGGCAGTCGCCGACAGCGCCCGCTTCGATATCTTCGGCATGGTGGATGCGGCACTGGCCGGCGAGGGTGCCCGCAGTGTCCGTATGCTGCAGGGCCTGCGTGGCGAGGGTACGCCGCCTGCGGTGGTGCTGTGGGCGCTGGCAAGGGAGGTCCGGCAGCTGGCGGCGATGGCGCGCCAGGTCGGCGCTGGCCAGGCGGTGCCGAAGGTGCTGGCGCAGTACCGCGTCTGGCAGAACCGCACGTCCGTGGTCGGCAA
>JBFELL010000078.1:0-12946 GCA_041552135.1 Gammaproteobacteria bacterium
CAGGACATCCAGTTCGTCGCCTTTTGGGATATCGGGTTTGGAGCCCCACAACTCATCAATGCGCGTCAGCGCACGCTCCAGTTCTCGATCACTTTTAATCGGTTTGAGCTTCATCATGCACCCTGGATATTCTCAATATCATCAATCTCGTCATATTGCCTGTGCGTCCCCACAAAGCGGATCGGCATGCCGTGGCGGATATAGTCCATTAACACCACGATCCTGTATTTGTTGCCGCATAGATTAAAAACCACCCGGTTATCCTTCAGAATACTCGCAGTGCGTATATCCGCCTTCAATTCATGCGGCGTGCTCCAGTGAGCGGCCACACAAGAGTTGCACCACTCCGTCAGCTGTTGTTTCGCATCACGATAGGCCGGACTGCCTGACCAAAACTGCCGCAGCCTGGACTTCGCAATCACGCTCATATCGGCACTCTGGCATGCTCCCAAAGGCGGAGCTGATATCCGGAACTTGCTCAGTGAAAACTCGCGATTCTTTATTGAATAGCGTACGACCACCTGATTTTTGTGCAGGTGGTCGACTAGACGCTTAAGCCTCTGTTTTCGTGAGAAATGGGGATTTGAAGGAATTCAGCAGCAAGTAGAAAGAATCTTCAATGTTCTCTTAACTTGTTGTTTTGTAGATTGGTCGGGGCGAGAGGATTTGAACCTCCGACCACCTGCACCCCATGCAGGTGCGCTACCAGGCTGCGCTACGCCCCGTGATTCTGTAATTCGGGATTATACCGGATACCGGCGACCCGGCGTCTAGCGTTTAAGCAATTGCAGGACATCTTCCAGTTCGATGCGCAATTGGTGAACGATCTGCTGGCTCTGGGTGACGTCTTCCCTGGCGTCCTCGCCGGACATCCGCTGGCGGGCACCGCCGATGGTGAAGCCCTGTTCGTAGAGCAGGCTGCGGATCTGGCGGATCATGAGGACATCCTGGCGCTGGTAATAACGCCGGTTGCCGCGGCGCTTGACCGGCTTCAGCTGCGGGAACTCCTGCTCCCAGTAACGCAGTACGTGGGGCTTGACTCCGCAGAGGTCGCTGACTTCGCCTATTGTGAAATAACGCTTGCCGGGGATCGGTGGAAGCTCGTTGTTATTGCTCGCTTCCAGCATAGGCCTCTACTCTTGCTTTTAGTTTTTGTCCGGAGCGGAAGGTCACGACGCGACGCGCCGAAATCGGAATCTCTTCGCCTGTCTTGGGATTGCGGCCGGGCCGCTGGTTTTTCTCGCGCAGATCGAAATTGCCAAAACCGGAAAGTTTTACCTGCCTGCCATTTTCCAGCGCCGCACGAACTTCCTCGAAAAACATCTCTACCAGTTCCTTGGCCTCGCGTTTATTAAGCCCGAGGTCCTCGAACAGTTTCTCTGCCATATCGGCTTTTGTCAGTGCCATGGTCTATTCTCTTAGTGTTGCCCCGTTGTCATCCCCGAGACGCCTTATCACGCGATCGACCAGCGCCTCAGTGTCCTTATCCGTTAGTGTGCGTGAAGAATCCTGTAGAATCAAGCCAAAAGCGATGCTTTTTCGCCCTGTTTCTATGCCCTTTCCCTGGTAAACATCGAAGATAAGCAATTCCTTTAACAACTCGCCGGCGGCCACCCTGATTGTCGAGCAAAGCGCTTCAGCGGGTATGGCGCTATCCACCACCACGGCCAGGTCTCGCCGGATGGACGGGTAACGTGAAATGCTGCTGAACTGCGCCAGGCTCCCCTCTTCCAGCGCGGCGAACTCCAGCTGGAAAACAAATGTCGCCGACTCCAGATTGTGCTGTTCTGCAAGGGTCGGATGCACACGGCCTATCCAGCCAACATCCCTTTCCTGCAATCGAATCACCGCGCACTGCCCCGGGTGCAGGGCTGGATGTGTCGCTGCAGCGAAATGGTATTCCTGCGCCCTGCCGGTCAGGGCGAGGACCGCAGCGACATCACCCTTGATGTCGTAAAAATCGGCTGATACCGGGGCATCGTCCCAGTGCTCCGGATTACGACTGCCGGACAGCACACCACCAATAACAATATCCTGTTTAATTTCATTGTCTTCTTCAAAAAACCTAAGACCATGCTCGAACATACGTAGCCGATCCTTCTGCCGCTTCAGGTTATAGGCAGCCGCCCTGAGCAGCCCCGGCCAGAGACTGGTGCGCATGACCGACATCTCCGATGAGATCGGATTGGCAAGGGCAATGGCCTGCAGGTCCGGATTCACCGCAGCCTGCAACCCGGGATCCACGAAGCTGTAGGTCACCGCTTCCTGATAACCGCGCCCAACCAGGGCATTCGTGACCTGTTGCATGCTGATTGTTGTCTCACTGACCGGTTGCACATCCAGGGCACCGGTCAATGGCTGCAATGGCAGGCGGTCATAGCCATAGACGCGACCGATTTCCTCGATGAGGTCGGCCTCGATCGCCACATCAAAACGGTAGCTTGGTGGCGTAACCTGCCAGCCCCCACTTTCAGCGCTGACCACCATACCCAGTCGCTCAAGGATATCGGCAATCTCTTCGGGCCCAGGCAGCATGCCCAGCACCCGCTCGATCCTCGCCTTGCGCAGGGTAATCGGGGTGCGTTCCGGCAGTTGCTCCGGCGCCGACACCTCGATGACCGGACCCACCTGACCGCCGACAATATCGAGCAGCAGGCGCGTTGCCCGCTGCATGGCCCGACGCTGCAGGAAGGGGTCCACGCCTCGCTCGAACCGGTGCGCGGAGTCAGTATGCATGGCGTACTTGCGGGCCTTGCCGGCAATCACCTCCGGGGCAAAGCAGGCACACTCGAGAAACAGATCCGTGGTCGCCGCCTGTACACCGGAGTCGATGCCGCCCATGACACCGGCTATCGCCAGTGCCTTGTCGCGGTCGGCTATCACCAGCGTCTGCTCATCCAGCTCCACCTCGCGCTCGTCCAGCAGGGTCAGACGTTCGCCCCGGTTTGCATGTCGCACCTGGATAACGCCCGACAGCCTGGCAAGATCGAAGGCGTGCATCGGCTGGCCCAGCTCAAGCAGGACATAGTTGGTCACGTCGACAACCGGGTCGATACTGCGCAGGCCACTGCGTCGCAGCCGCTCCTGCATCCAGAGCGGCGTGCCGGCGCCGGGATTGATGCCGCGTATCACCCGGCCGAGATAGCGCGGGCATGCCTCCGGCACCTGCACATCGACCGGGAAGGTGTCGTCGATGGTGGCCTCGACGTCCTCGACCGTGACCGGCGTGACCGGGCTGCGCGTCAGGGTGCCGACCTCCCGGGCAACGCCCTCGACACCCAGGCAATCACCGCGGTTCGGGGTCAGGTCGATTTCTATCAGGGTGTCATCCAGCTCCAGCGCCTCGAACAGAGCGACGCCGGTAACCAGTTCTTGCGGCAGCGTCATCAGGCCCTCGTGGGCATCCCCGAGGCCCAGCTCACGCGCCGAGCACAGCATGCCGTGGGACGCCACACCGCGAAGTTTTGACCTTTTAATCCGGAAGTCGCCCGGCAGCCGCGCACCGATCTGCGCCAGCGGATACTTGCCGCCGGCGACAACATTCGGCGCCCCGCAGACCACCTGCAGCGGTTCGCCCTGTCCGGTGGAGACCTGGCACACCCGCAGCTTGTCGGCATCCGGGTGCGGCTCGACCGACAGCACCTCGCCCACCACGACGCCTTCGATCGCCACACCCGCCGGCTCGACGGAATCGACTTCCAGCCCGGCCATGGTCAGTTGTTCCACCAGTCCTTCAGTCGGGACCGGCGGGTCGACCCATTCACGCAACCATTTTTCGCTGAATTTCATTTTTGATCACTAACGTTAAAAATAATTACCGCACAGACGCAGAGGGCGCAGAGAAAAGAAATTTCATATCTGCTCATCGGTACTGCTGCACTCATTGCGCCAGTCGATATGTTCTAAATCCCGATACTGTCTCATCCAGCACCCATGATTTCACTATCCTGCACCCCGATCTCGCCAACCTTCAGCCAAACGGCAAGCACCCTCCAAAGCCGGAAGGCATGACGGTGCCAATAGCCCGCAACAGGAATATTTTTTCTTTGCTCTGCGCCCTCTCGGTAACTGCTCCCTGCGTTACCCTACCTGCTGCATCCCTGCAGTCGTGCGTCTCTGCGGTGAATTTTGTGTATCTCAATTGAACTGTGTCAGGAACGCCAGGTCGTTCTCGAAGAACAGCCGCAGGTCGTTGACGCCGTAGCGCAGCATCGCCAGGCGCTCGACACCCATTCCAAACGCAAAGCCGGTGTACCGCTCGTTGTCGATCCCGGCGTAGTCGAACACCTTTGGATGCACCATGCCGCAACCGAGCACCTCAAGCCAGCCGCTGTGACCGCAAACGCGGCAGCCCTCGCCTGCGCACATGACGCACTGTATGTCGACCTCGGCCGAGGGCTCGGTAAAGGGGAAGTAGGAGGGCCGGAAGCGCACCGCAAGGTCGTTGCGTTCGAAAAAGGCATGCAGGAACTCGTCCAGCACGCCCTTGAGGCTGGCGAAACTGGCATTCTCGTCGACCAGCAGGCCCTCGACCTGATGGAACATCGGCGTGTGCGTCAGGTCGGAATCACAGCGGTATACGCGTCCGGGCGCGATGATGCGCAGCGGCGGCTTGCGGTTCTCCATGACCCTCACCTGCACCGGCGAGGTGTGGGTGCGTAGCAGCGTATGCGCATCGAAATAGAAGGTGTCGTGCATGGCGCGCGCCGGGTGATGCGCCGGAATATTCAGGGCCTCGAAGTTATGATAGTCGTCCTCGATCTCGGGCCCCTCCTCCACGGTAAAGCCGAGCGGGACGAACAGCGCCTCGATGCGTTGCAGGGTGCGGGTAACCGGGTGCAGGCCGCCGCTCGACTGGGCGCGCCCCGGCAGCGTGACATCGATCGACTCCTGCACCAGCTGCGCATCCAGTGCGGCAGACTGCAACTGCCCGCGTCGCGCGTCGATGGCCTGCTGCACCTGCTGCTTGATCCGGTTGATGGCCTGACCGGCCGCCGGACGCTCCTCCGGCGGAAGGCCACCCAACTGCTTGAGCTGCTGCGTCAGCAGCCCTTTCTTGCCGAGGTACTGCACGCGCACATCGTCGAGCACGGCCGCATCTGCCGCTGCGGCAACGGCCGACAGCGCAGCACTTTCGAGTTCGTTCAGATCAGACACTGTCGACCTGCCTCATTCGTTTGATGAACATATAGCGGTTCCGTATGCGGCTTGTTCGCTGATGCCCTGAACAAAAAAAGGGGAAAGGCGTCTGCACCTTTCCCCTCTTGTCTTCAGGCCTGTTCTCGTGCGTGTCGGAAAGGTGCTTAACCTGTCAGGCTGGCCTTGGCCTTTTCTGCCAGGGCACTAAAGCCCGCCTTGTCGAACACGGCCAGATCGGCCAGGATCTTGCGATCGACTTCAATGTTTGCCTTGTTCAGGCCGTCGATCATGCGGCTGTAGGACAGGCCGTTTTCACGCGCCGCCGCGTTGATGCGGGCGATCCACAAGGCACGGAACTGGCGCTTGCGCTGGCGTCGGTCACGGTAGGCATACTGGCCGGCCTTGATAACGGCCTGTTTGGCAACACGGAACACCTTGCGGCGCGCGCCGTAGTAGCCTTTTGCCTTGCCTAGTACCTTCTTGTGGCTGGCGCGGGCGTTGACACCACGTTTTACTCTGGACATTGCTTGATTACTCCTGGAAAAATCGGATCAGCTGAACGGCAGCATGCGGCGCACCATGGCCACATCGGACTCGTGCACACCGGCGGGCGAACCCAGCTGGCGTTTGCGCTTGCTGCTCTTCTTCGTCAGGATGTGACGCAGGTGCGACTGGCCGCGCTTGAATCCGCCCGAACCCGTCTTCTTGAAGCGTTTAGCCGCTCCGCGATTGGTCTTTAACTTTGGCATTGCCTTGATTTCCTGATTAACTGAATTCCATAGCCTGTTTCAATACGCCGGCTTACCTGCGTTTCTTCGGTGCCAGCACCATGACCATCAGCCGGCCCTCCATTCTGGGCTCCTGCTCGACGGTTCCGTACTCATCCAGATCGGCCTTCACACGCTGCAACAGTTCCATGCCCAGTTCCTGGTGCGCCATCTCCCTGCCGCGAAAACGCAGGGTAACCTTGGTCCGGTCACCCTCTTCCAGAAAGCTGACCAGCTTGCGCAGCTTGATCTTGTAGTCGCCGATATCAGTACCCGGCCGGAACTTGATTTCCTTTACCTGGGTCTGCTTCTGCTTCTTCTTCGCAGTCTGGAGCTTCTTGTTTTCCTCAAACCTGAATTTACCGTAATCCATGATCCGGCAAACGGGCGGTTCGGCATTCGGTGCAATCTCTACGAGGTCCATCTGGGCCTCTTCTGCAACCTTGCTGGCCTCAGCGATGGGAACGATACCGAGCTGTTCCCCGTCCTGATTGATTAATCGCACTTCGGTGGCAACGATCGAATTGTTTATTCGATGTTGCGGTTTCTTTGCAGCGATGCTCTAACCCTCCAAAATAGTACGGCCGCGGCTCGCGATCTCGTCGTTCAGGCCCCTGGCAAGGGTTTCCAGCCCCAGGCCGCCAAGGTCCTTCCCGCCACGCGTGCGCACGGCCACAGTCCCGGATTCCATTTCCCGATCGCCGACAACCAGCAGATAGGGAACGCGTTGAATCGTGTGCTCGCGGATTTTAAAGCCGATCTTCTCATTTCTCAAGTCCGATTTTACCCTCAGACCCTGATTTTTCAGGGATTCTTCGACTTTTCGGGCATATTCGGCCTGCCGGTCGGTGATATTGAGGACCACGCCCTGCACCGGCGCCAGCCACAGCGGCATGACGCCGGCATAATGCTCGATCAGAATCCCGATAAATCGCTCCAGCGAACCCAGGATGGCCCGGTGCAGCATGACCGGCACCTGCTTGCTGCCATCCTCGGCAATATAATGGGCATCCAGCCGGCCCGGCATGGAGAAATCCAGCTGGATGGTGCCCAGCTGCCAGACCCTTGAGAGGCAGTCGCGCAGGTTGAATTCGATCTTCGGGCCGTAGAAGGCCCCCTCGCCCGGCTGCAGGTCGAAGGGCAGCCCCTTGTGGTCCAGCGCATCCTGCAGGGCCTGCTCGGCCTTGTCCCACAGGGTGTCCTCGCCCACGCGCTGTTCCGGCCGGGTGGAGAGCTTCACGCTGATGTCATCGAAGCCGAAATCGGCATAGACCCGGAACAGTAGGTCGATGAAATCGACCACCTCGCCGAGAATCTGCTCTTCCGTGCAGAAGATGTGGGCATCGTCCTGCACGAAATTGCGCACCCGCATCAGGCCATGCAGGGTACCGGAGGGCTCGTTGCGGTGGCAGGAGCCGAATTCCGCCAGCCGCAGCGGCAGGTCACGGTAGCTCTTCAGTCCCTGGTTGTAGATCTGGATATGCGCCGGACAGTTCATCGGCTTGATGGCGAAGTCGCGGTGCTCGGAATGCGTCGTGAAGATCATGTCGCCGAACTTGTCCCAGTGACCGGACTTCTCCCACAGGGAACGGTCCAGCACCTGGGGGGTGTGCACCTCCTGGTAACCATGCTGCCTTAGCATGCCACGGATGTACTCCTGCACCACCAGGTAGATCTGCCAGCCATTGTCGTGCCAGAACACCATGCCGGGGGCCTCTTCCTGGGTATGGAACAGGTCCATGGCCTTGCCGAGCTTGCGGTGATCGCGCTTATCCGCTTCCTCAAGGCGGTGCAGGTAACTCTTCAGTTCCTTCTTGTCGCGCCATGCCGTGCCGTAGATGCGCTGCAGCATGGCGTTACTCGAGTCGCCGCGCCAGTAGGCGCCGGCCAGTTTCATGAGCTTGAAGCCCTTGCCCAGCTTGCCGGTACTGGGCAGGTGGGGGCCGCGGCAGACATCGAACCAGTCGCCCTGGCGGTAGACGGTGATCGCCTCACCTTCCGGGATGTCGCGAATGATCTCCACCTTGTAGGTCTCGCCGATCTCGGCGAAGGCACGCATGGCCTCGTCGCGGTCCCAGACCTCGCGCTCCAGCGGCAGGTCGCGCTTGACGATTTCGTGCATGCGCGCCTCGATCTGCTCCAGATCCTCCGGGGTGAAGGCCTCCTCCCGGGCGAAGTCGTAGTAGAAGCCGTCCTCGATGGCCGGTCCGATGGTGACCTGGGTGCCGGGATAGAGTTCCTGCACGGCCTGCGCCATGACATGCGCCGCATCGTGGCGCATGAGTTCCAGCGCATCCTCGTCGCGACCTGTGATGATGGCAAGCTCGGCATCGGTATCGATGACATGGCTGGTATCCACCAGCTCGCCGTCGAGCCTGCCGGCCAGGGCCGCCTTGGCCAGCCCGGGACCGATGTCGGCGGCGACTTCGTGGATGGTGACGGGTTGGTCGAACTCGCGACGGCTGCCGTCGGGAAGGGTGACTGTCGGCATGTTGTCTGTCTCCAGTGGTGACCGATACGAGGGGCCACATGTTCAAACAGCGTTAAAAAGGGGACAGATTTATTTACCCGGGGAAGACTGGGCCAGCCCGTTTCCCGAGGCCAAATAAATCTGTCCCCTTTAGATGTTGGTAGGCGCGAGTGGATTCGAACCACCGACCCCCACCATGTCAAGGTGGTGCTCTAACCAACTGAGCTACGCGCCTGCAAGGATGAGGACAATACCGGTAGATTCCGGTAGTTGCAAGACCGCACAGCGGGTTGAGGGGGGTAACCGGGTATCAGGCGGTCATTCCCAGATTGGCCATTTCCATGCGCCTTATCTGGTCGCGCAGGCGTGCGGCCTCCTCGAACTCGAGGTTGCGGGCATACTCGTACATCTGCTGTTCCAGCCGGCTGATGCGCTTCGCCAGCTGCTCGGGCGTCAGGCGACCGTAGTCCGCCACCTCCTCCGCCACCTCGGCAAACCGGCGCGCCGTGGGCGGGCCCTGGGGCACGGCGCCCTCCATGACATCCGCCACGGCCTTCACAATGGTCCTGGGTGTGATACCGTGGGCCGCGTTGTAGGCCTGCTGTTTCTCCCGCCGGCGCTCCGTCTCCCCGATGGCGCGCTGCATGGAACCGGTCACCTCGTCGGCGTAGAGGATCGCCTTGCCCCTGACGTTGCGCGCGGCGCGACCGATGGTCTGGATCAGCGAGCGTTCGGATCGCAGGAAGCCCTCCTTGTCCGCGTCCAGGATCGTGACCAGCGACACCTCCGGCATGTCCAGTCCCTCGCGCAGCAGGTTGATCCCGACCAGCACGTCGAATTTCCCCAGCCGCAGGTCGCGGATGATTTCCATGCGCTCCACCGTGTCGATGTCCGAGTGCAGATAACGAACACGCACGTCGTGTTCCGCCAGGTACTCGGTCAGATCCTCCGACATGCGCTTGGTCAGCGTGGTCACCAGGACGCGCTCATTGTCTGCCACGCGCAGGCGGATCTCGGAGAGCAGGTCATCGACCTGGCTACCGGCCGGGCGCACCTCGACCTCCGGATCCACCAGGCCGGTCGGCCGCACCAGCTGCTCGACCACGGCACCGGCGTGCGCATCCTCATAGGGTCCGGGCGTGGCCGAGGTGAAGATCATCTGCGGCGCCAGTCGTTCGAATTCATCGAAGCGCAGTGGCCGGTTGTCCAGCGCCGACGGCAGGCGAAAGCCGTACTCGACGAGATTCTCCTTGCGCGAGCGGTCGCCCTTGTACATAGCGCCGAGCTGCGGAATGGTGACATGCGATTCGTCGATCACCAGCAGGGCATTGTCCGGCAGGTAGTCGAACAGGGTCGGCGGCGGCTCGCCGGCCTGCCGGCCCGACAGGTAGCGCGAGTAGTTCTCGATGCCGGTGCAGTAGCCCAGTTCCTGCATCATCTCCAGATCGAACAGCGTGCGCTGCTCGAGGCGCTGGGCCTCGACCAGCTTGCCGGCCTCCCGCAGCTGCTCCAGTCGCTGTTTCAGCTCCACCTTGATCTGTTCAATGGCGCCGAGGATCACCTCGCGCGAGGTCGCGTAATGCGTCTTCGGGTAGACGGTCAGGCGCGGCACCCGGCGCAGGACCTCGCCGGTCAGCGGATCGAACCAGGCCAGCGAGTCGATCTCGTCGTCGAACAGCTCGACCCTGACGGCCTCGCCGTCGGATTCCGCCGGGAAGATATCGATGACCTCGCCCCGCACCCGGTAGGTCGCCCGGTGCAGCTCGACATCGTTGCGCGTGTACTGCAACTCGGCCAGCCGTCGCAGGATGACGCGCTGATCGGCCTTGTCGCCGCGCACCAGGTGCAGGACCATGCTCAGGTAGGCGCGCGGATCACCCAGGCCATAGATCGATGAAACGGTGGCAACGATGATGGTGTCCGGGCGTTCCAGCAGTGCCTTGGTGGCCGACAGGCGCATCTGCTCGATGTGCTCGTTGACGGAGGCATCCTTCTCGATATAGGTATCCGAGGACGGCACATAGGCCTCCGGCTGGTAGTAGTCATAGTAGGAAACGAAATACTCCACGGCATTTGCGGGAAACAGCTCGCGCATCTCGCCATAGAGCTGTGCTGCCAGGGTCTTGTTTGGCGCCAGGATCAGGGTGGGCCGCTGCACCGCATTGATGACATTGGCGATGGTGTAGGTCTTGCCGGACCCTGTCACGCCGAGCAGGGTCTGGTGGGACAGGCCGTCGTGGATACCCTCGAGCAGTGCCCGGATGGCGCCGGGCTGGTCGCCGGACGGTTTCAGGGTGGTGCTTAACTGTAATTGCCTGCTCACGGAGTATTATCGAATATCGACCGGTTTGAGTATGATTGACACAGGTCGCGGCTGACCATTTACTAACATCACGGGACATCCACCTTGAACGAGATCACGCTTGCAAACCGGGTACAGCGCATCAAGCCCTCCCCCACCCTGTCGATCACCGCCCGGGTTGCCGAACTGCGGGCCGCCGGCAAGGACATCATCGGTCTCGGCGCCGGCGAACCGGATTTCGATACCCCGGACCACATCAGGGCCGCGGCCATCGAGGCCATCCGCTCGGGCTTTACCCGCTATACCGCCGTGGACGGGACGCCCGAACTCAAAAATGCCATTATAGCGAAGTTCCGCCGCGACAACGGGCTGGACTACACACCCGAGCAGATCCTGGTCTCCTGCGGCGGCAAGCAGAGCTTTTTCAACCTCTGCCAGTCACTGCTCAACAGCGGCGACGAGGTGATCATCCCGGCACCCTACTGGGTCTCCTACCCGGACATGGTACGACTGGCCGACGGCGAACCCGTGGTGATACGCGCCGGTGCCGAGTCGGGTTTCAAGATAACAACGGCGCAACTGGAGGCCGCGATCACAGACCGCACCCGCCTGGTCGTTATCAACAGCCCGTCCAATCCCACCGGGGTCGCCTACACACGCGACGAGCTCGCGGCCCTGGGCGAGGTGCTGCGGGCACACCCGCAGGTCCTGATCGCCACGGATGATATGTATGAACACATCCTCTGGAGCGAGGAGCCGTTCAGCAACATCCTGAATCCCTGCCCGGACCTCTACGACCGGACGATCGTCCTGAACGGTGTCTCCAAGGTGTACGCCATGACCGGCTGGCGCATCGGTTATGCCGGCGGCCCGGCCGCGCTGATCAGGGCCATGAAGAAGGTGCAGTCGCAGAGCACGTCCAACCCGACGTCCATCTCCCAGGTCGCCGCCCAGGCCGCGCTCGACGGCGACCAGTCCTGCATCGAACCCATGCTGAAGGCCTTCAGGCAGCGCCACGATTTCGTGGTTGAGGCGCTGAACGCCATCCCGGGCGTCGAATGCCTGCCGGCGGACGGTACGTTCTACTGTTTCCCGCAGGTTCAGTCCGTGATCGACAGGCTGGACAATGTCAGTGATGACATCGAGCTTGCCGAGTACCTGCTCGATACCGCCGGTGTTGCCCTGGTGCCCGGCTCGGCCTTTGGCGCCCCCGGCTACGTGCGCCTGTCGTTCGCGACCGGCCTCGACGTGCTGGAAGACGCACTGGCACGCCTGACCCGCGCGCTCACGCCCTGATCAGCCCACTCCTTCAGGCATTTCCTCCCACCACTGATAGGCCGAGCGGCAGCGCTGCCTTAGGATGCAGGCGGTATACAGGTCCCGCATGACCGGTTAATCGCCTGCAGTAAATGGCACAACAGGGGCTGCGCGACCTGGTTACCAGACATTCCACCATGGACGGAGGAATACGAGCATGCGGGTTGCACGACACCGCGCAAGACAGCATGGCCTTACCCTGACCGAACTGCTGGTCAGCCTGGGCATTACCTCCTTGCTGGCAGCTGGTTCCATTGAGTACCTGCCGCGCTTTATCCAGTCCACGCGCATGGTCAGCGACGTCAACCGTTTCGTCACCGCCCTTCACCTGGCGAGAAACGAGGCCGTAAAACGGCGACGCCACCTGGTGCTTTGCCCGGCAGCTGCCGGCGATATCTGCGCCGGGCACGCCGACTGGAAAAGCGGCTGGCTGCTGTTCGCCAGTGACAACAACCGGGAGCGCGAGGCGGAAGAACCCCTGATAATTAGTGGATCGCCACTCACCGATGGCATCGACATGCGCTCTGGTGGCTACCGGAAACGCATCGTCTATCAGCCGGATGGCAGCAGCGGTGGCAGTAACAGCTCGTTCACCTTTTGTGACCGGCGAGGGCTGGCCAGGCCACGCGTGATCTGCCTGTCAAACACAGGCCGCCCGCGGCTCAGCATGACACGCTGCGATGGGAAACCGCTGGTCTGCGGATGATCCGGACAGGGACCGGCAATGAATTGACCGAAGCGGCCCTGTTGAGTATGATTCCCGGCCTTGTGGTCCCTATGATCCCCGGTAGCTCAGTCGGTAGAGCGGGTGACTGTTAATCACTAGGTCGGCGGTTCGAGCCCGTCCCGGGGAGCCAATAATTCAATAAGTTACACATCCATACGCCTCCGCAACACTCCAGCAGTCAATCCGTAGTCACATTCATAGTCACATACGTCCCGGCAATAATA
>JBFELL010000079.1:0-12903 GCA_041552135.1 Gammaproteobacteria bacterium
CCTCGGTCACCACGAAGGCGGACAGGTCGCCCTTGTTGTACGGCGTCTGCCCGTCGACGTCGATCGCGATGCAGTTGTGCTGCGACGGGTCTTGGACGCTTCGATCGGGCTCGTTCAGGCCCCGACCGTACTGGACGCCATACTCGTCGCCCCGGACCGCGAGGAGCTGATCGACTGGCTGCGTCACCAGCCACTGCTGCACCACGACACTCAGCTGGGATTCACCCTGCTGCACGCCGGCCTGCCACCACAGTGGGACCTGGAACTGGCAAGCCGCTGCGCACGCGAGGTTGAAGCGGCCCTGCAAGGCGACCGGACCGCGGACTTTATCGCCCACATGTACGGCAACAAGCCTAAACGCTGGTCGGAAGATCTCGCCGGCTGGGACCGGCTGCGCTTTATCGTGAACTGCCTGACGCGCATGCGCTTCTGCAACCGGGACGGTAAACTGGAATTCAAGTGCAAGGGCGCCCCCGGCAGTCAACGCAAGGGCTATTACCCCTGGTTCGAAATCCCCTGGCGGGCCAGCAGGGACATGAACATCGTCTTCGGACACTGGTCAACGCTGGGCACATGTGACGCCCCCGGCATCTACCCGATCGACACGGCCTGCCTGTGGGGCGGCAGCTTGACGGCCCTGCGCATCGACAGCGAGCAAGCCCGGCGGATCGAGCTGGAATGCCCGGGACAGAAGGCACCGGGATAGTTCTCGCCGGCGATACGGGGTCAGAATGGCCAGAATCCGCCGCCCGGCCGGCTGAGTGCCGTATTCGCGACGGCAAGCGGTATCGACCATGCGACACTATGCCGCACCGGATTTCGATATCAATCCGGTCGGTGAAGGCTATAATGAAATTGCACGTTTATCTCCCCCAAGACGTGCAGGGTGTTTTCATAGAAATCCTCCAAATTCGGCGGCCTGCCTCCCAGGCCGCCTTTTTTATGCCCGTGGCGAACGTATTCACTCATTGCGGACTGCAGGGTCCTGGCCCTCCCGCGACCGGGTAGATTTCCCCCGCGTCATCGCCGCCGACCGTCAGCCGGCAACACGCTCCAGCGTAATGAAACTGTAGGCATGCGGGTTTTTGTCGTCCGGCTCGTGGTCGATACGCTCGATTTCCCGCCAGTCATCCGGCTGCCAGTCAGGGAAGCGTGTCTGGCCCTCGAACCCGCCATGCACCAGCGTCAGGTAAATCGTGTCCGCCTGCGGCAGCGCCTGGCGGTACAGCTCGGCACCACCGATAACCATGACCTCACCGGCATCACCGGCGGCACTCAGCGCCTCGTCCAGCGAATGCACCACGACACAGCCGGCAGCCGCGTAATCGGCATTGCGGGTAATGACGATATTGGTCCGCCCGGGCAGCGGCCGGCCGATGGACTCCCAGGTCCTGCGCCCCATCAGTACGGGCTTGCCCAGCGTGGTGGCCCTGAAATGTTTCAGGTCCGCCGGCAGGTGCCAGGGCAGCCGGTTGTCATGGCCGATAACATGGTTGGCCGCCATCGCCACGATCAGCGAGAGCTTCATACGGCAACCGGCGCCTTGATATGCGGGTATGGATCATAGTCCTGCAACTCGAAGTCCTCGAAGCGAAAGGCAAACAGGTCGGTCACGTCCGGGTTGATGGCCATCACCGGCAGTGGCCGCGGTTGGCGCGACAGCTGCAGGTCTGTCTGCTCCAGGTGGTTCAGGTACAGGTGCGCATCACCGAAGGTGTGCACGAAGTCGCCGGCCTGCAGCCCGGTCACCTGCGCGATCATCAGCAGCAGCAGCGCGTAGGAGGCGATATTGAACGGCACGCCGAGGAAGATATCGGCACTGCGCTGGTAGAGCTGGCAGGACAACCGGCCGTCGGCGACATAGAACTGGAAAAAGGCATGACACGGCGGCAGCGCCATGTGCTCGATCTCCCCGACATTCCAGGCACTGACAATGATGCGCCGCGAGTCCGGGTTATTCCTGATCTGATCCACGACCTGGCTGATCTGGTCGATACTCCGGCCGTCGGCGGCCGGCCAGGAACGCCACTGCGATCCGTACACCGGGCCAAGGTCACCGTTGTCATCAGCCCACTCGTCCCAGATCGTGACGTTGTTCTCATGCAGGTAGGCAATATTCGTGTCGCCTTTCAGGAACCACAGCAGCTCGTGGATGATGGAGCGCAGATGACACTTCTTCGTGGTCACCAGCGGGAAGCCTGCCGCCAGGTCAAAACGCATCTGGTGACCGAACACGCTGAGCGTCCCGGTACCGGTGCGGTCTTCCTTGCGAATGCCGTTGTCACGCACATGCCGCATCAGGTCGAGGTATTGTTTCATCGTTTACGGACCTGGTGAAAAGTTACCGCAGAGACGCAGAGGTCGCAGAGACCGGTATTAATGCAAACCCAATCCCGGCCCCGAAGTGATAATGAACGGAATTGTACCGTCGTGTACAGATTGGGCGGTCTATGCATTTGCAGTATGTTCCCGGTTGCGTTTCTGTCAGATATCCTGCCTTCATGTCGTCCTTGTAGTGGTGTTTTCTGGTAACCGTCTTCTCTGCGTCTCTGCGGTGATACCCTGGTTACATTCCCCGAGCCCTACCAGCTGATGGCGCCGTCCCTGCGGCGGTAGGCATAGGCCATGAACGCGATACCGAAGGCGATCATCGGCAGCGTCAGCAAATGGCCCATGGTCAGCCAGTCGAAGGCGAGATAGCCGATATGCGCATCCGGCTCGCGGACGAATTCAACCAGGAAGCGGAAGATGCCATAGCACAACAGGTACAGCCCCGAGACCGCCATGGTCGGTCGCGGCCGGCTGGAGAACAGCCAGAGAATGATGAAAAACAGGACGCCTTCGAGGAACAGTTCGTAGAGCATCGACGGGTGCCTGGGCAGCGCGTCGACCCAGGGGAACACCATGCCCCAGGGCAGCTCCGTTGGCCGGCCCCATAACTCGCCATTGATGAAGTTACCCAGGCGCCCTGCTCCCAGGCCGATGGGTACCAGCGGCGCGAGAAAGTCGGTCACCTGGAAAAAGGTCCGGCCGGTGTGGCGCCCGTAGAGCCACATGGCAACGAACACGCCGACCATGCCGCCGTGGTAGGACATACCGCCCTGCCAGATGCGCACCATGACCAGCGGATCGGACAGGAAGCCCTCCAGGTTGTACATCAGCGTATAGCCGATGCGCCCGCCCAGCACCGCCCCCAGGGCAAAATAAAATACCAGGTCGCCGATCTCCCGCCGGTGCCAGGCGGTGCCCTCGCGGCGCGTGCGAATCACCCCCAGCCACCAGCCGGCGCCAAACGCCACCAGGTACATCAGGCCGTACCAGTGCACCTCGAACGGGCCGAAGGCAACCGCAACCGGGTCAATGTTCGGATAGGTCAGCATGAGTGTTAGCTATATATAACAGGCCCTTACAGGCATTATTCAATGATTGCACACTGCGCGCCCCGGCCGTCGCGCCGGTCCGGTCATGAAAAACGAAGCGCGAATTGTAGCAGCATTCAGGGTAAAACTTCCGGGGCATCGGTGACCGTCCGGCCGCGCCAGATCGCCAGGCCGCCGCCCCGGTAAGCCTGCACATGCAGCGCGTCGGGGTGCGCCGGGGGCGCGCCATCGTAGTAGGCCACCAGCCGGCCTTCAGGATTGCCCAGCGCCCAGCGGTAGGCGTCCTCGCGCGCCAGCGGCGTCACCCGCTGGCGCAGGCGGCCGTAAAAATGGTACTGCCCGTGGTACCGGCCAATGTTGGCAACCGGCCTGCCATCCGCCTGTGCACCGGCAATGATCTGGCCGGCCTCGCGAAGATCGTAGGCCGGTCCTGCCGGCAGGAACAGTGCCAGCTGCACGATGCCCACGACCACGACCGTGAGCAACACCAGACGGCGAACGTAGTCCGTGACGGGCATGCCCCGGACCCGCAGCAGCGCCATGGCAAGCACGACCAGCAACAGGCCCCAGGCCGGCTGGATCTCCGCCACCCATGGCGCCGTCCCGAGCCGGCCCGGCAGCAAGATGAGCACAGCGCCCGTCAGCAGCACGAACGCTGCCAGCAGCCACGGCCGCTGCGTCACAACTGTGCGTGGCATGTGCGTCACGGCGTGCGTCACCAGTAAGGCCATCGCGGGCAGCACCGGCAGCAGGTACTTGGCCTGCTTGCCGCTGACCACACTCGCCAGCACGACCACCGCGATCAGCCATGTCAGACACAAGCGTCCACCCGTATCCCGGGGGCGCCGGAACAGCTCGCGCCACAGCCAGGGCAGCAGTATCCAGGGCACCGCCAGCAGCGGCAGCCACGGCAGATACCACCACCACGGCTGTGCGTGGGCAAAGGAATCCACCAGGCGCCCGGCCGTCTGCCCCCAGAGGATGGCCTGGCGGTAGGCCTCGCCGCCGGCGCTGGCTGCCGGCAGCGCCCAGGCCAGCCCGATCACGGCCGCCGTGACGACACTCGCCAGCACGCCGCCGTACCACCAGTGCCACGATGGCCTGGCATGCGCGTCAATCCACAGCGGCGCCAGCAGGGCCACCGGCAGCACGTGCAGCAGGACCACCGGCCCCTTCGACAGGACACCCAGCCCGATAGCGGCGCCGGTGACCAGCCAGCCCGACCGGCGCCCCCGGCTGGCGCGCACCAGGCCGGCCATGGCAAGGATGGTGAACAGCACCAGGAGCATGTCGATTTGCAGCCAGGTATAAAAGGCCGCCCAGAAGGCCAGGCCGAACAGGACCCACGGCACCAGCCCGCGGGTCACCGCATCCTGCGGCCAGAGCAGGGCGGCCAGGCGGGACACCGCCAGCAGGGCCGCCAGCGATACCAGTGCCGCGACACTGCGCGGCCACCACTCGTTCACACCGAACAGCCACCAGCCGGCATGGATCAGCCAGAAATACAGCGGCGGCTTGTGACTGTAGGGCTCGCCGTTCAGCCACGGCACCAGGAAATCGCCGCGCTGCCACATTTCCCAGGCCACGCCGATATAGCGGGTTTCATCGACCGGCAGCAACGGCCGCAGCACGAATGACAGCACTAACAGCGCCAGCCAGCAGAGCAGCAGCCCTGTGACGGATCGCGCCTGTGTCATCATTACGGTGCCGCAGCCCTGTCCGGCTTGTTGCGGTTCAGGTAAATGAAATACAGGTTGCGCGAATAGATAAACAGTCCGCCGGCCTGGCCGACGATGAACACCGGGTCCTGGCGGTAGATGGCATAACTCAGCAGCGTCATGCCGCCCCCCAGGCTGAAAAACCAGAATGCCACCGGGATGACACTGCGCTTCTGCCGCTCGCTGGCCCACCACTGTATGAGAAAGCGTGCGGAGAACAGCGCCTGCCCGGTGAAACCGATAAGCAGCCAGATCATGTTCTGCATCTAGTTTTCCTCCTTGTCACCTGGCGACTGCAGCACGCGCCGCTGCAGCCAGAGCACACCGAACAGGTCCACGAGTCCGGTCCACAGGCGGTTGTGCACACCGTATTTCGACTGACCGTGCCGGCGCCGGCGGTGCCTGACATCGACCGAGACAACCTCGCCGCCCTGCATCTGCACCAGCGCCGGCAGGAAGCGGTGCATGTGATCAAAACGCGGCAGCTCCATGAACACGGACCGCCGGAAGAGCTTCAGGCCGCAACCGGTATCCGGCGTCCGGTCGCCAAGTACGAAACCGCGCACGCGGTTGGCGACCCGCGATGATACCCGCTTGACCCAGTTGTCACTGCGCTGCCTGCGGTAACCGTTCACCAGCCGGACCGGGGCGGGCGCACGCCGGATGATGTCATAGAGTCGGGGGATATCCGCCGGGTCATTCTGCCCGTCACCATCCAGCGTCGAGATCCAGCTTCGCCGCGCCGCGTTCACGCCACTGGCGATCGCAGCAGACTGGCCGCGGCTTGCCGCATGCCGGACTACCTGCAATTGCGGGTAGCGTTCGCGACAATCCTCCAGCACGGCCGCGGTAGCGTCGCGACTGCCGTCATCGACGACAATGATGTCATAGCCACTCCGGCCACCGAGCACAGCATCGATTTCCTGCAGCAGCGGCGCGATATTATCCGCCTCGTTCAGTACCGGTATAACGATGGCAAGGTCCACGTGATTACCTCACTCGCAAGGGGTGTATGTGTTTTTCCGGAGGCGGTCCATGGGTGTTTTGGTTATAGTACTACGCCCCGGCGAAGACGTACTGAAATGACCATGAATGACACGCAGGACTCCAGCAACCAGCTGATCGGGGAGACCAGCCCGTACCTGCTGCAGCACGCGCACAATCCGGTCGACTGGTACCCCTGGGGCCCGGCAGCGCTGGAAAGGGCGCGCAGGGAAAACAAACCGATCCTGCTGTCGATCGGCTATTCCGCCTGTCACTGGTGCCACGTCATGGCACATGAATCCTTCGAGGACCCGGAAACGGCGGAGCTCATGAACCGGCTGTTCGTCAATATCAAGGTCGATCGCGAGGAGCGCCCGGACCTTGACAGGATCTACCAGACATCCCATTCACTGCTGACGCAGCGCACCGGTGGCTGGCCGCTGACCGTGTTCCTCACCCCGGACGATCACGTGCCGTTTTTCGCCGGCACCTATTTTCCCCCGGAGCCGCGCCACGGCATGCCGTCCTTCCAGGACCTCATGCAGCGCATTGTCGACTTCCTCGATGAACACCCGGACGAGATCCGCAGGCAGAACCGCTCCCTGGTAGAGGCGCTGGCGTCCATCAGCAGCAGCTCCAGCCATGGCGCCATGATCAACAGCCGGCCACTGGATGTCGTGCGACAGCAGCTGGAACAGAGTTTCGACGATCGCCACGGCGGCTTTGGCGAAGCGCCGAAGTTCCCGCACCCGACCAATATCGAACGGCTGCTGCGCCACTGGTACGGCACCAGCCTGGCGGGCATGGCTGACCAGCGCGCCCTGCACATGGCGGTCTTCACCCTCGAGCAGATGGCATCAGGCGGCATGTACGACCAGCTCGGCGGCGGCTTCTGCCGCTACTCCGTCGATGAGCGCTGGATGATCCCGCACTTCGAAAAAATGCTCTATGACAACGGCGCACTGCTGGCGCTGTATGCCGAGGCCTTTGCCGTTACGGGCAATCCCCTGTTCCGGCGCACCTGTGAACAGACCGCCGCCTGGACCATGCGCGAGATGCAATCGGAGACGGGTGGCTATTACTCCAGCCAGGATGCGGACACGGAAGGCGAGGAAGGCCGGTTCTATGTCTGGACCCCGGACGAGGTGCAGGCCCTGCTGGAGGCTGACGAATACACGCTGTTTGCCCGCCACTTCGGCCTCGACCGACCGGCCAACTTCGAGGGCAAGTGGCACCTGCACGGCTTTCGCAGCCGCGAGCAGCTGGCGCAGGAATTCACGCTGGATCCGGCAACCGTTGACGCGCGGATCGAGGCGGCCTGCGGGAAGCTGTTCGCTGCCCGTGAAAAGCGCATCCGTCCCGGGCGTGATGACAAGGTACTGACCTCGTGGAACGGGCTCATGATCCGCGGTATGGCGATTGCCGGTCGCCTGCTTGACCGGCGGGACTGGATCGACTCGGCCGAACGGGCCGTGGACTTCATCCAGGGCACCCTGTGGCAGGACGGCCGCCTGCTGGCGACCTGCAAGGACGGTCGCGCGCACCTCAATGCCTACCTCGACGACCATGTCTACCTGATCGACGCCCTGCTGGAACTGCTGCAGGCGCGCTGGCGCGACCCGGACCTGGCCTTCGCCATTGACCTTGCCGAAGCGGTGCTGGCCCGCTTCCAGGACACATCCGGCGGATTCTTCTTCACCTCCGACGATCACGAGCAACTGATACAACGACCGAAGCCGAACCATGACGACGCCACACCGTCCGGCAACGGCGTTGCGGCCAGGGTGTTTTCACGGCTGGGGCACCTGCTTGGCGAGGCGCGCTACACCGAGGCGGCGGAAAGGACGCTGAAGGGACTGTGGCCCAGCGTGGAAAACACGCCCTACGGGCACACCAGTCTGCTGGTGGCACTGGAGGAATCCTTCTCGCCCGGGCAGACCGTTGTCCTGCGCGGCAGCGAAACGGCCATGCAGGACTGGCGCAAGGCAACCGGGCGCCGCTATGCCCCGCGCCGCCAGCTGTTTGCCATCCCGGCAGACGCCGGTGACCTGCCCGGCATACTGGCCGAGCGCAGGCCGCAGGGCGAGGTGGTGGCCTATATCTGCGAGGGCCTGTCCTGCCAGGCGCCGGTCACCGACAGGTCAGACTTCGACAACCGTGTGAGTATATCCCGATGAGCGACATTACCACCCAGCTACAGATCCCCGAGGCCCGGCTGGAACGCATCGTGCGTGACGGCGACGACATCACCCTGTACTTCTCCAGGGTTTACCTGGTGCAGGAAATGGAAGGTGCCTTCGAGGACAGCCTGTGGACCCAGGCGGTGAACATCACCGTCAGTAACTGCGAAATCGAAGGTAAGCTGCCGGACTGCCCGTGTGAACTCGGCGGCGGTGATTTCATCGACAACGTCTACACCTACCGCAACCATGTTGCGCTGCCGATCAGCTGGCGGGGTGACGTGGGCTGCAAGCTGGGCATAACTGGCCGTGGCGACAGCTTCACTATCAGTGGCGATGGCATCCGCTCGGAACAGATCGGCAACCCGACCTATCTGAAACACATCAAGAAATAAAAAAACAGCCGGGCGGCAAGCCACCCGGCTGTCAGGATCTCATGCAGATTATCTGCGCGACGCCGTATGCTTGCCGCCAGGCGGCACGCTTCCGCTGATTACGTACTGACCCAGACTGCCATATCCCGAGTCCGGCCCCACACCGGTGACCTCCAGCTTGTAGCGTCCGGCCGGGAGCTGCTTCTTCAGCCTGACCGCGACATCATTGCGCGCATCCTGGCGCAGCAAGCGCTTGCCACTGGCATCGTAAAGCGACACCTGGATATCCAGGTTGGCACCGTCGTGACCGGCGACGGGGGCCTGCGGCGCCACCACGATGTCCAGTGTGCCGGCACCGGCGCCGAAGGCAAACACATCGACGTCGTCACGGTCCTCGATAACGCCACGGTTGGCCGTACCCTGGCCGGCAGCGGCAACATGGCCGCGGGCATCGAGTTGCAGTGGCGTACCGCTGTCGAAGCGGCTGTCATCGTGATCGTCGTTGCGCATGCCCATACGCCCCATGAGGATGGCGATGTCATCCTGCGGATTGGCCGAGCCGCTGCCCTTGCTCCACTGCGTCAGCTTGCCCGCATGATCGAGCCCCATGATCGCCCCCCATGCCGCACCCTTGCCGGAAGCAACGATGTCATGGCTCAGACCGACCAGGTGACCCGTGCTGTGGCTTACCGCCCCGGCCACGCCGGCCGGCGTACCGAGGTTGTTGTAGTAGACAAAGGCCGGTGTGTAATAGGTGGTGATTGTCGAACCGAGGGTATTGATGTAGGCAGTACTGTCTGCCGCCGCTTCCGGCAATGCCTCCCCGCCGGACCGGCTGTCTGTCACGAGGATCCAGGCGGTTTTCTGGCCAAGACTGCCGGGTTCTTCCGTGGTGACGTCAACCTCGAACGGTGAGAAATCTTCCGCGACCCGCCGCCAGATATCCACCATTTCATCGACCTCAGCCGCACTGAAGTTGTCCGGCTTGCCATCGGTGTCATAGGGCGCGGCCTGCAGCGACGCCGCCCCGCT
The DNA here is from genome assembly GCA_041552135.1 of Gammaproteobacteria bacterium. GTDB lineage: Bacteria > Pseudomonadota > Gammaproteobacteria > UBA9214 > UBA9214 > SZUA-186. The sequence goes on from JBFELL010000079.1 coordinate 9,669, forward strand.
GCTGGCATTCCACGCCGTGTTCTCAACGCGGCCACCGTCGAAGTCGATAAAGATGCTATAGGCGGCACCCGGACGGCTGTGGAGCTTGAGTACGGAATCGGCCGATACCCCGTGCTTCGCCGCGGCACCAGGGGCGGAACGGTCGCCGGATGACTTGCCGGACGCAAAGCGATCCGCATAGTAGATACCGCCCTGGCGATCGACCCGCATGGACGCCAGGTCATGCGTGGTAAACTCGATGGACTGCAGCCACTGTATGGCACGCTGCTGCTCATCCGCCGGTAGCAACTCCAGCGAACTGCGGACCGCCCCTGCAGGCAGTGCGGCAGCCCCCGAGGGTGCGCCATGGCCGAAGTAGCCCTGGGCCGCATGCACGGGTTCGGCGGCGACACTCGCCGAGAGTGCAAGCAGGCCGGACAGCAAGAGAATGGTGAATCGGTTTTTTCTGTTTTCCATAATGCACCCCTTTTCCATCTATGATACACCGCGATCGATGCACAGACATCGTATCGGAACCATGGAAAATGTATTGAATACAGCCCGGCCAGTCTGTGACGGCTGTCACTGTATGACAGTGATCGCAGCTACCCCCGGGTTATTTCACGCCCGGAAACGAGCGGACGGGGTACCGCGCTGCAGGCCGCCCCCCGCGACATCAGCTGGAGTTCCGGCAGCCAGAATCCGCTTGATCCTGGATCGAAGGGGGCACCGCGGCAGGATATGAAAACCTGACGCAAGCGCTTGTGCAGGCTGGTAATGCGGCCCTTTCCAGACCGGCCCCGGGAAAGCCATCGGCCTGTACCCGGCCCGGCCAGTGGCCATGCAGACAGATGCCGGCGGGGGAAACCATGAATTCATCCGGGTATGCCATGACCGGCACCGGGACTCACGGGGTTTGATGCCCGCAAGGCTTCACACGGGGTGGCGTTTCGCAATCGGGTAGTCACAGGCGGGCGTATCAGCGCCTGGTCTGGGCCCATGTCCCGGAACGCCCGTAGTAGGTCAGCAGGCGATCGGATGTCACCAGCATGGCAGACAGGTCCCGCACCTCGGCACTGACAAAGTCCTCGCTGGCGATGCGACGCAGGCTGTTCCAGCCGCCACTGAAGGTGCCAACGCCGGCAAAGCGCTGGTTGGTCACAACGATGGCCACGCCGTTGGCGACGAACTGCTCAATGAGCCTTTCCTTGGCGCTCAGTTCCAGTTCAAAGAACTGGCCCGACTGCGCATTGCCGGCAGTGAGGGTGGTGCCATCCCTGTACAGGAAGATCGCCTTCTCGACTTCCTCGTCTGCCACCACGGTATCAGCACCGCCCGACCACATATACAGACAGGCCAGCAGCATGGCAGCGCACCTGCGGAGCGTCACTGATAGCGGATATTGATTGTTCATATCATGTTCCTTGCGACCTGAACCGGCACTCTATGCAGCATAGCTGCAGCATCGGCCAACCGCCAGAGCCGGGAAACGCGACGCCATCCCGCCGGGCTCCCCGCCCTGGTACCTGCGCCCTTTCGTTGGCATCTCCGACATAGTCGGGCGCCATTCTCTGATGTACGCCACCGGGGGGTTTGCAGAGACTTTCCCTGCACCGGCATTTACTCACTTCCCGCATGCAAATAACAGCAAGGAGTCACCGATGGAGACAATTCGTCACGCACTGCTGCCACTTGGACTGGCAATATACAGCAGCCTCGGCATTGCCGGCGAGGGCCCGCAACCCGACCCGCTCACGGACAGTAACTTTTACGATCATGGTCCGAGGGCGGCCGCGAAGGTCGATCTTGGCATGAAGCTCTTTCACGACAAGCTGCTCAGCGGCAACCGCAACATATCCTGCGCGACCTGCCACCATGCCGTGACCGACACCGGTGACTGGCTGTCGCTGCCGGTTGGTGAAGGCGGTCGTGGACTCGGGCCGGCGCGCGACACCGGCAGCGGTGCCGGCGCCATCCACGAACGCGTGCCGCGCAATGCACCCCCGGTCTTCAACCTGGGCGCACTGCCATTCACCGTCATGTTCCACGACGGCCGCCTGGAACAGGACCCGCTGCAGCCCTCCGGCTTTCTCTCGCCGGCCGGCGACGACCTGCCAGCCGGACTCGACAATGCCCTTGCCGCGCAGGCCATGTTTCCGGTGACGTCGATGACCGAGATGGCCGGACAGGCGAACGAGAACGCCATTGCCGATGCCGCAGCGGCAGGTGACCTGCCGCTGGTATGGGAACTGCTGGCGCAACGCCTGCGTGACAACGACGACTACGTCGCGCTGTTCATGGCCGCCTACCCCTACGGGCCCGCCGCCGTCAGGACGGCCGGCGACATCAGCTTTGTGCATGCGGCAAATGCCATCGGCGCCTTCGAGGCAACGGCCTGGCGCTTCGACAACAGCCCGTATGACCGCTACCTGCGTGGCGACAAACAGGCCATGAGTACTGCCGCACTGCGCGGCCTGGGCATCTTCCTGGGCAAGGGCAACTGTGCCGCCTGTCATTCAGGACCGTTCCAGACCGACCTGTCCTACCATGCCATCGCCATGCCGCAGATCGGACCGGGCAAGGGCGACAACCTGCCGGGTTATCGCGACGGGCACGAGGATTTCGGCCGCGAACGGGTGACCGGCGATCCGGCCGACCGTTTCCGTTTCCGCACACCGACGCTGCGCAATGTCGCGCTGACCGGACCCTGGGGCCATGCCGGCGCCTACAGCACGCTGGAGGCCGTCGTGCGCCACCACCTCGACCCGGTTGCGTCCCTGTACGGCTACGATACCGCCCAGGCCATACTGCCGTCGCGTGAGGATCTCGATGCCACGGATTTCGTCGTCATGCAGGACGCGGCACGCGTCGCGGCGATTGCCGATGCCAGCGAACTGGCGCCGATCGACCTCAGCGAGACCGATATCGCCAACCTGCTGGCCTTTCTGCATGCCCTGACCGATCCGGATGCCCATGACCTGCGCGGGGACTTGCCGGAAAGTGTACCGAGCGGTGATCCGCTGGCTGATTGAATGTCTGTCGGGTTACGGCGCCAAGCGCCTGACCCGACCTACCGGGCAAGCACGCAGGCCGGGTTGGGCCCAATGGCACTCACTCAAGCCCTGCCCCTGGTAAATAGCCACGGAATCACACGGAAGATATCAACATTGTTCATGCATATTCCGTGTTTTTCTGCGTGCTTCCGTGGCCAATTGAAGGTCAATGGGAACGACATCACCTAAATAAGTGCCATTCG
>JBFELL010000080.1:0-12878 GCA_041552135.1 Gammaproteobacteria bacterium
GACTTCATCTGCTGCAGGGTCTGGAGGGTGACGGGTTTCAGCTGGGGGCTTTCGGGCATGGCGTTTGCCTGTTATTCAGTCGTAGCGTCCCTTCTCCCTGCGGGACGACTGCATGGATGCAGGAGGTAGGGCACCAAAAGCAGGCGCTTCAGGCGATGCAGGGAGCATTTGCCGGGAAGGACAGGATGAGGGGATGCAAATAAATAAGAAGTCATACTGTATTCGTATCCCCTCTCCCCGGCCCTCTCCCGGCGGGAGAGGGCGGATGTGCCATGGCAACGATTGACCAACACTGGCCGGCACAAACTTCAGATCACGGCCGAAACCGGGTTGAAATACTGCCGCCCGGTGTTGCTGGCATGGATCTGCTCCAGCAATGCATGGTAGTCATCGTCACTGTTGACCAGGTCGATATGGGCGGCGTTGACGATCAGCAGCGGTGCGTCCTCGTAAAAATGGAACATGCGCGTGTAGGCCTCCGACAGGCGTTGCAGGTAGGCGGCGTCGATCTTGCGCTCGTAGCGGATGCCGCGCCTGGCGATGCGTTTGAGCAGCACATCCTCCGGCGCCTGCAGGTAGATCACCAGGTCCGGCACCGGGGCATCGATGGTGACGTGTTCGTAGACCTGTTCGTACAGCTTGAGTTCCTCGGCATCCAGGATGAGCTCGGCGAACAGCCGGTCCTTCTCGATCAGGAAATCGGCGACGCGCACCGGCCGGAACATGTCGGCCTGACGCATGTCCTGCATCTGGCGCGCACGCTGCAGCAGAAAGAACAGCTGCGCCGGCAGGGCCCCGGAGCGCGGGTCCTGGTAGAAGCGCTCGAGAAAGGGGTTCTCGTCCGCGCCTTCCAGCAGCAGGTCGGAGTCGAAGCTCTTCGCCAGGCGTGTTGCGAGGCTGGTCTTGCCGACCCCGATCGGCCCTTCAACGACGATGTAGTCCGGTCGTATCCCCCCCATACCTAGACGATCAGTTTCTTGACAGAGTGGCTCTCGCAGGCGGCGATCAGGGTGCTGAGCAGACCCTTGCCGGGGATGTTCATGTTGCCGGCGATCTCGGCCAGCGGAATGATGACGAAATCACGCTCGTGCAATCCCGGGTGCGGAACCGTCAGGGTGTCGGTGCTGATCTTCTTCTTGCCATACAGCAGCAGGTCGAGGTCAATTACCCGCGGTCCCCAATGCTCGTCGCCGCGTTCCCGCCCGAGACGCTGCTCGATTTTCTGCAGTGTCTGCAGCAGCTCCTCGGGCGACAGCAGGGTATCGAGGGCCGCCACGGCATTGACATAGTCCGGCTGGTCGGCCGGTCCCATCGGCTTGCTGACGTAGAGACTCGACTGGCTGATCATCACGGAATCCGGGATCGTGTCCAGTTCCTCCAGCGCCTCCTTCACCTGCCTGACCGGATCGTCGAGGTTGCTGCCGATACCTATGTAGGCCATGAGTTTCATGTTGTCTCCTTAGCTGCCCCGCGCCGTGGCCGGCGGCGGCGACGCTTGCGCGCCGGGCGGGTATTGGTGACCGCCTTTTCCCGCTGTTCCGGGTGCATTTCCTGGAAGTCCGTCCACCACTCGCCCAGTTCCCTGTCCACCTCTCCGGCCTCGGCGCGCAGCAGCAGGAAATCGTAGGCCGCGCGAAAGCGCGGGTGACTGAGGATACGCAGGCTGCGTTTGCCGCCCTTGCGCTCGAGGCGCAGCTGCAGCATCCAGATTTCACGCATCGGCAGGGAATAACGCTTCGGCATCGCCATGACCTTCGCCTGCTCGGCGATGATCTGCGAACCGGCATGCTGCAGCGCCTGTGCCGCGTTCTGACCCTCGGCCTCAAGCTGGCGGGCGCGTTCACGCACCGGCTCCCACAGGAACAGGGCAAACAGGAACGCCGGGGTGACCGGCTTGCCCTGCTGGATCCGGGTATCGGTATTTTCCATGCCGTGATTGATCAGCGTCAGCGGAAAATGTTCCTCCTCGTGGGTGAGCGTCTGCTCCGTCAGCGGGAACAGCTGGCCAAACAGGTTGTAGTGACGCAGGGCCTCGAAGGTGGACAGCGCACAGCCACCCATGAACAGCTTCAGCATTTCATCGAACAGCCGTGCCGGCGGAATGTCACCCAGCAACGGTGCCAGTTCCATGATCGGCTGCTCGGAACCGGCGTGGATGCGAAAGCCCAGCTTGGTGGCGAAGCGTACCGCGCGCAGCATGCGTACCGGGTCTTCCCGGTAGCGCTCCTGCGGGTCACCGATCAGCCGCAGCACGCCGGACTCGAGGTCGGCCATGCCACCGACGTAGTCGATTACCGAGAAGTCGCTGATGTTGTAGTACAGGGCGTTGACGGTGAAATCGCGCCGGTAGGCGTCTTCCCCGATGCTGCCGTAGACGTTGTCCCGCACTATGCGGCCCTCGTCGTCGATGTGCCGCGCAGCGTTGTCCCCGGCCGCCGCCTCCTGCAGGGCGCGGAAGGTGGCCACCTCGATGATTTCACGACCGAACATGACGTGGGCCAGACGAAAGCGCCGTCCGATCAGGCGGCAATTGCGAAACAGCTGGCGCACCTCATCGGGGTGCGCGTCGGTGCCAACATCGAAATCCTTGGGCTCGCGACCCAGCAGCAGGTCGCGCACCCCGCCGCCAACCAGGTGTCCCTGGTAACCGGCGTCCTTCAGGCGATACAACACCTTAAGGGCGTTGGGACTGATGTTGGCCCGTGAAATCGGGTGCAGGGACCGGTCGATGACGGTGGGTTCGCTGATGTTTTCGATACTTCCTGGTCGGCTCACAGGGCTCTGCTTGTAGATGGATAGGTTGGGCGTATAATACCACCGCCGCATGAATCGTGTTTGCTAAAACTGCATACGCTCCCTTCGTCTAGTGGTTAGGACACTGGCCTCTCACGCCGGTAACAGGGGTTCGAATCCCCTAGGGAGCGCCATCTATCCGCTTGCGCCGTCCATGCAGCATCCCGTTCCGGTATTTCCCGGCCTGAAACGCCTTCACACGACCCCGCCTCCGTCGGGCAAGGGAGATAGCCAGCACGCCGGGCAAACATCATGAGCACGACCCGCAAGACACCGGACTACGAACCTGCCGGGCTGTTCCGCCGCCTGGTGGCGATGTTCTACGATACCCTGCTGCTGCTCTCCGTCCTGCTGTTCGCCACCGCACTGGTGCTGTTTCTGAACCGTGGGGAGCTGGATTACCACAACCCGTTTTTCCGCACCTGCCTGTTGCTGATCTGGTTTGGCTTTTTTGCCTGGTTCTGGACCCATGGCGGCCAGACACTGGGCATGCGAGCCTGGAAACTGCGCCTGCAGCGCCCCGACGGCGGACCCGTCAGCCTGTGGCAGGCCCTGCTGCGTTTCCTGGTGGCATTTCCGTCACTGCTGCTGTTCGGGCTGGGCATGCTGTGGATGCTGGTCGATCGCGACCGGATGACCTGGCACGACCGGTTCTCCGAGTCCGTTGTAGTGCGCCTGCCGAAGGAGTGACGGCGGTGCGGTCGCCTGATGCAGTATGTAATGTCCTGCACCATCGCGCCGGGGGCGGCGCTCCTGCCACACCAGCACATCCCTGCCTGCAGGAGCGGCGCCCTCGCCGCGATGCGGTAATCGAACAAGCCCGATGCCGCGGCGTTCCTACAACCGGCGCACCATCAGGAAACCGATGACCAGCACAGCTACGCCCGGGGTGAAGCTCGCCAGCAGCGGATTCAGCTCATAGACCTGCCCCATCTGCCCGGCCATGCGGTTCAGCAGGTAGAAGCCGAAGCCCAGGAGGATACCGATAAAGACCCGCTGCCCCGTGCCCGTCGAGCGCAGCGAGCCAAACACCAGGGGCACCGAGATGAACAGCATCAGCAGGGCGGACAATGGCACGACAAAGCGGCTCCAGAAGGCATAGCGGTACTGCATCGGATCAAGCCCGTTGTCCACCAGGTAATCGATGAACCGGCGGATGTTCAGCACCGACATGTTCTCCGGCTTGAGCACGACGATATCGAGCAGTGACGGCGTTATCAGGGACGGCCAGCGCATGCGCGCCTCGCGGTGTGCGCTCACCGCGCCCTCGCTGAACTGCGACTGCTCCACGTCCTGCAACTCCCAGCCATCCTCGAGATGCGTCGCGGTACCGGCCCGGGTTGCCCGGACCAGCCGGCGATTTTCATCGAACTCGAACACCCTGAGATTTGCCAGCTGCCGGTCATCGATAATACGCTCGATAAAGATATAGCGCTCCTCCTCGCGCACCCAGATACCGTCCCGACCGAGGAAGCTGACATGCTTGTCCAGTGCCACGGCACGCAGGCGCTGTGCATACTCCTCCGCCACCGGGGCAACCGTCTCGCCCAGCGCCACGATCACGACCAGCATCAGCACACCCGTCTGCAGCACAGACATGACGATGCGCCAGATCGACAGGCCGCCGGCGCGCATCGCCACCAGTTCACTGTTGACGGCGAGTGCCCCCATGCCGGTCAGGCCGCCGATCAGGGCGGCAGCGGGAAACAGCTCGTACATGCTGCGCGGCAGCCCGAGCAGGACATACTGCAGCATCTTGCCGGTGGTGTAACCGCCCTGCCCGACACTGTCGAGCTCCTTGATCAGGGTAAAGAAACTCTCCAGTCCGACGATCAGCAGCAAAGCGACGGCCGCGCCGGAGGCGACCGCGATCGCGATGTATCGATCCAGGATCTTCATCGCCCCGGCCTCATTAACCTGACCAGCCGGACCCGTTGCAGCAGCAGCAATGCCAGCAGCAGCGGCAGCAGGTGTACCCACCAGAGGCCGATCTGTGGCGGTATGTCGCCCTGCTCCACCCAGGCCCTGGCGGTGCCCAGCAGGTTGTAATAGGTAAGGAATACCAGCACGGCGATTACCATGCCGCTGTGCTTGCTCTGGCGCGGCGAGACGCTGCCCAGCGGCACCGCCAGCACCAGCAGGACCATCACGGAGACCGGCACCGACAGGCGCCACTGCAGCTCGGCAATGTAGACCGTGTGTGGCGAGTCGATCAGCGTGGCGGTCGGTACATTGCTTTCACGCGACAGGAAACCGGTCTTTTCCTCGATCTCGATGCGCACACCCTGTTCGTGGAAATCCATCACCCGGTAGCCCGCCTCACCCGGGGTCCCCTCGTAACGGGTACCGTCCACAAATACCATGTAGTCATCCCCGGTATCGGGATCGGTCATACGATAGGCGCTGTCCGCCACCATGACCTGCGCCGGTTTTTCCTTTCCCGGGTCGCCCTCGACGTGGACGAAGAGGTTTTCCATGCGCGTCCTGTCTTTGGACAGCCGCTCGGAGTAGAACGTCATCCGGCCGCCCCGGATGGAGTTGAAGCGCCCGGCCATCAGCAGGGTGACATCGGCCGTTTGCTTGGCCCGCTTTTCCACCCCCGCGCCATAGGCGGAAACATCGGGGCTGATCGACAGCGCCATCCAGCCCAGCAGCATAGCCAGCACCAGCCCCATGGCCAGCAGGGGCTGATACAGGCGTGCCGGGCCGACCCCGCAGGCGCCCAGCACCGCCATCTCGTTGTCCCGGTACATCCTGCCAAGCGCCATGACGACACCCAGGGCGAGCGAGAACGGCATGATGTAGACCAGAAACCAGAACGTCTTGACGGCCAGCAGGGTCAGGATCACATCGCCCGGCAGCTCGCCGGCCGCCGCCGAGGCCAGGTAGCGCACCAGCCGGTTGCTGATCAGGACGAACCACAGGATCAGCGTGATGGCCAGCCAGGCATGAATGACTTCACGGAGCAGATAACGGTCGAGTACGCGCAGCATGGGACGGGCTTGCCGGTGGCATGAAAATCATGCCGGGTTAAAGTACACTCACTGGCCTTGTAGGGATAGGAATGCGGCTACCGTACCACAAGAACTGCGATCTGCAATCACTGTCACCCGGCCAAACAGGAGCACTGCATGAAATTCACCGTCAAGAGCGAGAAACCCGGTACAGTGAAGGCCGGCTGCGTTGTCCTCGGGGTATACGAGAAACGCAGACTCTCGAACGCCGCCGCGGAGTTCGACAAGACCACGCGCGGCCTGCTGACCCGGCTGATGAAAGATGGCGAGATGGACGGCAAGTGCGGCCAGACACTGCTGGTGCATTACCCGCGGGGGGCACATTGCGAACGCGTGCTGCTGGTTGGCTGCGGCAAGGAGAAGGAGTTCAGCGAAAAACGCTACCGCGAGGCCGTCGCGGCCGCTGCCGGCATGGTCAACAGCTCCGGCGCCTCGGATGCGACCAGCTACCTTGCCGAGCTCGACGTGGCCGATCGCGACCTCTACTGGAAGGTGCGCCAGCAGGTTGAGAGCAGCGTCGCCGTCCTGTTCCGGTCCGATGACCTGAAGAGCAAAAAGGACAAGACACCGCGGCAGCTGCGCCGGCTGGCCGTCAACACCGCGGACGCCGACACGGCACACAGGGCGATCCGTGACGGCAACGCCATCGCCGGCGGCGTGGAACTCGCCCGCAGGCTTGGCAACCTGCCGGGCAACATCTGCACACCCTCCTACCTTGCCGGCCAGGCCCGCGATCTGGGCAAGGCGCACAAGCAGCTGAAGGTCAGCGTACTCAACGAGGCCGCCATGGAAAAACTCGGCATGGGTTCCCTGCTCTGCGTGTCGCGCGGCAGCCGTGAGCCGGCCAGGCTGATCACGCTGGAATACAGCGGCGGCAACAAGGGCGACAAACCGGTGGTACTGGTCGGCAAGGGCGTCACCTTCGACTCGGGCGGCATCTCCATCAAGCCGTCACCCGCGATGGACGAGATGAAGTTCGACATGTGCGGTGCCGCCAGTGTACTGGGTACCCTGCAGGCCTGTGCCGAAATGGACCTGCCGGTCAACGTGGTGGGCGTGATCCCGACGACGGAAAACCTGCCCGACGGCAATGCCAGCAAGCCCGGTGATATTGTCACCAGCATGTCCGGCCAGACCATCGAGGTCCTGAACACCGACGCCGAGGGGCGATTGATCCTGTGTGACGCGCTTACATACTGCGGCAAGTTCAGGCCCGACGTCGTGGTGGACATCGCCACCCTCACGGGCGCCTGTGTCATCGCCCTTGGGGGGCATGCCGCCGGCCTGCTGGGCAATGACGATGCGCTGGCCGATGCCCTGCTCACGGCCGGCAGCTATGCCGCGGACCGCGCCTGGCGACTGCCGCTGTGGGATGACTACCAGCCGCAGCTCGACAGCAACTTCGCCGACATGGCCAACATCGGTGGCCGCGAGGCCGGCACTATCACCGCGGCCTGCTTCCTGTCGCGTTTCACCGGGGACTACCGCTGGGCGCACCTAGATATCGCCGGCGTCGCCTGGAAACAGGGCAAGGAGAAGGGCGCCACCGGCCGGCCGGTGTCCCTGCTGACACAGTTCCTGCTGGACCGCTGCAAGGCCTGAACCGGCCCGGATCATGACGCGCGTCGATTTCTACATACTCAAACAGGACGAACACGCTGCCAGGTCCCTGTTTGCCTGCCGCCTGACGGAAAAGGCCTTCAGGCAGGGGCACAGGGTTTTCATCAATGTCGACTCGGACGATCAGCTGCGCCAGCTGGATGACATGCTGTGGGTGTTTCGCGATGGCAGTTTCCTGCCGCACGCCGTCTTCGATGGCAGCGCCGACACGCCCGAGCCGATCCTGCTGGGACATGGCGCCGAGCCGCAGTCCTGCAGCGATGTACTGGTCAACCTCTCGGCCGGGGTGCCGACCTGGTTCGGCCGCTTCGACCGGGTTGCCGAACTGGTCGACGGCAATGAGGCCCAGCGCGCAGTCGCCCGTGAACGCTACCTGTTCTACAAGGACCGCGGCTACACACTGAATACACATGACATCGGTTGAGACATGAAAGCGACCCACGAACTGCTGGTTGATGATGATGGCGTACCTGTCCTGACGGACGTCGTGCCACCCGAGATCGAGCCCGGGGAACTGCCCGACAACCGGCTGGCCGCCATGTCGGTGGAAGATGTCATACAGACCATTCTCACCAGCCATTCCTTCCGGCAGCAGCTCGACGAGATCTCCACCGACGTAACCCGCCAGGTCCGCGAACAGCTGGAACAGCTGCTGCGCCCCGCCATCGAGCAGGCCATCACCGATGCCATGGATGACAGCAGCCTCTCCGGCGAGTCCATCCACCAGCAACTCGAAACCGCGCTGCCGGCGCTCATCTCCGCCCAGCTCAGGGCAATCGGCCTCGAGAGCAATAACTGACTGCGGCGGCACAAAACCGGCTGCACGCTGCGCTATAATCCCCGCCCCGGCCTGTCGTGGCCACTGAATTTCAGGCGATTCTCCGGATGGACAAGACCTACAACCCGCACAGCATCGAGCAGCGCTGGTACGAAACCTGGGAACAGGCCGGCTATTTCGCACCCGCCGGGCGGGGCGAACCCTATTGCATCATGATCCCGCCGCCCAACGTTACGGGCAGCCTGCACATGGGCCACGCCTTCCAGGACACCCTGATGGATGCCCTGACCCGCTACCACCGCATGCGTGGCGACAACACGCTGTGGCAGCCCGGCACCGACCATGCGGGCATTGCCACGCAGATGGTGGTGGAACGCCAGCTCAACAGCGACGACATGACCCGCCACGACCTCGGCCGCGAGGCCTTCATCGAGCGGATCTGGGAATGGAAACACGAATCCGGCGGCACCATCACCCGGCAGCTGCGCCGTATGGGATCCTCCGTCGACTGGAGCCGCGAGCGCTTCACCATGGACACCGGCCTGTCCGAGGCCGTGCGCGAGACCTTTGTGCGGCTCTACGAGGAAGGCCTGATCTACCGCGGCAAGCGGCTGGTGAACTGGGACCCGATCCTGCACACGGCCGTCTCCGACCTCGAGGTCATCTCCGAGGAGGAAGCCGGTCACCTCTGGCATATGCGCTACCCGCTGAGCGACGGCAGCGGGCAGCTGGTGGTCGCCACCACCCGCCCGGAGACCATGCTGGGTGACACCGCGGTTGCGGTACACCCCGAAGACGAGCGCTATGCCTCGCTGGTCGGCAAGACCGTCACCCTGCCGCTGACCGGCCGGGAAATCCCCGTTATCGCGGACGACTATGTCGATCCCGGGTTCGGCACCGGCTGCGTGAAGATCACGCCGGCCCACGATTTCAACGACTATGAAATCGGCAAGCGCCACGACCTGCCGATGATCAATGTCCTGACGATCGACGCCTGCATCAACGACGAGGCACCGGAGCCTTACCGCGGCATGGACCGTTATGCCGCACGCCGGCAGATCGTCGATGACCTGAAGGCACTCGACCTGCTGGAGAAGATCGAGGACCACAGGCTGATGGTGCCACGCGGCGACCGATCCGGCACCGTGGTCGAACCCTACCTGACTGACCAGTGGTTCGTGAAAATCGGCCCGCTGGCGGAACCGGCAATCCGGGCGGTCGAGGACGGTGACATCCGCTTTATTCCGGACAACTGGAAAAACACCTATTTCGAGTGGATGCGCAACATCCAGGACTGGTGCATCTCGCGGCAGATCTGGTGGGGTCACCGCATCCCGGCCTGGTATGACCGCGACGGTAACGTGTATGTCGGGCGTACCGAGGCCGAGGCGCGCGAAAAGCACGGTCTGGGAGATGACATCGAACTCAGCCAGGACGCAGACGTGCTGGACACCTGGTTCTCGTCCGCCCTGTGGCCGTTCAGCACGCTCGGCTGGCCGGAGCAGACCGAGGCCCTGAAGACCTTCTACCCGACCAGTGTGCTGGTGACCGGTTTCGACATTATCTTTTTCTGGGTCGCGCGCATGATCATGATGGGACTCAAGTTCATGGATGCCGTGCCCTTCCACGAGGTCTATATCCACGGCCTGGTGCGCGATGCCCACGGCCAGAAGATGTCAAAGTCCAAGGGCAACGTCCTCGACCCGATCGACCTGATCGATGGCATAGAACTCGAGGCCCTGGTGCAGAAACGCCGTGCCGGGCTGATGCAACCGAAAATGGCCGACAGGATCGAGCAGCACACCCGCAAGGACTTCCCGGACGGGATACCCGCGTTTGGCACCGACGCCCTGCGCTTTACCTTTGCCGCCCTTGCCTCAACCGGTCGCGACATCAATTTCGACCTGGGGCGTATCGAGGGCTACCGCAACTTCTGCAACAAGCTGTGGAATGCCGCACGCTACGTACTGATGAATACCGAGGGCAAGGACTGCGGCCAGCAGGGTGGCGAGATCGAACTGGATGCCGCTGACCGCTGGATCATCTCCCGGCTGCAGGAAACCGAACAGACCGTCATCGACTCGACCGGCAGCTACCGCTTCGACCTGGCGGCACAGGCAATCTACGCCTTCACCTGGGACGAGTACTGCGACTGGTACCTGGAACTTTCGAAACCGGTACTGACCGACAAGAGCAGTAGCGACGCGGCACAGCGCGGCACGCGCCGGACCCTGGTTACGGTCATGGAGACGCTGCTGCGACTGGCACACCCGATCATCCCCTTCATTACCGAGGAGATCTGGCAGCGCATGGCACCGCTGGCCGGCGTCGACGGCAAGACCATCATGCAGCAACCCTACCCTGCCCCGGACGCCGGCATGCTTGACGGCGATGCCTGCAGCGAAATCGACTGGGTCAGGACGTTCATTGTCGGTGTGCGCAAGATACGCAGCGGCATGAATATCGATCCCCGCAAGCCCCTGCCCGTACTGGTGCAGAACGGGTCGGATGCAGACCGGGATCGCCTGCAGCGCAATCGCCCTTACCTGGAAAGCGTCGGCCGCATCGAGGACGTCACCTGGCTTGAGGCCAAGGATCCGGCACCGGAGTCGGCCACGGCACTGGTGGGGGACATGAAGCTGCTGATACCGCTGGCCGGGCTGATCGACAAGGAGGCCGAGAACATCCGCCTGTCGAAGGAACTGGAAAAGAGAACCGGCGAGCTGGAGCGTTGCGAGAAAAAACTGGCCAATGCGAACTTTGTCGACAAGGCACCCGCGGCCGTGGTGGACAAGGAGCGGGCCCGTGCCAGCGAGCTACAGAGCGCCATCACCAGCCTGCAGGAACAGCAACGCAGGATACTGGCCCTGTAGGCACTCGACAGGCCCGGGCAATCACTATCTAGACGCCCGCCACCTTCATCACCACCTGCACCACAGCCCACACCATCAGGACAAACACAATGGTAACAAGCAGCCCGACCATGATGTAATGGGACGGCTTGCCGTGCATGAAATCCTGCTCACGCCTGCGATTGCTCTGCACTCCGAACATGCTGGCGAGCACACTGCCCAGCACGCCAATAAAGGATGGCGCACGTGACTTGTCACTGTCCTGTGTCGTCATAACCCGTCTCGGTTGAGAAGTGCCGGTATTGTACCGGCAGACGGCCGGCTCGCAAGAAACCCGCCAGCCGGACGATAGCGCCAGTCAATACCCGCTTTTCCAGCTGGTCAGCCGCACCCGCACACCCGCCAGATCCTGCTAAGCCACGCATATTCCTCAACTTTTTCACCGCATTGCCGATAGATACAGGTGTATGCGGATTACTTAATTTGTCTATTTATTTCAGTCGGTTACGAAATTTCTGCCGTATGCCGCACGAATTAAAAGACGGATTTTCACGCCAGTCGCGCATGAACAGGCATGCGACCGGCATAGAGAAAAGAGAGCTTTCATGACAACGATCGTAATTGTTGACGACCAGCTGACCAGCCGCCAGGTACTGGTGCAACTCATCAGTTCGATGGACGGGGAATTTGACGTTCAATCATTCGCGAACCCTGTAGAAGGCCTCAACTGGTGCGTCAGGAACCCTGTCGACCTGATACTCACCGACTACAAGATGCCGGAGATGAACGGTGTCGAATTCATACAGAAATTTCGCAGTTACGACGCATGCGAGCACATACCAATCATCATGGTGACCTCTATCGAGGACAAGAACGTGCGCTACGAGGCACTTGGTGCCGGTGCAACGGATTTCCTGATGAAGCCGGTCGACCACCACGAATGCCGTGCACGGTGCCGCAATCTCCTGACGCAGCACCAGCAGTACAAGATCATTCGCGATCGCTCCCGGTGGCTGGAGCGTCGTGTTGCCGAGGCGACCAGTGAGATCCGGCTACGGGAACGCGAGACACTGATACGGCTGGCGAAAGCCGGTGAATACCGTGATGAAGACACCGGTAATCACGTCATACGCATGGCGAAGTACTCCAGGGTCATTGCCGAAGCCATCGGCTTCTCATCGGAGGACGCCAATGTTATCGAGATGGCCGCACCGATGCACGATATCGGCAAGATCGGAATCAAGGACGGGATCCTGCTCAAGCCAGGCAAGTTGACCACAGAAGAATTCGAGGTCATGAAAGAGCATACCCGTATCGGCTATGAAATCCTCAAGGACAGTCCATCCAAGTTCCTGCAGATGGGTGCCGTCATCGCACTGGGACACCATGAGAAATATGACGGAAGCGGTTACCCTTTCGGAAAGAAGGGTGATGACATACCGATAGAGGCACGCATCGTCGCCATCGCCGATGTCTATGATGCACTCGTATCAGAGCGCCCGTACAAACACGCCTGGTCCATGCAGGCCGCACTGGAATACATGGAGGGACAACGCGGCAAGCATTTCGACCCTGTGTGCTTTGACGCATTCAAGACACAAATCGATTCCGTAATGAAAATACAGAATATGCTGCCGGATTATAATGTAGCAAACACATAACAATGTATTTTCAACGAACTACAGCCCGCATCCTCCACAGGCTAGCTGACAGCATAGGTCGAGTATTCGAATTTCCAAACGTAATAGCGGGTGGAGACTTCCAGCAGGCAGTTATCCGGGTTGTAATCCTTTCTTCAATCACAATTTACTTCTCGCTTCA
>JBFELL010000081.1:0-12742 GCA_041552135.1 Gammaproteobacteria bacterium
GTCGTAGCTATATGTTTTTAATGATACTCAACCCGCCAAAGCCGGTGGCTTCGGGTTACGGCTGAAAGCCGGTTTGACCGGCCATTCAGCCGACAAATCCTCCCCCTCAGGGGTACCCGGGCAGTGGCAATCAAATAAAAAGCGGCTCTTCCTGATGCCGATCCCCGCCTTCCGGCCGTCCCGGCAATGGCCCCATACATCGCCCGAAGCGCCTGCTTCTGGTGCCCTGCCTCCTGCCTCCATACCGTCGTCCTGCCGGGAGAAGGCATACGATTTTTCACATCCAGGGTACGTTGCTGAATCGCCTTTCCCTGACGTCTGATCCATCGCCTGAAGGCGAGGGGACGACGGATCCCTCTCGGGGAATCTAGAACAGTCCGGCATACCGGAGGCCGATCAGCAGCAGCACAAGCGCGAGAAAGCCGCGCAGGCCGTTCTCCGGTATGAACTTGCTCAGCGCGGGCCCGACGGCAGAGCCCGCGACCACACCGGCCAGCAGGATGCCAAGCATCGGCAGATCCAGCTCGACCCCGAGGCGCAGGTAGTTGGCGATCGAGGTCACCGAATGCATGGCAATCGCCAGCGCAGAGGTGCCCGCAATCACATACATTGGCAGCCGCATAACGATGCTCATGAACGGCACCAGCAGGAATCCGCCACCCACGCCCAGGGCCGAGGACAGCACCGCGATGCCCATGCCGGTGGCGAACGGCAGCCAGGGACTGAATTCGAACACCTCGTCGCCAAAGCCGAACACGACGCGGCGCAGCGTGAACTGCCGGCACTCCACACCCATGTCGCACAGCTCGCCGCCACGCCTGACCTGCCGCTCGAAGGCCTCCGCCGCGCGCATGGTCCTGGTCAATTCGCTCGACGTGCGCCCGGCGTGGAAGATCTGCCAGGCCAGCTGCGCGGCAATGAAAAACACCAGCACGGCGAACACCGGCCTGAACACGCCCATATCCGACAACAGGTTTACCGACAGGCTGCTGCCGAGCAGTGCGCCCAGCACACCCCCGGCACCGAGCAGGAACGACAGCCGGAACACGACGCGGCACTGTCGAATGTAGAGCGGCACTGCAATCAGCGGTGTAATGAGTGTCATGGCCTGCGCCATCGGCTTGACCAGGTTCGGGTTACCGATACCGAACACGGAAATCAGTCCGACCGAGGCCAGGATGCCGCCGGCCGCACCGACGGTAGAGAACACGAAGCCCACCAGCCCGCCCCAGGCGAGCAGTTGCCACAGCGGCACCGCGACGTCGGCGATATCAAAGTACAAGACTGATCCCCGTCCGCCGGCGGTCAGCGGCACCGCGGGCTGCGCGGCAGGGATACTGACGGCATCGTGCGCAACACTTCGGACTAGAGTTCCAGCACATCGCCCATGGCCGGCACGTCGGCCCGCAGCCCGAGCTGTTGGGCGACCGTGTCGCGGAAAATCGCCTTGGTCTCGGCCTCGCCGTGGACCACGTGAACGGCGGGATCGCTGTTGAAATTACGCAACCAGCGCGTCAGGTCGTCGACATCACCGTGCGCCGACAGGCCGCCAACCGTGTGGATACGGGCACGTACCGGGTACTCGTCGCCGTGTATCTTCACCTGCGGGTGACCATCCACCAGCTTGCGACCGAGCGTGCCAAAGGCCTGGTAGCCGACAATCATGACATGCGCACCCTGCCGCGAGATGTTGTGCTTGAGATGGTGGATGATACGTCCGCCGTTGCACATGCCGCTGCCGGCGATGATGATGGCGCCGCTCTTGATGTTGTTGATGGCCATCGAATCCTCGACACTGGAGCTCAGGTGAAGGTTGTTCAGGGGCGGCATTTCATTGGCCTCGCGGCGCAAACGCGTGGCCTCCTCGTCGTACAGCTGCGGGTAGTTCCAGTAAACGCCCGTGGCCTTG
Source organism: Gammaproteobacteria bacterium (assembly GCA_041552135.1). Lineage (GTDB taxonomy): Bacteria > Pseudomonadota > Gammaproteobacteria > UBA9214 > UBA9214 > SZUA-186. Next base: position 1,910 of record JBFELL010000081.1, read on the forward strand.
ATCGCCATGGGACTGTCGAGGAATATCCGCCAGCGTCCCAGGTCCCACTCGTCGAAATATTTCCCCATGAAGTAGAGGATCTCCTGGCTGCGGCCAACCGAAAAGGCAGGGATCAGCAGGTTGCCACGGTCGTGGCGCGCCTCGCTGATGATCTCGCCGATCTCGTCGATGGTCTTCTGCAGGTCGCGATGGCGCCGGTTGCCGTAGGTGCTCTCCACCAGGACGTGGTCGGCCTGCTGGATCGCGGCAGGGTCGTTCAGAATCGGCATGTCGTACTGGCCGAGGTCGCCACTGAAGACGATCTTCTGCTCGTTGCCGTCCTCGTTCAGCCAGACCTCCACGCTGCTCGAGCCGAGGATGTGGCCGGCGTCCTGGAAGCAGATACTGACGCCCGGCAGGATTCCCCGTCGTTCCCGGTAGCACATACCGACAACGTTCTCGAGCGCCCGATCGACATCGGAGACGGTGTACAGCGGCTCCACCAGTGGCTTGCCCTTGCGTTGACGCCACTTGTTCTCGTACTGGGCGTCACGCTCCTGCAGCGAGGCGGAATCCTGCAGCAGAATCCTGCACAGATCGCAGGTCGCGTTGTGGGCATAGACCGGCCCCTGGTAGCCCTGCTTGACCAGCAGCGGGATGCGGCCGGAGTGGTCGATATGACCGTGACTCAGCACCACGGCGCTGATATCGCCCGGCGAAAACGGGAACGGCTCGCGATTTTTCAGCTCGGCCTCTCGCGGCCCCTGGATCAGCCCGCAATCCAGCAATATCAGCTGGCCATTGGCGCGCAGTATGTGGCATGACCCGGTGACGCCATTGGTGGCGCCGTAGAATTCGATCTGCATGCTGCTCCCTTGTTATACCGGACGTGGCGGGGTTTAACCCCGAAGCCGCACGATGCCGCCGGCAATGGTGTTATTGTATCCCCCTGCCCTTTTGATGGTAACAGTCCGCCGGCACACCTCGTGGCTACTGGCCGCCGAGGTCAGGCCAGAGTGCCAGCCCCATGCGCAGAAAGTTGACTGCCAGCAGTGCATTGCCTGCAAGCAGGAGGATGCACACCGCCTGCGTACCCTGGCGCAGCAGGTCACGCACGCTGATGCCGGCAGCGATGGCCGTGAGCAGAAAACCGAATTCACTGATGAGCAGCGCCGTCAGCAGCGGCAGACCGCCGCCATCGGCGCTCGGTCCGAAGCGCATGAGCACCAGGGCAAGGAGCAGGCCAAGCCCCAGGGCCAGCCACGGAAAGGATCGTTGCATAATGTCACCGGTTCGGTGTGGAGGAAAAACCGCAACGCACATTTAAACGCCACCGGCCCCTTGAATCAATCGCCCCCACCTGCCCGTCTGTTTGTCTGTATCATCCACGCTACCGGCCAGCCGGCAGTGGCGCACAGGCAGACCGGCAACCCGACAACAGCACAGGTGTCCCATGACCCTAGTCAAAAACACGGTAGTCGCACTGATCATCGTCATCACCACGTCCGCCGGTGCCGTGGCAGGATATTTCATCGGCATGAAGCAGGAAAATCGCCGCCTGAACGAACTACTCCGGGATACCCATGCACAGCTGAGCGGGGTCATCCAGGACGATGCCACCGCCGGCAGCGACGCCATCCGGTATCGCCAGCAGGGCGCCGACGGACTGCTGACGGCCTTTGGCAGGAACCAGGGCGGCAATGCCACGGCAGCCGGCCAGCAGCAAATATCACCACAGCCCTGATCATCCACCCGGCCGCCGGGCTGAAATCCAGACAGGCACAAGGTCAGGCGGCCCGCCGCAACCTGATCCGGCCCCGGTTCGTTAACAGCCGGGGCCGGAATACCACCCCGAAGCGGGCCTTTCTGTCCGAGCCGAAAGTGGACAGCCGGGCACCGCCCGATGTCCCGTACCTGCACGTCCCCTGCGGGGACTTCGCGCACACACCCTGTCGTTGCCCGGGCCGGCTGCACACCGCCGTGGTCCCGCCATGCGACTGCCACCGGTCTACGGCCAGATGCCGCGCATCAGGGTGGCACGGGTCACGCGCTCGATGGCAATGATGAGTGCAACCGTGCGGAAATCCGGCACCTCGCGGCCGCCTTCCGGTAATTCTTGTTCGCTCAGCGCCTCTTCCTCGCCCACCACGAACGACTGCCAGCGGTCGAACACCGCATCCACGGCCTTGTACATCCTGGCCCTGAGCCGATCCATGACCTCCGCATGGTCCCACTGCTCGTTGGCCTGGTTCTGCAGCCACTCGTAATAACTCACCGTCACGCCGCCGACGTTTGCCAGGATGTCCGGCAGGACGGGGATGCCGCGCTCCAGCAGGACCGTGTCGGCCAGCGGCGTGGTCGGACCGTTCGCGCCCTCGACGACCAGCCGGGCCTTGACGTTGCCGGCATTGCCGCCGTGTATCTGGTTCTCGAATGCGGCGAGTACCAGGATGTCGCATTCCAGTTCCAGCAGCTCTGCGTTGGTGATGGTCAGGGTATCGGCCATGCCGACCACCGTCCCGTGTTCCGCCTTGAAGGCCTCGACCGCCACGGAATCCAGGCCCTGTTCGCTGTAGATGCCACCCTGGCTGTCGCTCACGGCAATGATCCTCGCGCCTTCGCGGGCGAAGGCATTTGCCGCCACCGCGCCGACATCACCGAAGCCCTGGATGGCCACACTCGCGCCGGCGATATCCTGCCGGTCCGGGATCAGCCCGCGCGACAGGAAGCGCTTCGTCGCGAACATGCAACCCGTGCCCGTCGCCTCGTAGCGTCCGTATGAACCGCCCATCTCGACCGGCTTGCCGGTGACCACCGGGCGGTTGTTGTAGCCCGGGTGCAGCACATCATAGGTATCGAAGATCCAGGCCATGGTCTGCTCGCTGGTGTAGAGATCGGGCCCCGGGATATCCAGGTGCGGGCCGATGACATCATAGAGCTCGGCCGTGAAGCGCCGGGTGATGCGGCGCAGCTCCTTCTCGCTGAGATTCTTGGTATCGCAGACCACGCCGCCCTTGGCACCGCCGAACGGCAGGTTCGCCAGGGCGCACTTCCAGGTCATCAGTTTGGCCAGGAATATCACCTCGTCCATGGTGACATCGGGGTGGTAGCGAATACCGCCCTTGCCGGGACCGAATACCCGGTTGTGCACCACGCGATAGCCCTGGAAGCTTTTCACCGAGCCGTCATCCAGCTCGATGGGGAAATTGACCGCCGTGACCCGTTTGGGCTTTTTCAGAAAATCGATCAGGCCCCGTTTAATGCCCCTGATGTGGCATACGGCACGCTCGAACTGCTGTTCGCTGATGCGAACGGGATCCAGGTCTTCTGTCCCGGGGCGGGAAACTCCGGTCTCAGTCATTCAGTCGGCCTCCCTCACAGTATGCCCAGCCATGGACCGGTTCATTACAGAGCCGACCGACGGCCACACTATTGTCCGTCTTCCCGCAGCTGGCGGCGCATGGCGTCGAAGTGTTCGCGTTCCCCTGCCTCGACCTGCGGATAATGCATCTGCAGCGACTGCATGGCCTGCACCACGATATCGGCCACGCACAGGCGCATGTAGGGCTTGCTGTCCGCCGGTATCGCGTACCACGGCGCCCAGGGCCGGGAGGTCTCCCGCACCGCATCCTCGAAGGCCTGCATGTAGTCGTCCCAGAAGCCGCGTTCGCGGACGTCGCCCGTCGAGAATTTCCAGTTCTTTTCCGGCTCCTCGAGCCGCGCAAGAAAGCGCTGCCGCTGCGCCTCGCGGGACACGTTAAGCCAGAACTTCAGCACCACCGTGCCGTTATGCGCAAGGTGTTCCTCGTGTGCGCGGATCGAGGCATAGCGGTCCTGCCAGAGGGTGTCCAGGTTCACGTCAGCGGGCAACTGCTGGCCACCGAGATACTCGGGATGCACACGCACCACCAGCACCTCCTCGTAGTAGCTGCGGTTGAACACCCCGATACGGCCGCGCTCCGGCAGCCGGCGGCTGGTGCGCCACAGGAAGTCGTGATCGCGTTCCTCGGCCGAGGGTTGCTTGAAGGAGAACACCTGGCACCCGGCCGGGTTCACCCCCTGCAGGACCGCGCGTATGGTGCTGTCCTTGCCGGCCGCGTCCATGCCCTGGAACACCAGCAGCAACGCATGGCGGTCATGCGCATAGAACATGCGCTGCAGCTCATCGAGCTCGCCGACGCATTTTTCCAGCGCCTTCCTGCAGGTCTTCTTTCCCGGTGCATCTGCCGGCGGCGCGGTCGCCACATCGGCACGTCTGAAGGCGCCGTCGAAAGGTACCAGCCAGGGGCTCTGCGGGGCTTCGAACATGGGAAATCCTGTCATGGGTTGCCGAACACTGCCCGCAGTGTAGCGCAGCTCCGGGTCAAAGGCGGTATCACTGCCGGCGGGCCATGGATACCAGCTTGAGCCCCAGCAACAGCAGCGGCGCACCGTGCAGCAGGAGATCGAAGATGTCAATCGGCCGCATCAGCGTGCCTTCGAACAGCATCTTCAGTTTCTCCCAGAGGTGCGGCTCGGGCGTGAACGGCATCAGCGCCAGCAGCACGGCCACCGGCAGCAGCAGGGCAAGGGACACATTGTCCAGCCATTTCATCCTGTTATCTCCTGTCTTTTCCGAAGGTGGTCAATCCGGTTATTATTCCGCACACGCTCACCACCTGTCAGCCCCGCAGCAACGCCTGCACGAAGAGAGAACGAGGGCAAATCGATGAAACTGCTGATCCGATACTTCTTCAAGGCCGTCCACGCCATTGTCGGCCCCGTCCTGCTCGCCCTTGACAGGCTGACTTCACCCGGCGGTCTGCAGCGCAACGCCGCCGACCAGCAACAGGTGGATGCGCAGACCCGTAACCTCGTCATGTACCAGTTCCTGACCTGCCCGTTCTGCATCAGGACCCGGCGCACAATCAGGCAACTGGCACTGAATATCGAAACCCGCGATGCCCTGCGGCATGAGCCCAGTCGGCAGGAGCTGCTGCAGGGTGGTGGCCAGATCAAGGTCCCCTGCCTGCGCATCAGAGACGCGCAGGGCAATCACGAATGGCTGTACGAGTCCGCCGACATCATCCGCTACCTGCAGGATAATTTCACACCCCGGTAAAGGTGGCCCGGTCCTTTCAGGCAACCTCCGGTGTGGCCTGGTGCAGCGTCAGCTGCGTGAAGGGTATCTCCCAGCCATGCTCGTTGCAGGCCTCGACGCACCAGCGCTGCATGCTGCGTCCCAGGCGGCTGTAGAGATCGCCCAGCGCGCCGTCGAAATCGGCAATCACCACCAGATCGAGCGATGAGGTGTTGGCCCGCTCGAACTCGACGCGCAGGTTCAACAGTTGCTCCCCGTAGCCCTCCTCGGCCGCACGCTGCTCGACATGCGCCTTCAGCAGGTCGGGTATCGTGGTCACACTCTGGCGCTGCAGGTCATAACTGATACCGATGGTCTCCTTGAGGCGAAAGTTCCTCGACAGGTTGAGCGGTGACAGCGACAGGAAATCCCCCGTCTGATAGGTGCGATGGGCCCCGCCGCGGGCCACCAGCTGCACCAGCTCCTGCGAGATCCCCGTGACCTTGCCGCGCATACCGTCGCCAAGCAGTACCCAGTCGCCGCGCAGGCACGGGAACCAGGGATCGTCCCGCTTGAACGGCCGCGACTTCAGATCGACCAGGTCATCGATGGGCACCCGCTGGCGGATCTCCGCCGCCGGGTTTTCCAGCACGCTGTAGAAGTTGATCCGCCTGACCAGCCACGGCAGGCCGTCGAGGTCGATACGCTCGCCCTCGCGCACCGAGCCGACATTGAGAAACAGCTGCATCTGCTTCCAGTAGCGCGGCAGGGCCGTGCGCAGCGTCAGCGCGATGCCGAGCAGCAGCAGGATACCGAGACTGAACAGTACCCAGTCCTCGGCCACGTAGAAGACCACCATGGGTCCGAGGATGACCAGCAGCGCGGTGATGATCCGGTGCAACAGTTCCAGCAGCCGCAGACGGAAACTGCGGTGTTCGGCCCGGTAGCCCGGGACCAGCCGCAGCATGGCGCGGTAGGCCAGGCGCGAGACCAGCAGCACGCCGACGACGACCAGCAGCGCAATCGTCAGGTACAGGCCACGCTTCTGGAAGAAGGACTTCAGGTAGCTCTGGGAGGCCTCGGCCAGCGAGGCCTCGGACTGTTCGATCTTGTCCAGCTGAAACCTGGCGGACTGCAGCTCGCTCTGGATGAACGTCAGCTGTTTCTTCCAGTCCGCCAGCAGTCCCTGCAGGTAGCGCTGCAGCGACTCGTTGCTTGCCTCCTCCAGCAGGCCGCCAAGATTGGCGACGGCGCGCTCTGCGACCGGCAGCTTTTCCTCATAATCGGCGATTTTCTCCTTCAGGTCGGACTTCAGCCGGACATGACTGGTCATGTCCTTCATCTCGTTGAGCGCGGGCCTGAGCAGCGCATAGAGTTCTTCCTGCAGGCTGAACTTTTTCTCCTCGATCTTGCGCAGACTGGCGATGTCGGCGCCGGCCGCGATCTCCTTGAGATTGCGCGTGGTGGCAAGCAGGTCCGCCTCCAGCTTGTCGAGCTGCGCCTGGATGTCCTTTTTGTCACTGGTGGTCGTTGCCGACTCCAGCCTGAGCGTCAGCTCGAGGATATCCTGCTTGAGCTGGGCCTGCAGTGCGATGAGGGTATTCAGGGTATCGAGGGTCGCCTGCCGGTTACCTGCATCCGGGACCTCCTGGCCCACCTCGGCTCGTAGCGGCATACAGCCGAGCAGCATGGCCACGACAACCACCGCAAGCAGCCATACAATACCGGTTTCAAGTCGTTCATTAGCCATAATCGATTCACCCCGAACCCGTCTCGCGCCAGATGGCGCCCCGGCGACACCGGATCATGAAAGAATTGCGGCCTGCCCCTGCGCGCATCGGGAAAATATCCGCACGACAGGGAAGGTGCTGCCACCGGCCCGCGGTTCACCCGGCAAGAGGTGTTTATTACACTACCTGAATCCGGATTAACAGGGGCGGCATGCATCAGGGTGATGCGGTTGACTCGACACAACCAGTCGGAAGGTTCATTAATGAGAGCAATTCACATGACAGCCCCGGGACCGGCCAGCGATGTCCTGCAGTCCGTTGACGTCCCCCGGCCGGAAATCACCCGCCCGACACAGATTCGGGTGCAGCTGAAAGCTGCGGGTGTGAATCCCATCGACACCAAACTGCGCCGCCGCGGCGTCTTCTACCCGGATGCCCTGCCGGCGATTCTCGGCTGCGACGGGGCCGGCATCGTCACCGACACCGGCGACGACGTTACCCGTTTCCGGCCCGGCGATGCCGTGTGGTTTTGCCACGGCGGACTGGGTGACATGCCCGGCAACTACGCGGAATTCACTGTCCTGGAAGAGGCCGAGGCAGAGGCAATGCCGCCATCGCTGGATTTCGCCGCGGCCGCCGCCCTGCCGCTGGTCTGCATCACGGCCTGGGAGGCGCTGTTCGACCGAGCCGGCCTCGATCAGGGACAGACGGTCCTGGTACACGCCGGTGCCGGTGGCGTCGGCCACGTTGCCATCCAGCTGGCCCGCGCGGCCGGCGCCCGGATCGCTGCCACGGTCAGCTCTCCGGCCAAGGCCGATTTCGTTCGTGAACTCGGCGCAGAGAAAATCATCGACTACCGGGAGCAGGACGTAACGAACGAGATCATGGCATGGACCACCGGTCGCGGTGTAGACGTGGTGCTGGATACCGTCGGTGGCGAGACCTTTCGCCGCAGCCTGGGCGCCGCGCGCATCTACGGTCATGTCGTTACCCTGCTGGATCCCGGCACGGATGTCGCCTGGAAGACCGCTCGCGAACGGAACCTGTCCATTCACTTCACGCTCATGCTGACACCCATGCTGCAGGACCTGCCGGAAGCACGCCGCCACCAGGGGGAGATTCTCAGGCAGTGTGCGAAACTGGTCGGGAACGGGGACCTCAGCGTCCGGCTGGAGACCACCCTGCCGCTGGAGGAAGCCGCCAGCGCACACCGTATGATCGAGGAGGGACACACCCGGGGCAAGATCGTACTGGTGATGTAGCATGCCCCAGATGCCTACCGGCGAGCCGGGCCGATTAGAGCAGCGACAAAGCCGGCATACTAACCGCCGGCAACACGGTATTCGGCGATTGCATCGAGAAATTCGCTGCCGTATTTCTCCAGCTTGTGGCGGCCAACGCCGGTCACGGCCAGCAACTCTTGCTCGTTGACCGGCTTGTCGCGGGCCATCTGTATCAGGGTGGCATCACCAAAGACGATATACGGCGGCACGCCCTCGCCGTCCGCGAGGCGCTTGCGCAGGCCGCGCAGTTCCTCGAACAGCGACTCGTCGCAGGGCCCCTGCCCGGCCGCGGCCGCCGGGCGCTTCCTCGTGGCCGTGCGTTCCCGGATGCGCGGCTGCGCCAGCTCCAGCGCCTGCTCGCCGCGCAGCAGCGGGCGGGCGGACTCGGCGAGCTTCAGCACCGAGTAGTTGGCGATATCCTGTATCAGGTAGCCATGATGAATGAGCTGGCGAATGATTGAGGTCCATTCCTGCTCGCTGCGATCGCTGCCGATGCCCCAGGTCGAGAGCCGGTTGTGGCCAAGCCCGCGGATACGCTCATTGTCCGCGCCGCGCAGCACGGCAACCACGTGGCCGATGCCGAAGCGCTGGCCGACGCGGTAGACACACGACAGGGCCTTTTGCGCCGCCTCGGTGGCATCGAACCGGGCCGGCGGATCCAGGCAGACATCGCAGTTGCCACAGTTCTCTTCCAGGCGTTCACCGAAATAGTTGAGCAGCACGCGGCGCCGGCACGTCACGCTCTCGGCCAGTCCCACCATGGCATTGAGCTTGTGCACCTCGATGCGACGCTGTTCGGGGTTGGCGTTGTTGTCGATGAGCCGCCGCGCCATAACGATATCCTGCGCCCCGTGCAGCAGCAGCGCCTCGGAGGGCAGACCGTCACGGCCGGCCCTGCCGGTCTCCTGGTAATAGCCCTCGACATGCCTGGGCAGGTCGTAGTGCACGACGAAGCGCACATTGGGCTTGTCGATGCCCATGCCAAAGGCGACGGTGGCCACCACCACCTGCACCTCGTCGCGCAGAAAACCCTCCTGCACGTCCTGTCGCTCGGCCGATGGCAGGCCGGCGTGGTAGGCCGCCGCGCGCACACCCCGCTCCTGCAGCCGGCCGGCAACCTCCCCGACCCGCTTGCGGCTCAGCGCGTAGACGATACCGGCCTCGCCCTGCCGCGGCTCCAGAAAACGCAGCAGCTGCTCGAAGGGCTTGTGCTTTTCCAGCACCGTGTAACGGATGTTGGGGCGATCAAAACCGGTGACGTACTGCCTGGCGTGCTGCAGACCCAGTACGCGGACGATGTCCTCGCGGGTCTGCGCATCGGCGGTCGCGGTCAGTGCCACCACGGGGACATCGCCGAAATGCTGGCGCAGCCCGCCCAGCTGTGCATACTCGGGACGAAAATCATGACCCCATTGCGACACGCAATGGGCCTCGTCGATGGCGAACAGCGCGATGTCGATGTCGGCGAACCGTTCGAGGAAACCGCCGCTGGTGAGCCGTTCCGGACTGATATACAGGAGGTCCAGTTCGCCGGCATGCAACCGGGCCAGCACCTGCCGCGCCGTAGCGGCATCCAGGGCGGAATTGTAGAACGCCGCCGCAACGCCATTGGCAACAAGCGCGTCCACCTGGTCCTTCATCAGCGAGATCAGCGGCGAAACGACAATGCCCACACCCGGCCGGTGCAGCGCCGGAATCTGGTAGCACAGCGATTTGCCGCCACCGGTCGGCATCAGCACGAAGGCATCCTCGCCCGCGATCAGGCCCTCGATGATCGCCTGCTGCGCGGGACGAAAACCGGCGTAGCCGAAGATGTGCTGCAGCGTGGCATGGATGTCGTCCGTGACGGGCTCGGGCAGGCTCATGGGTGCATTGTACGGCCCGCGCCGGATTTGTCATGCCGGAAACCGGCCTGACCCGGCATCGGAGCAATGCTGCAGGCCCGGTCTCACTGCAGTTGCGCCCGCACCTTGTCCAGAATCGCACCTAGCTGCCGCCGGTTCTGCGCCGGCAGGGAACGGTGCCGCAGCTCATCGCGCACGGACGGCGGGATTCCGAGATGCCTCCCCAGGTTGTGTATGCCCTGGCGCAGTCGCACCGGCTCCGCCGTCTTTGCGTCGGCTTCGCCGTAATTGCCGAACGGTATGACCGTCAGCATGTTATTAGTTTTGCGCCTGACACAATTCTGGCGCATTATGCACCGGGCATTTCAGGAAACCCGCCTGGCAACCGGTCGTTCCATACCAAACAGCCCCATAGACTCACCTCACAGGAGATAGTGCAGTGAAACCAGCAAAGCGAATATCCGGCATTCTTGCCGCCATTGCCCTGACCGGCTCGATGTACGTAACCACCGCTGACGCCGGCGGAATGGGCATGGGCAGTTCCAGCAGGAACACAGGCCCCGGCTACGGCCCGGGCGCCGGTTATGGCCGCGGCCCGGGCTACGGGCGCGGCTACGATGACCCCTCCGGCAGCGGTTCCGGCTTCGGCATGGGCAGCCGCAGTGATCGCGGTTACGGCCCGGGGTCCCGCCATCCCTACGGTCGGGGACCCGGTGGCCCCGGCTACCAGGGCGAACCCGGCGATGAGAGCGACACCGGCAGCGGTTCCGGCTTCGGCATGGGCAGCCGCAGTGATCGCGGTTATGGCCCGGGTTCCCGGCACCCCTACGGTCGGGGTGGCGGCACCGGCCCCCGCTACGGCTACGGCCGGGGACCCGGTGGCCCCGGCTACCAGGGAGCACCCGGCGATGACACCGGCAGTGGCTCGGGCTTTGGTA
>JBFELL010000082.1:0-12468 GCA_041552135.1 Gammaproteobacteria bacterium
CCATTCACCGGACATCTGGCAGCACGCAGCGGCATTGCAGATAGCCGTAACTGATGCCGGTGTGGCTTACGGCACACCGGCGATGGCAGCCGAGGTGCGGCGCCTCTATCAGACATACGGCACGGATCGTACCGGCATATTCAGCATGGGTGGACACGAGGACGGCATTGTCAGTTTCGGCGTGTCAGCCGGCGAGGCGGGTAGTGTATTATTGCAATCGCTGGCGGCCGCGCTTGCCGCCCGACAGAAATACGCATCAAAAACAAACCAGACACAGGAGACAGACAGTTATGGCCAGCGGCGAAGAAACAGCTACTGAAAATACAGTCACTGAAGAAATCGCGGAAATAGCAGAGGTCATTCCGACAAGCATCGACGAAGCAAGCCAGCTCTGGGTGCAGGTCCAGGACGTCGCCGCCGTCTGGGGGCTCAAGGTCATCGCGGCAGTCGCCATATTCGTTATCGGCCGCTGGGTTGCGAAAGCGGTCCGCAGCGGTGTACGGCGCATGATGACGAAGGCCGATGTCGAACCGATCATTATCGGCTTCGTCGGCAGCATGACCTACATCGCACTGCTGGCCTTTGTCGTCATTGCCGCACTCGGCCAGCTCGGCATACAAACAACCTCCTTCATCGCCATACTGGGTGCTGCCGGCCTGGCCGTCGGTCTTGCGCTGCAGGGCTCGCTGGCGAATTTCGCCGCCGGCTTCCTGATGATCATCTTCCGGCCGTTCAAGGTCGGTGACTTTATCGAGGGCGCCGGCGTGGCCGGGGTCGTCGAGGCCATCCATATCTTCACGACCACGCTGAAGACCGGCGACAACAAGCTCATCATCATCCCGAATGCCAAGCTCTCGGGTGACAACATCACCAACTACTCGGCGCAGGAAACCCGGCGCGTCGACATGACGGTCGGTGTTGCCTACGATGCCGACCTGTCGGTCGTCAGGGACGTGCTGAATGACATCATCAGCAAGGAAGAGCGTGCGCTCAAGGACCCCGCACCGCTGGTGGCCGTAGCGGAGCTTGCCGACAACAGCGTCAATTTTGTCGTTCGCGTCTGGACCAAAACCGGTGACTACTGGGCTGTCAAGTTCGACATGACGGAGACGATCAAGAACCGCTTCGATAGCGAGGGCATCGGCATCCCGTTCCCGCAACGCGACATTCATATCGTCAGCGGGCAGGTGGCGTAGCCGCTGGCGACTGCGACAGGCATGGCAGATCCGGCAATACATATCTGCCTGCTCACCATCGAACTGATGATCCCGTCGGCCAGATCACTGAAGGACAAGCGCAGTGCCGTGCGAAGTCTCAAGGACCGTCTGCGTTCCCGCTTCAACGCCTCGGTTGCCGAGGTGGCCTATCAGGACAAATGGCAGCGGGCGGTCATTGCGGCCTGTATCGTCGGCAACGACAGGCGACGCCTGGAAGCGGATATGAGCAAGCTCCGGCAGTTATGCGAAGAGGACCAGTACGTACAGATCGCCGACATGCATCAGCAGTGGATATAGTTAATATTTCAATAAGTTAAATATACTTCCTTGCGTATTACACGATGTTTGTAAGGGTCCACGCGGGAGCCTGATGACCCTGGGCGTTCGCGCCACCGCGATCTCGAGGCAGTACGACGAGCAAGGACCCGGCTTTCCGCGCAGGAAATCACCACCCGGGGGAGGCATTCTTTACCCTCGACGGCACATGGCCCGGTCGGTACGCTCGTGATGCACGGGCGGCCGTTCATTCACACCGGCTCACCACGTCCTGCCGCAAGCCGGGGGTGGATCGAGTGATTGACATCGAGCGAGTGATGAATACGGCGGTTGCGGCCGCCGCATCACTGGCGGAAAAAGGCGTAAGCCTATTGGCGTGGATACGTGGCTGTTTCAGGAATACCGACGAACACTGGCGGCAGGTCGCATATAATCCGCGTTTCCCGGGTTGGCACGCGTGACAGAGATGCATAGCGGGACAGGCAGGGTAAGGCCAATACGGGTACTCGCCGGAACAGCGTAGTCCAGCGATACACTCTATTTAACATAATATACATTATGCGCAATATCAGATATCTGTTATTTACCCATACACCTGCCAGCACACGGGCCATGATGGTCCTGATACTGGTTACGGCTCTGGGCCTTGTCACCGGCTGTACCGCCACCGCAAGCCACACCCTGCTGGTCAAGACCCGTGAAGCCGCTAATTCACAATACCTGCCGGATGAGTTTGAACGACTGCTCGACTCGCTGGGCTATGAATGGGTGCCGGTGACAGATCCGGATATCGGCCACCCGGTCAAGGTCGCAACAATCTACCGTGAATATCGCATGCAGTTCAGGGCGCGTGATGCGTCCGGGATCCTGATCGATGTGCATATCCGTCAGGACGGCCAGTCGGCCGGCCTGCACTTTTACCAGGATGACAGCAAGAGTCCCGATGCAGCGGCTTCCGGGCGCTATCAACAGCTCAGGGAACGGCTGGAACTTGAATTCGGCGCCAGCCGCGTGATTGACAAGCGACCGCTGCTGGCGCCCTGAGGCTGACGGCTATCGGCGGCCGCCCCCGCCAGCATGCGGCGCTACATGCACCGGTGCACGGTGCTCAACCCCCGGGGTCCGCTTGCCGGCTATGGCGCGCCGGCGGCGTTGTTCATCGCTGTAATCACCGTCCGTATAGGTTTGGACCGGTTGTTCTTCAACGGTCGTCGGTGCAGCCTGCACAGGCTGACTGGCGCGCTCCTGCCTTGCCGAACCCATTACATCCGCCACGGACTCCATGCGTTTGGCCCGTTGAGCACTTTCCTGATGCTCTGCCTCGGTTGGCGCCGGTTGTATCTCGACCTGTTCCACATTCACGGCATCCGGCGGCGGTTCATCCGAAAACACGACTTCACCCTGCGCATTGGTAGACTTGTAAACCGGATCGGCAATACTCCTGTTTGCCAACACAAATACTGCAACCATCAGGACAGTGATTGCCAGCGACATGTAGAATACAGCAGGTGATTTCTTCATGGTGATGACCCCTCCAGGGTATTGTCCGGACCAATAAGCGCCGGACCGTTTGCGAATACTTCATTAACGTCATTATAGATAACAGGAATACCTCCGAACACACGACTGTCGCGCAATCCAATGCTGCATAACCTGCTCACAGCCCTGCTGGCATGCACATTCGCCTGCCCTGCCCTTGCCGATATCCACATTCGCCCGCCGGAGGATGTCGGTGTCATCGGACAGGTCGAGTTCATCAGGGCACACCATGACGAAACCCTGCTGGACATCGCGCGCAACCAGGATGTTGGCCAGAACGAGATACTGGTCGCCAATCCCGATGTCGATCGCTGGCTCCCCGGCAAGGGCACCGTCATCACGCTGCCCGGGCGTCACGTCCTGCCGGATGCGAAACGTGATGGCCTGATACTCAATCTGCCGGAAATGCGCCTGTACTACTTTCCGCGGGCGCAGAAAAACGAAACGCCGGTACTCATCACTCATCCCGTCAGCATCGGCAGAATGGACTGGGAGACCCCGCTGGGCATGACACGTATCGTTGCCAAGAAGGTCGACCCGACATGGACACCACCGCAATCACTCAAGGACGAGGCACTCGCCGATGGCGAGGTCCTGCCGGACGTCGTACCGGCCGGGCCGGACAATCCGCTTGGACGCTATGCCATGCGACTTGGTGTGCCGGGTTACCTGATCCACAGCACCAACAAGCCATGGGGCGTTGGCATGCGCGTCACGCACGGTTGTGTGCGCATGTACCCGGAAGACATCGAGCAGCTGTTTGACAAGGTGCCGGTCGGTACGCCTGTGCAGATCATCAACCAGCCCGTCAAGCTCGGCTGGCTTGCGGACACCCTGTACCTGGAAATCCACCCGCCAATGGACGATACCGGCGGCAACCCGGTCATCGACATGCAGACGGTACTCGACCGGATCGCCGGATTCGTAGGCGAGCGGCCCGTGCAGCTCAATGGCCGCGCCATCCGTCTCGCGGTGGAAACTCAACACGGCATGCCCGTTGCGATTACGAAATGAGCGCATTGCCTGTGCAGTTATGGCGAATGTATTCGCTCCTGCAGGGTCATACCAGGGGAGTACGCAAAAAAAAAGGGCACCGAACGGTGCCCTGTTGTTGCGGCGAATACTGCCAGCCAGCCTACTTGTACATCGCCTTCTTGAACATGCGGTCGATCTTCGCCTCGCTCGCATCGGCAGATGCCTTTGCATCATTCGCCGTACTCATGGCCTGCCCGGCAAGCGCCCTGGCATCGGCCGCTTCCTGACGCGCCGCGGCTGCTTCGGCCTTGGCGGAATCGGCAGCGGCCTGCGCGGCACTGACCTGGTCCCTGAGGCTGTTGAGTTCAGAGGTTGTCGCACAGCCGCTCAGGCCGGCGACAAGCGCGAAGGCTGTAGCCAGCGCCAGCAGGCGCGACTTCGCATCACTCGTTCCTTTCATTACTTTCTCCTTCGGGTGAGTGTTCTGCCGCGACACCGCCACGGCGATGCCTATCGTATATCGACACGGGTGCCGATGTGTACCCATTGCATCAACTCATCCAGCTGTTCGTTGGTGATGGCCACACAGCCGTTGGTCCAGTTGAACCTGTCGTGGATTTCCGGATCGCCCTCGCCGATGCCATGGATACCGATCTGGCCACCCAGCGGGGTGCCCTGTGGGGGGATTTTGCCGTTCTCATGCGCCCGGCGGATGGCGTGCCAGTCGCCCTCCTCCAGCCGCCGGTTCTCCAGGGCGCGCCGGGCCCGCTCCCGGTCCGGGTAATCCAGCCCCAGGAAGCGGTGGAAACCCGACGCCTCCCGGACCCAGGCGATCCTGAAGCGTCCCACCGGGGTGCGCTGGTCGCCGCGGATCTTCTCGCGCGACACACCGTCCCGCCCGATCGAGATGTCCTCGTAGGTGTGCACCACCCGGGTGCCCTGCATCACCATGAGCCTCAGGTTGACGGTATCCACCAGCAGCCAGATCTCACCGCCCTGCGCTTGCGCGGCCCCTGACTGCACCAGGCCGCAGGCCAGCAGCAGGCAGCAGAGATGTTTGGCAAGGCATTTCATGCGCGCGATTGTGCAGGTGATACAGCCCCGCCGCAATGGGGTATTCTTGGTGCCCATGACAGACAGTGACTTCGACCTCGACCCCGGCCTCATCTACCTCAACCACGCAGCAGTCTCACCCTGGCCCCGGCGCACGGCCGACGCCGTAACGGCCTTCGCCGACGAGAACGCCCGCCTCGGCTCCAGCCGTTATCCTCACTGGATCAAAACCGAACAGGCACTGCGTGAACAGTTGCAGCGCCTGGTCAATGCCCGTACGACCGACGAAATCGCGCTCCTGAAAAACACCTCCGAGGCCCTGTCGATGGTCGCCTATGGCCTGTCGTGGCAGCCCGGCGACAATGTCATCATCAGCAACCAGGAATTCCCCTCCAACCGGATCGTCTGGGAGTCGCTGGCCAGATACGGCGTCGAGACCCTGGCAGCCGACATCACTCACACCGACCGCCCCGAGGACACGGTCATCGACCGCATCAACGACCACACCCGGCTGGTGTCGGTGAGTTCGGTGCAATATGGCACGGGTCTCAGACTCGACCTGGCGAAGATCGGTGCCGCCTGCCGCGAACACGGTGTGCTGTTCTGCGTCGATGCCATCCAGAGCCTCGGTGCCGTGACGTTCGATGTACAGTCCATACAGGCAGACTTCGTCATGGCCGATGGCCACAAGTGGATGATGGGCCCGGAGGGCGTCGCACTGTTCTGGTGCCGCAACGAGATTATGGAGCGGCTCGACCTGAAGCAGTATGGCTGGCACATGGTCGAGGATTGCGGCAACTATGACAGCAAGTCCTGGGAGGTCGCCCGCACAGCAAGGCGCTTCGAATGCGGCAGCCCCAACATGACCGGTATCCACGCCCTGCATGCCAGCCTGTCACTGATCGAGGCCATCGGCATGCCGGCAATCGAGACCCTTGTCATGGAGAACAGCCGCTTCCTGACCGACTTTTTCCTCTCCCGTAACGGGCGCTATGAACTGCTCACGCCTGCCCCGGAGCATCGTCATGCCGGCATTGTGACCTTCTGCCCCCGTGACGAGACACCGGAATCCCTGTTCAGCAGACTCACCGCTGCACGGGTCAGCTGCGCGCTGCGCGGTGGCGGTGTGCGTTTTTCCCCGCACTACTACACGCCACGCAAGCACCTGGTCAAGGCGCTGGGCCTGCTGGACGAGTAGCGGCGACGGGCAGGTCCAGGCCATTCACTTTTTCGTAACGCATGCCGATAGGATTCAAATCAGGTCTGCAAAAAACCGGCATTGACGGGGTGCGTACCCGTCACGATGGCTGCAACTCGACTGGTATATTCTTGTCGAACAGCTAGCGATCCCGCTGTCCGGTCACCGGGCAGCATGACAAGCGAACACCGGGTGGTTATGGTGTCATGAACCTGGGGAACCGACATGGCATGGATCATTGAAGTCCTCGTAATTCTGGTTGTCACCGGTTTTCTGATGGCGCGCCAGGCACACCGTTTCCTCTGGACCGGGGTGCTTGGCGCCTGTCTGCTGCTCTGGCCACTTATCAACACCCCGCCCGCCTGGGCGCTCGTGACTGCCTGGGTGCTGTTCCTCCCTGTCGCACTGCTGCTGCTTGTCACGCCATTGCGCGAGCAGCTGGTCATGCGCCCCCTGCTTGGCCTGTATGCGAGGATCCTGCCAGGCATGTCCGACACCGAGCGCGACGCCCTGGAGGCCGGCACCGTCTGGTGGGAGGCCGAACTGTTTTCCGGCCAGCCCGACTGGCACCACCTGCTGGGTTACCCGGCCGCCACACTGAGTGCCGAGGAACAGGCCTTCCTGGACGGCCCCGTGGAAACCCTCTGCGGCATGATCGATGACTGGGAGATCACCGAGGAACTGCGCGACCTGACACCGGAGACCTGGTCCTACATGAAGGAACAGGGCTTCTTCGGCATGATCATCCCCGGGCAGTACGGCGGTCTCGGCTTCTCGGCCAATGCCCATTCGCTGGTGGTGATGAAGCTTGCCAGCGTCAGCATCTCCGCCGGTGTCACCGTCATGGTGCCGAACTCGCTTGGCCCGGCCAAGCTGCTGCTCTCCTACGGCACGGAACAGCAAAAAAACCACTACCTGCCACGTCTCGCCAATGGCAGGGAAATCCCCTGCTTTGCCCTCACCGGCCCGGAGGCCGGCAGCGATGCCGCCGCCATGCCCGATAACGGCGTCGTCTGCCGCCAGGACTTCAACGGCGAGTCCGACGTACTGGGCATCCGGCTCAACTGGGAGAAGCGCTACATAACCCTCGGCCCGGTGGCCACCCTGCTGGGACTTGCGTTTCACCTGTATGACCCGGACCACCTGCTGGGCGAGGAAGACGACGTCGGCATCACGCTGGCACTCATCCCGACCGACACGCCCGGCGTGGAAATCGGCCGTCGCCATTTCCCGATGGACCAGTCGTTCATGAACGGACCGAATCGCGGGCGAGACGTCTTCATCCCGATGGACCGGGTGATCGGCGGCCAGGCACAGCTTGGCAACGGCTGGCGCATGCTGATGAATTGCCTGTCAGACGGTCGCGCCATCTCGCTGCCGGCGCTCAGCGTCGCGGCCGGCAAGAAGATGTCCCGCGCCGTCGGCGCCTACGCGGGTGTGCGCAAGCAGTTCAAGGTCCCTATCGGCAAGTTCGAGGGTGTCAGCGAGGTGCTCGCCCGCATCGCCGGCAAGGCCTATATCATGAATGCCGCGCGCGGCCTGACCTGCTCGGCACTGGACATCGGCGAAGACCCCTCGGTGGCCTCGGCCATCCTCAAGTACCACACCACGGAATACATGCGCGATGTCGTCAACGACGGCATGGACATACTCGGCGGTCGCGGCATCTGCATGGGCCCCAGCAACTTCATCGCCCGCGGCTACCAGGCCCTGCCCATCGGCATCACGGTCGAGGGCGCGAACATCCTGACCCGCAACCTGATCATCTTCGGCCAGGGCGCCATTCGCTGTCACCCGTTCCTGTTCCGCGAGATGGAGGCCGTGGCACAGCGCGATGTTGCCGGCCTCGATGCCGCCCTGCTGGGACACGCCAGCCTGGCGATGAGCAATTTCTCACGCAGCCTGATTCACGGCCTGACCGGGGGACGCCTGCTGTCCGCACCGCAGCACGGGATTGCCGGACATTACTACCGGCAGTTCGGGCGCATGAGTCTGGCCTTTGCCGTGACCACCGAGATGGCGCTCGCGTCGCTCGGCGGCGCACTGAAGCGCAGGGAGTCACTCTCGGGCCGGCTCGGCGATGTCCTCAGCCTGCTGTATCTCGGCAGCGCGGTCCTGAAACAGCACTTCGACCAGGGCTCGCCGGAGGAAGACCTGCCGCTGCTGGAATATGCCTGCGATGACCTGCTCTGCAGCATCCAGTCGCGGCTGCACGAAATCCTGGACAACTTTCCCAACCGCTTCGTTGCAAGACTGACTCGCCTGCTGACATTCCCTGCCGGCAAGGTATACAGGCGCCCGCTGGACGAACTGTCACATCGCGTCACCGGGCTGATCTTGCGGCCGGGACGCGTGCGTGACCGTCTGACGGAAGGTGTGTATATTCCGGTCGATAGCACGCAACCGCTGGCACAGCTGGAAGATGCCCTGGAGAAGAGCGTCGCTGCCGAACCCGCCCTGCGGAAGCTGCGCGATGCCATGCGCTCAGGCACCCTGCCCCACGGTGATCCCGAGCACTGCGCCAACGAAGGCGTGGATGCCGGCATCATCACGGCAAAGGAAGCCGCAGACATCAGGGACGCCGTTGCAGCGCGTCAGCTTGTCATACAGGTGGACGATTTCGACCCGGAGTACCTGACCAAGGAGCGTGATACATGGGGGGACAACAATCCGGCTGGGGTGGCCGGCCAGTCTTTGTAGTCGACGGCAGCCGCACGCCGTTCATCAAGGCGCGCGGCAAACCCGGCCCCTTCAGCGCCTCCGACCTCGCCGTTGCCGCGGCCAGTCCGCTGCTGACACGACAGCCCTTCGCGCCGAGTGATTTCGATGAAGTCATCCTCGGTTGCGTCATGCCCGGCCCGAACGAGGCCAACATCGGCCGTGTAGTCGCGCTGCGGCTTGGCTGCGGCGAACGGGTCACCGCCTGGACGGTACAGCGCAACTGCGCCTCCGGCCTGCAATCGATCGACACCGCCGCGCAGAATATTGCCAGCGGCCGCTCCGCACTGGTGCTGGCCGGCGGCGTGGAGTCCATGAGCCATGCACCGGTGCTGCTCGGCACCGCGATGGTCAACTGGCTGGCCAGCTGGAACCGGGCGCGAACCCTCGGCGCCCGCCTGAAAACACTGGCCGCACTCAAACCGGCCTACCTGCGGCCGGTCATCGCCCTGCTGCGCGGCCTGACCGATCCGGTTGTCGGCCTGTCCATGGGCCAGACCGCGGAGATCCTCGCCCATCGTTTCGCCATCAGCCGCGAGCAGATGGACGCCTTTGCGCTGCGCAGCCACCAGCGACTGGCCACAGCCATGGACAGCGGCCACCTTGATGAAATCGAGGCCCTGTATGACAACCGCGGCAATGTCCATGACCACGATGATGGCGTGCGCGCCGATTCCAGCATGGAACAGCTGGCCGGACTGAGGCCGGCCTTCGACCGCCCGGACGGCAAGGTCACCGCCGGCAACAGTGCCCAGATCACCGACGGTGCCGCCTGGGTCATTCTGGCCAGTGAAGATGTCATCGGGAAATACGACCTGCCGGTACTGGGTCAGCTCATCGACAGCCAGTGGGCCGGTCTCGATCCGGCACAGATGGGGCTCGGTCCCGCCTACGCCATGGCGCCGATCATGCAGCGACACCGGTTCGATTCGGCAGATATCGACTACTGGGAGATCAACGAGGCCTTTGCCGCACAGGTACTGTCCTGTCTCGCGGCCTGGGAGGACGCCGGGTTCTGCCGGGAAGAACTCGGGCGCGAGTCGCCGTTCTGCGCGATTGACCAGGAACGCCTGAATGTCGACGGTGGCGCGATCGGCATCGGCCACCCGGTCGGTGCCAGCGGGGCACGCATCGTGTTGCACCTGCTCAAGACCCTGGAGCGCAACAACGCCCGGCGTGGCATGGCCAGCCTGTGCATCGGTGGCGGCCAGGGTGGCGCCCTGCTGATCGAACGACGCGCGGGGGCTGCCTGATGGATAATACCGGCGAGTCCCTGCATTTCCGGAGCGAGACAGATCCGGACAATGTCGTCTGGCTGAGCTTCGACAAGGCGGAGACCGGCACCAATGTCTTCAGTCCGGAGGTCCTGGAGGAACTCGACCTCCTGCTGCAGGGTATCGTTGCACAACAACCGCGCGGACTGGTGATCCTGTCCGGCAAGCCGAACGGTTTCATCGCCGGCGCCGACATCAAGTCCTTCACCAGGGTGAGGAACGAACAGGATGCCATGGCCTTCCTGCAGCGTGGTCAGGAGGTCTTCAGCCGCCTCGCCGCCTGTACCTTCCCGACCGTCGCAATGATCCACGGCTTCTGTCTCGGCGGCGGCACGGAGATGGCGCTGGCCTGCCGCTACCGTGTCATGCGGGACGACCCCGGCACACGCATCGGCCTGCCGGAGGTACGCCTCGGCATCCATCCCGGCTGGGGTGGCAGCGCACGCATGGTGCCGCTGATCGGCGCCCTCAAGGCGATGGACCTCATCCTCACGGGACGCAGCATCGACGGCCGGGCAGCCAAGCGCTTCGGCCTGGTCGACCGCGTGGCACCCGAACGTCACCTGCGGGAAGCCGCTCGCCGGCTGGTGATCGACCAGCCGGCGCCTCACCGCGCCGGTTTCCTGGACCGGCTGTCGAACCATGCGCTGGTGCGGCCGCTGCTTGCCCGGGTCTTCCGCCGCCAGGTCGGCAAGCGTGCCTCGAAGCGGCATTACCCGGCGCCCTACGCCATGATCGATATCTGGCAACGGCACGCCGGCAACCAGCCGCGCATGCTGCAGGCCGAGGCCGAATCACTCGCCCGCCTGATCACCGGCGCCACCGCGCGCAACCTGATCCGGGTGTTCTTTCTGATGGAGCGGCTGAAATCGCTGGGCAGGGACACGAGCTGGCGCCCGGCGCACGTGCATGTCATCGGCGCCGGCATCATGGGTGGCGATATCGCCAGCTGGTGTGCGCTGCGCGGCTTTCGCGTCTCGCTGCAGGACCAGGCACCGGAGCGTATCGCCCCGGCACTTGCACGCGCACACACCCTGTTCCGGCGCAAACTGAAACACCCGCGCAAGGTCCAGGCGGCCATGGACCGGCTGATGCCGGATCACAGGGGCTACGGGGTGAGTCGCGCCGACATTGTCATCGAGGCCATCTTCGAGGACGCCGAAGTCAAGCGCTCGCTTTACCGCGACATCGAACCGCGCATGAAGGACGATGCCATGCTGGCGACCAATACCTCCAGCATACCGCTGGAAGAACTCACGGAGTCCCTGTCACGTCCCGGCCGTCTGGTCGGCCTGCATTTCTTCAACCCGGTGGCAAAGATGCAGCTGGTGGAAATCGTGCATGGCCAGAGCACAGACGGTGACGTGGCCGGTCGCGCCATGGCATTCACGCGCCAGATCGACCGTCTGCCCCTGCCGGTCTCCAGCACACCGGGCTTTCTGGTCAACCGGATACTAATGCCCTATCTTATGGAGGCCGTGGTGCTGGAGTCGGAGGGCGTGCCGGCCACGCTTATCGACCGGGCCGCAACCGACTTCGGCATGCCGATGGGACCGGTGGAACTGGCCGATGCCGTCGGCCTGGATATCTGCCTGCACGTGGCAGAGAACCTGGGCTCGCATTTCAATACCGAGGTGCCGGAACGCTTGCAGAAACTGGTTGCCGACGGCAATCTTGGCAAAAAGACCGGCCAGGGTTTCTATCGTTACAAAAAGGGCAAGGCAGTCAGACCAAAGGCCGGTGCCGGCAACTGGAACATGGAAGACATTACCAACAGGCTCGTGCTGCGCCTGCTGAACGAGGCCGTCAGCTGCATCCGGGAACAGGTGGTCGAGGATCCGGAACTGCTGGACGCCGGCATGGTGTTCGGCACCGGCTTCGCGCCGTTTCGCGGCGGCCCCATGAACCACGTCGATGCGATTGGCGCACGGGAATTGCTGGAATTGCTGGAGCAAGAAAAACAGCTACGGGGGGAGCGATTCACACCGGATCAGGGATGGGAATCATTGATCAAGTCAACGAAAGGAAACACATAGACATGTCACCAGGAGCCATTGACAACATAACAGCCGAAGAAGCCGGCACCCTTGCCGGTCTGTTTCGTGAACGCGTACGGCGCACCCCGGACCTCCCCGCCTACCGGCAGTACAACGAGGCCACGACACAATGGGAAGACACCAGCTGGCGGGAGATGGGCAGGCACGTTGCACGCTGGCAG
>JBFELL010000083.1:0-12225 GCA_041552135.1 Gammaproteobacteria bacterium
CAGCGCTGCAACCTCGAGGTCGAGCTCGGCAAGAACTACCTGCCGGATTTCCCGGTGCCCGGCGACCTCACGCCGGACGAGTTCTTCAGGCAGCAGGCAAGGGAAGGCCTGAAATTGCGGCTGCAGAAGATCCTGCCGCAGGAGGCCGGCGATGACAGCGCACTGCGCCGGGAATACGAGCAGCGGCTGGAAACCGAGATCGAGGTCATCGTATCGATGGGGTTCCCCGGCTATTTCCTCATCGTCGCCGACTTCATCCAGTGGGCCAAGCAGAACGGTATTCCCGTCGGTCCCGGTCGTGGCTCCGGTGCCGGCTCGCTGGTGGCCTATGCGCTGACCATCACCGACCTCGACCCGATCCGCTACGACCTGCTGTTCGAGCGTTTCCTCAATCCCGAGCGTGTCTCCATGCCTGACTTCGACGTCGATTTCTGCATGGACGGCCGGGATCGTGTGATCGACTATGTCGCCGAACGCTATGGCCGCGATCGCGTCTCGCAGATCATCACCTACGGTTCCATGGCGGCGAAGGCCGTGGTCAGGGATGTCGGCCGGGTGCTGGGTCATCCCTATGGTTTTGTCGACCGCATTGCCAAGCTGATTCCCTTCGAGATCGGCATAACCCTGGACAAGGCGCTGGACCAGGAAGCGGCGCTGCGTGAACTCTACGATGAAGACGAGGATGTGCGTGCGGTGATCGAACTGGCCCGTTCGCTGGAAGGCCTGTCGCGCAATGCCGGCAAACATGCCGGCGGCGTGGTCATCGCGCCCTCACGGCTGACCGACTTTACCCCGCTGTACTGCGAACAGGGCAGCGAGGCGGTTGTCAGCCAGTATGACAAGGACGACGTCGAGGCCGTCGGGCTGGTCAAGTTCGACTTCCTGGGGCTGCGCACCCTGACGATCATCGACCGGGCGCTGAAGACCATCAACGCGATACGCTCCGCCGCCGGTGATGCGCCCGTCGATATCGATGCGATTCCCCTGACCGACACGGCCGCCTTCAGGCTGCTCAAGGCCTGTGGTACCACCGCCGTGTTCCAGCTGGAATCGACCGGCATGAAAGACCTGATCCGCCGCCTGCAGCCGGACAGCTTCGAGGACATCGTCGCGCTGGTGGCGCTGTTCAGGCCAGGTCCCCTGCAGTCCGGCATGGTGGATGACTTTATCCAGCGCAAGCATGGTCATGCGGCAGTCAAGTACCCGCATCCCGACCTGGAGCCCATCCTGCAGCCGACCTACGGCGTGATCCTCTACCAGGAGCAGGTCATGCAGATCGCCCAGGTGCTGGCCGGCTACACGCTGGGTGGTGCCGATTTGCTGCGCCGCGCCATGGGCAAGAAGAAGCCGGAGGAAATGGCCAAGCAGCGCGAGATTTTCCTGGAGGGTGCGCTGGGGCGCGGTGTCGACGAGGCTGTGGCGAGCGGTATCTTCGACCTGATGGAGAAGTTCGCCGGCTACGGTTTCAACAAGAGCCACTCGGCCGCCTATGCACTGATTTCCTACCAGACGGCCTGGCTCAAGGCGCACTATCCGGCGGCATTCATGGCGGCGGTGCTGTCCGCGGACATGGACAACACGGACAAGATCGTGCTGCTGATCGCCGAATGCCGCGACATGAAGCTGCGGGTGGTGCCGCCGGATGTGAATACCTCGGACCACTACTTCACCGTGCAGTCGGATGACACGATCCTCTACGGGCTGGGCGCCATCAAGGGCGTTGGTCAGGCGGCAATCGAAAGCCTCCTGCAGGAACGGCGTGACAACGGAGCGTTTGCGGACCTGTTCGATCTGTGCCGGCGGGTGGATACCCGCAAGCTGAACCGGCGCGTGTTCGAGGCGCTGATTCGCGCGGGTGCCCTCGATACCATGGGGGATGCCCGGGCAGCACAGGTTGCCAACCTGCCGATGGCGCTGAAGATGGCGGAGCAGGCCGCGCGCAACCAGGATACCGGGCAGGACGACCTGTTCGGCGAAACACAGTCGGCCGCGGTCCTGCCGGTCGACAGGCTGGTTGTGCCGGAATGGGACGAGGAGCAGAAGCTGCTGGGCGAGAAGGAGACCCTCGGCCTGTATCTTACCGGGCACCCGATTACCCGCTACCGGCACGAGCTGGAGAGCATTACCAGCGGCAGGCTGGCCAGCCTGGTCACGGCCGGCGGCGACGGCGCGGGCGGGCGCCCCGATGCCGGCGAGCGCCAGGTGGTCATCGCCGGGCTGGTCATGAGCATGCGCATTCGCAAGACGGCACGCGGCGGCAAGATTGCCTTCCTGACGCTCGACGACCACACGGCACGCCTCGATGTGCGAATCTTCTCCGAGGTGTTCGAGAGATCCCAGGCCCAGCTGGGCAAGGACAAGGTGCTGGTGATCCAGGGTGTGCTTGGCATGGATGACTATTCCGGCGGCCTGCAGGTCACCGCGCAGGCCATCTACGACATCAACCAGGCACGGGAGAGCTATGCGCGGCGCGTGGTCGTCGGCATCGAGTCCCGGCAGGCCGAGAACGGTTTTATGCGCTCGCTGGCTGAAATCCTGCAGCCGTTCAGGGAAGGGCACTGCCGGATCTGTATCGACTATCTGGGCGGTAGCGCCGCCGCGCGCGTCGCGCTGGGCGATGACTGGACGGTGCATCCGACGGACGAGCTGCTGCATCGCCTGCAGGAACTTGCAGGTGAAGAACGCGTGGCCGTCGAATATACTTAGCCCCGGTATCCGGCGTTCACGCGCCTGCCCCGGGCGGGCCTCCCGTCCTTTGCAACACCCGGCGCCAGCCGGCCAGATACCGGAAACGACCTTCCAACCAAGCGGACACTGGAATGAACCTGAACTTCCTGGAATTCGAGCAGCCGATCGCGGAGCTCGAGGCAAAGATCGACGAGCTGCGGTATATCGGCGATGACGCCGACGTCAACATCAATGACGAGGTCGCCAAGCTCGAGGCGAAGAGTCAGGCGCTGACGGAAACCATTTTCTCCAGCCTGACGCCATGGCAGATCTCGCAGCTGGCGCGCCACCCGCAACGCCCCTACATGCTGGACTATGTGGTGCGTATGTTCAGCGACTTCCAGGAGCTGCACGGTGACCGCTGTTTTGCCGATGACCATGCCATCATCGGCGGGGTTGGGCGTCTTGACGGAACGCCGGTCATGATCATCGGCCAGCAAAAGGGCAGGGACACGAAGGAGAAGCTGCATCGCAATTTCGGCATGCCTCGCCCGGAAGGCTACCGCAAGGCGCTGCGCCTGATGCAGATGGCAGAACGTTTCGGCCTGCCGCTGCTGACCTTCATCGACACGCCCGGGGCCTATCCCGGTATCGGCGCGGAGGAGCGCGGCCAGAGCGAGGCGATCGCGAGGAACCTCTTCGTGATGTCGAAATTGCGCACGCCGGTCATCTGTACCGTGATCGGCGAGGGCGGCTCCGGCGGTGCGCTGGCGATCGGCGTCGGTGACCGCACCCTGATGCTGCAGTACAGCACCTATTCGGTTATCTCGCCCGAGGGCTGCGCCTCCATCCTCTGGAAGAGCGCGGAGAAGGCAGAAGAGGCGGCCGAGGCCCTGGGCATTACCTCCAGCCGCCTGCAGGAACTCGGGCTGATCGACCGGATCATCAGCGAACCCCTTGGCGGCGCGCACCGTAACGTCGATCTCATGGCGGAACACCTGCGCAAGGCGCTGTCGGAAGAGCTCGGGCGGCTGGTGAAGCTTGCCCCGGACGCGCTGATCGAGAACCGCTACCAGCGCCTGATGGCCTACGGGCAGTTCACCGAGCGCTAGCCCGGCCGGCCCGCCGGTTATCTCCGGGGCAGTTGTCGGATATTGATGGATTTTTCCCCTGACACCCTCAAGCCGGCGTTGTCCGCCTGTCCCGGCACGCCGCACTACTGGGTCGCCTACAGTGGCGGCGTCGATTCCCATGTCCTGCTGCATGCGCTGGCCGCCCTGCGACCATTACCCGGTGCGCGACTCGGTGCGGTGCACGTCAACCACGGACTGCAGGCGGATGCCGGGCACTGGCAGGTGCATTGCCGCTCTGTCTGCCGGGACCTCGGTATTCCCTGTGTCGATCTCAAGGTGGATGCCCGGGCAGCGGCCGGGGAAAGTCCGGAGGCCGCCGCACGGCAGGCACGCTACCGGGCGCTACAGGCGTGGCTGCCGGCGGGGCACTGCCTGCTGACGGCGCAGCACCTGGACGACCAGGTCGAGACCCTGCTGCTGCAGTTGCTGCGAGGCAGCGGCGTCAGGGGGCTGGCCGCCATGCCGTCGCTCGCGGCGTTTGGCGAGGGCCACCTGCTGCGCCCGTTGCTGGACTCTTCCCGGGCCAGCCTGCTGGCCTATGCCCGGCAGCACGGCCTGCAATGGGTCGAGGACCCCAGCAATACCGACACCGGGCTCGACCGGAATTACCTGCGCCACCGTATCCTGCCGGTCCTGCGTGAACGCTGGCCGGCCACGAGCGAAACGCTGGCACGAAGCGCCGGCCACTGTGCCGAGGCGGCCGGGCTGCTGGCGGACCTGGCTGCGCAGGACATCGCCACGCTGTCACAGGCTGCGCCGGATACGCTGTCGGCAGCGGGGCTGCGGCAGTTGCCACCGGCACGGCGGCGCAACGCCCTGCGACACTGGCTGGCGGAGCGCACGGGTATGGCGCCATCTGCCGCGGTCCTGTCGCGGGTGAACGATGACATTCTGGACAGCCGTGCCGACGCACAACCCTGCGTGCGCTTTGGCCGCCACGAGGTGAGGCGTTACCGGGAGCAGGTCCATCTCCTGGCGCAGCAAGCGGAGCCGCCGTCGGGCCAGGTGCTGGAATGGGCACTCGACAGGGCGCTGGCATTGCCGGATGCCGGTGGGGTGCTGAGCGCCAGCGAGGTCACCGGCAGCGGCATCCGCCGCAGCGCCGCGGGTGAGATCGTGCAGGTCGCCTTCCGGCGCGGTGGCGAGCGCTGCCGGCCGGCCGGTCGCCGCCACCACCATGCCCTGAAGAAGCTGCTGCAGGAGGAGGGTGTGCCACCCTGGGAACGGCGGCGGCTGCCGCTGATCTATATCGGGGACCGGCTCGCGGCTGTCGCCGGACTCTGGGTCTGCGAGCCCTTCGGCGCCGCGCTCGACGAAGCCGGGCTGGTGATCCACTGGCAGCGAGAGCCGGCCTGCCCGGATTGATGCCGCCGGGGCCGTCGCAGGCCTGAAAGAATTGAGGTGCACGGCCCGATCTGGTAACGTCTCCTCCCGTCTTGCGGTATCACTGCCGCACCCCTGATTCCAGAGAATTCATGACCCGATTTATCTTCATTACCGGCGGCGTGGTGTCATCACTGGGCAAGGGTATTGCCTCCGCGTCGCTGGGTACACTGCTCGAGTCCCGCGGGCTCAAGGTCACCCTGCTGAAGCTCGATCCCTACATCAATGTCGATCCGGGCACCATGAGCCCGTTCCAGCATGGCGAGGTCTTCGTGACCGAGGACGGGGCCGAGACGGACCTCGACCTCGGCCACTACGAACGTTTCGTGCGCACCACCATGGGGAAGGACAACAACTTCACCACGGGTCAGATCTACGAAAATGTCATTCGTAACGAACGCCGCGGCGACTATCTCGGGGCGACCGTCCAGGTCATCCCGCACGTCACCGACGAGATCAAGCAGTCGATCCTGCGCGGCGCCGATGATGCCGACATCGCCATGGTCGAAATCGGCGGCACGGTCGGCGATATCGAGTCGCTGCCGTTCATGGAGGCCATCCGCCAGATGGGCGTCGAGCTTGGCCGCGAGCGGGCGCTGTTCATGCACCTGACCCTGGTGCCCTACATCGCGGTTTCCGGCGAGATCAAGACCAAGCCGACCCAGCACTCGGTCAAGGAGCTGCGCTCCATCGGTATCCAGCCGGACATCCTGCTGTGCCGCGCCGACCGGCCGCTGCCGGATGCCGAGCGCCGCAAGGTGGCGCTGTTCACCAACGTCGAGGAGCGCGCGGTGATCTCCGCCGTCGACGTCGACAGTATCTACAAGATCCCGCTGCTGCTGCATGCACAGCAGCTGGACGAGATCGTTGTCGAGAAACTCGGCCTGGATGTGCCGGCGGCGGACCTCGGTGAATGGCAGCAGGTGGTTCGTGACAGCGAGCAGCGCACCCACAACGTCACCATTGTGATGGTCGGCAAGTATGTCGATCTGACGGAGTCCTACAAATCGCTGTCGGAAGCGCTGATCCACGCCGGTATCCATACCCACACCAATGTCAACATCCGCTACGTCGACTCCGAGACCATCGAGGCGGAAGGCACCTCGCTGCTCGACGGCGCCGACGGCATACTGGTGCCGGGCGGTTTCGGCGAGCGCGGCATCGAGGGCAAGGTCGCCGCGGTCCGCTATGCGCGGGAAAACCGGATCCCCTACCTCGGCATCTGCCTCGGCATGCAGGTTGCCGTGATCGAGTTTGCCCGGCACGTGGCCGGTCTGGGCGGGGCGCACTCGACCGAATTCGACCCGGCGACGCCGGACCCGGTGATCGCGCTGATTACCGAATGGAGCCGCGAGGACGGCGGCCTGGAACAGCGTGACGAGAGCTCCGAGCTGGGCGGCACCATGCGCCTCGGCGGCCAGAAGTGCCAGCTGGCGGCCGGCAGCCTGGCGCGTTCACTCTACGGCAAGGACGTCATCATCGAGCGCCACCGCCACCGCTACGAATTCAATAACCATTACCGCAAGGTGCTGGAAGACAACGGCCTCAGGCTGGCTGGCCTGTCAGTCGACGGCAGGCTGGTCGAGGTGGTGGAGATACCGGAACATCCGTGGTTCATCGGTTGCCAGTTCCATCCCGAGTTCACGTCGACCCCGCGCGACGGGCACCCCCTGTTTACCGGCTATATCGAGGCGGCGGTGGCCTACCGTGAAGGCAGTCCGTCCCAGGCGACACCGGCAGCCGCTGTGGCGCACGGCGACGCCTGAGTTGCACGCCGGCACCATCATTCATTCAGAGGAGTAGCACATCGTGGAACTATGTGGTTTCGAGGCCGGTCTCGATCAGCCCTTTTTTCTGATCGCGGGCCCCTGTGTCATCGAAAGCGAGACGCTTGCCATCGAGACCGCAGGCCAGCTCAGGGAGCTTGCGGCATCGCTGCAGATACCGTTTATCTACAAGTCCTCGTTCGACAAGGCCAACCGCTCGTCACACACCAGTTTTCGCGGACCCGGCGTGGAGGAGGGTCTGCGCATCCTGCAGAAGGTGAAGGACCAGCTGCAGGTGCCGGTGCTGACGGACGTCCATGAAGACACGCCGCTGGCGGAAGTCGCTGCCGTGGTGGACGTGCTGCAGACCCCGGCCTTTCTCTGCCGGCAGACCAACTTCATCCAGAACGTTGCCCGCCAGGGCAAGCCGGTCAACATCAAGAAGGGCCAGTTCCTGTCGCCCTGGGACATGAAGAACGTTGCCGACAAGGCGCTGGCAACCGGTAACCGGCAGATCATGGTCTGCGAGCGTGGCGCCTCTTTCGGTTACAACAACCTGGTCTCCGACATGCGCTCGCTGGCGGTCATGCGCGGCTGCAATGTCCCGGTCGTGTTCGACGCTACCCATTCCGTGCAACTGCCGGGCGGACAGGGCAGCAGCTCCGGCGGCCAGCGCGAATTCGTGCCGGTGCTGGCACGGGCGGCCATTGCCGCCGGTGTCTCGGGCCTGTTCATGGAAACCCATCCGGAGCCGGAGAAGGCGCTGAGCGACGGTCCCAATGCCTGGCCGCTGCCGCGCCTGCGCGAACTGCTGGTCGTGCTGAAACAGATCGACAGCACGGTAAAGGCGCAGCCGTTCCCCGAAATGGAACTGATGCAATAGGCGGTGCCGATCGCACGGCAGTCTCCTGTAACACAGGCGACGGGTGCGACAACACATCGTCAATCCGGTGAGCTGTCAGCCGGCACGCCGGGCCTGACAGCTCACAATCCTTCAATCAACTGAATCTGGTAGAGAAATGTCTGAAATAACAGCAATACGCGGTCGCGAGATTGTCGATTCGCGCGGCAACCCGACCGTCGAGGCCGAGGTCACGCTTGCCGGCGGCGCCGTGGGCCGCGCCGCCGTACCCTCCGGTGCCTCGACCGGCACCCGCGAGGCCGTCGAACTGCGTGACAAGGATCCTGGCCGTTACCTCGGCAAGGGTGTGCGCCAGGCCGTGGCGAACGTCAACGGCGCACTGCGTGACGCCCTGCTCGGCATGGACGCATCCGACCAGGCAAGCATCGATAACACCATGATTGCGCTTGACGGTACCGACAACAAGGGCCGTCTCGGCGCCAATGCCCTGCTGGCGGTCTCGCTGGCGAATGCCCATGCGGTGGCCAACTCGCAGGGCCGGGGTCTGTACCGTACGCTCGGCGAGGGCCCATACACGATGCCGGTGCCGATGATGAATATCATCAACGGCGGCGCGCACGCGGACAACAGCGTAGACCTGCAGGAATTCATGATACTGCCGGTGGGTGCCGGCAGCCTGGGCGAGGCCGTGCGCTATGGCGCCGAGGTCTTTCACGCACTGAAGACGGTGCTGAACAGGCGGGGTCTGAATACCGCGGTTGGCGACGAGGGCGGCTTTGCGCCGGACCTGTCATCCAACGAGGCCGCCATCGAGGTCATCCTCGAGGCAATCGAACAGGCCGGTTTCAGGGCCGGCAGCGATATCTACCTCGGCCTGGATGTCGCCAGCTCCGAGTTCTACCGCGACGGCAGGTACGTGCTGGCATCCGAGGGCCGGGAGTTCGATGCCGCCGGCTTTACCGACTACCTGGCTGCCTGGGTCGACCAGTATCCCATCCTGTCCATCGAGGACGGCATGGACGAGGGTGACTGGGATGGCTGGAAGATCCTCACCGAACGGCTCGGCGAGCGGGTGCAGCTGGTTGGCGATGACCTGTTCGTGACCAATACCTCGATCTTCAGACAGGGCATCGACCAGGATATCGCCAACTCCATTCTCATCAAGCCGAACCAGATCGGCACCCTGAGCGAGACGCTGGCGGCCATCGGCATGGCGGCCGATGCCGGCTACAGTGCCGTGGTCTCCCACCGTTCCGGCGAGACCGAGGATGTCACCATTGCCGACATCGCCGTGGCCACCAGCGCGACCCAGATCAAGACCGGTTCGCTGTCGCGTTCCGATCGCGTCGCGAAATACAACCAGCTGATGCGTATCGAAGAGGAGCTCGGTGACGCGGCGGCCTATGCCGGCGCCGCCGGATTCAGGCAGCTGTCCGCCGGCTGACGGGGCTTGCCTGTGGCGCTGACCCCTGTTATCTGCCAGCCGGCGGCACCATGAGGAAACTGCTGCTCGGCCTGCTGCTGCTGCTGGTGATTCTGCAGGTCACCTTGTGGTTTGGCGGTGGTGGCCTGCTGGAGCTGTGGGACCAGCACCAGGAGGTGGAGGCCCAGCGCAATGAGAACGCCCGCTTGCGCGAGCGCAACGAGGCCCTGAATGCCGAGGTGCTGGACCTCAAGCAGGGGCTGGATGCGGTCGAGGAACACGCCCGCGAGGATCTGGGCATGGTCAAGGAGGGCGAGGTGTTCTACCAGGTGGTGGAATAGTCTCCCCTTAACCTCAATGGCACTTACTTAAGAGATGTCGTCCCCCATTGACCTCCAATTCGCCACGGAAGCACACAGAAAAACACGGAATATTCATTCACAATGACGATATCTTCCGTGTGATTCCGTGGCTATTTATCTGGATTAGTGCTTAAGTAAATGCCATTCCCCTTAACCTGCCAGCCGCCATGTCGACACACACCAGCCGCGACAGCGACGTGACCGTCTGGGCCATCGTGCCGGCGGCCGGCAGCGGCAGCCGCATGCAGGCGACGATGCCGAAGCAGTATCTCGGGCTTGCCGGCAAGCCGGTCATCGCGCACACGCTCACGGCGCTGTTCGCCGTGCCGCGCATCGCCGGTGTCGTCGTCGCGGTTGCCGACAGGGATTGCGCCTGGCCCGCTATTGCCGGGCGCTTTGCCGGCCGGCACCTTGAGCAGGTCCGGGGCGGGGTGGAACGCTGCCATTCGGTACTGAACGCCCTGGAGCATCTCTCTGCCACGGCGGCGGAAAGCGACTGGGTGCTGGTGCATGACGCCGCGCGGCCCTGTGTGCGACCGGCGGACATCGACCGGCTGATCGATACCTGCCTGAGCGGTACGGATGGCGGCCTGCTGGGTATGCCGGTCTGCGACACCATGAAGCGGGTCGATCCGGCGGGTGACGTGATGGCTACGGTTGATCGCGATGGCCTGTGGCATGCCCTGACGCCGCAGATGTTCCGCATCGGCCAGCTGCACACGGCCCTGCAGCAGGGGATCCGGGCGGGTGTCACCCTGACCGACGAGGCGTCCGCCATGGAGGCCGCCGGTTTCACGCCGCGCATGGTCGAGGGGCAGCGCGACAACATCAAGATCACCGTGGCGTCCGACCTGGCACTCGCCGCGTTCTACCTGGACAAACGGGCGACATGATCCGCATCGGACAGGGCATCGATGCCCATGCCTTCCAGCCGGGCGGCCGACTGGTGCTCGGCGGCGTGGAGATCCCGTATGAGCGCGGGCTCGCGGCGCACTCCGACGGCGATGTCGTCCTGCACGCCCTGTGCGATGCCCTGCTGGGTGCGGCAGCACTTGGAGACATCGGCCGGCATTTCCCGCCGGGCGATCCGCAATACCGGGGTATCGACAGCCGCATCCTGCTGCGGCGTGTGCGTGATCTTGTTGGCGGCGCGGGTTATCACGTCGTCAACACGGATATCACGATCGTGGCCGAGGCGCCGCGCTTGGCGGGGCACATCCCGGCCATGTGCGCGAACATTACGGCCGACCTCGGACTTGCTGACGGCTGTGTGAGCGTCAAGGCAACCACCTCCGAGCGTATGGGTTTCACCGGCCGGGGCGAGGGCATTGCCGCCTTTGCCGTCGCGCTGATCGTGGCCTGATCAGCGGCTGGCGGCAAGGACGGTATAGTGCGTCCTGTGTCAGCCGCTTTCCGCCCGTTCCCCTACACCCTGGAAGCCGCCATCGCGGACCTTGCCTGTGCGCATGGCGGTGCGCCGGTGCGTGGCGTGGTGCGTGCCTGCGCCGGGGATTTCCAGGTCACCGAACTGCCGCTGGTCGAGCCGGCCGGTGAGGGTGAACATGCCTGGTTGCTGGTCCGCAAGCGCGAAGAAAACACGGCGACGGTCGCCGGCCGGCTGGCGCAACTCGCCGGGGTGCCGCTGCGCAATGTCGGCTACGCCGGCCTGAAGGACCGCAACGCGGTCACCGAACAGTGGTTCTCGGTGCACCTGCCGGGGCGGGCCGACCCCGACTGGCAGGCGCTGGATTCCGGCACCATTACCCTGCTGGCGCATACCCGGCACACCCGCAAGCTGCGTCGTGGCGCCCTGCAGGGCAATGCCTTTCGCCTGCGGCTGCGCGGGCTGTCCGGCGATGTCGACGGCCTGCACTCGCGCCTGCAGCAGGTGGCCGCGCAGGGTGTGCCGAACTACTTTGGCGAGCAGCGCTTCGGTCGGGGCGGCAGCAACCTGGTCACGGCGGCACGCCTGTTCGACGGTTCGGCCGGGCGCCTGTCGCGACACCAGCGCGGGCTGGCGCTGTCGGCGGCGCGCGCCTTCCTGTTCAACCGGGTGCTGGGACGGCGGGTCACCGACGGCAGCTGGAACGGGCTGCTGCCGGGTGAGGCACTGCAGCTGGCGGGCAGCCACAGTTTCTTTGTCGCCGATACGCCGGATGCGGAACTGCAGCGGCGTCTGCAGGGCCACGATATCCATCCCACCGGCCCCCTGACCGGCAAGGGCGAGCCAGCGGTGAGCGGTGCGTGCCGGCAACT
This sequence comes from Gammaproteobacteria bacterium, assembly GCA_041552135.1. Lineage (GTDB taxonomy): Bacteria > Pseudomonadota > Gammaproteobacteria > UBA9214 > UBA9214 > SZUA-186. The sequence continues at coordinate 11,853 of JBFELL010000083.1, forward strand.
GGAAGAGGACTGCCTGGCGCCGTGTGCCGGCTGGGTGCAGGGCCTCGCCGCCGCCGGCCTGAAACAGGAACGCCGTGCCCTGCGGGTTATCCCCGATAACGCCACCTGGTCATGGCCGCAGGCGGATGAGTTGCTGCTGGAATTCAGTCTGCCGGCCGGCAGTTATGCCACCAGCGTGCTGCGCGAACTGGTCCGCAGCGGGGGATGAGCCTGCGCTCTGGTGGCTGCATATGTCGGATCACGGCCTTTGGCCCAATCCGACCTGCGGACTGTTCATGAATGGGGAATGATGCCTGGCGACATGTCGGATTACGGCCTATGGCCTAATCCGACCTTCAGGTAGCTGCCGGTTCCGGACCGGTACCGGTAGGGG
>JBFELL010000084.1:0-12202 GCA_041552135.1 Gammaproteobacteria bacterium
CGTGCCGACATGGACCGCCACATCGAATGCCAGCCCCTGATCTTGCCAGCCGAGCAGCCGCGGCACCAGAATCAGGTGCGCCGAACTCGAGATCGGCAGGAACTCGGTGAGCCCCTGCACCAGCGCGAGGATGACGGCCTGTAACGTATCCATCTAGTCAGCTAATGACTGTTACGTGGCTATTTGCCACTGAAGTACGCGGAAATACACGGAATAAAATCATTGTCATAAAAAAAATTTTGCCTGCCTTGAGTCCGGTGAAGGAAATCTATTCGCGGTGGTGGCGAAAGCAATTTTTTACTTCCGTGTATTTCCGTGTGCTTCCGTGGCAAATAGTCACTTGACCGTCATTAGCTGACTAGATGGATACGTTACAGGCCGTCATCCTCGCCCTGGTGCAGGGGCTCACCGAGTTCCTGCCGATCTCGAGTTCGGCGCACCTGATTCTGGTGCCGCGGCTGCTCGGCTGGCAAGATCAGGGGCTGGCATTCGATGTGGCGGTCCATGTCGGCACGCTCGTTGCCGTCGTGGCCTATTTCCGGCATGAGGTCGGGCGCATGTTGGTGGCCTGGCTGCAGTCGCTTGGCGGCAGGGGCATGAACACCGATGCGCGGCTGGCCTGGTACGTCATACTGGGGACCGTGCCGGCGGTCATCGCCGGCCTGCTGCTGCATGACCTGGTCGAGTCGTCGCTGCGTTCGCCGTACGTGATTGCCTGTGCAACGGTTATTTTCGGGCTGGTGCTCTGGTGGGCGGACCGTTACGGCAGGCAGCGGCGTGACGAGCACACGCTGCGCGTTGTTGATGTGCTGCTGATCGGCTGTGCCCAGGCGTTGGCCCTGATACCGGGCACCTCGCGCTCCGGCATCACCATGACGGCGGCGCTGGCGCTGGGACTGACGCGGACCGGCGCGGCACGTTTTTCCTTTTTGCTGTCCATCCCGGTGATCCTGATGGCAGGCGTCTACGAGGCCCTCAAGCTGTCGGAACTGGCGGGGCCGGTCGCCTGGGATGTGCTGCTGGTCGGCACCGCGGTGGCGGCGGTCAGCGCCTGGCTGTGCATCCACTTTTTCCTCAAGCTGGTGGAGCGCATCGGCATGTTGCCGTTCGTGATCTACCGGCTGCTGCTCGGCGCGTTCCTGTTCTGGGTGTTTGCCTGGGCTTAGGGTTTACCCTACAGACGCAGAGAAACAGTTACCCCGGGACGAAATTCAATTCTGTCCCCTCTGTGATGTCGGGTTACGCCCTTCGGGCTAACCCGACCTGCGGTTTGATACCCGGCGTGCCCGGTACCCTCCGTGGCATGGAGAACCAGCAGCCCCCGTGTTTGCCTATTGCGGCGTATCGCCGTGCGCAGCCCGGTGAATTGCCTCGATGCGCGCCTCGCGTATGGCATCCCCAAGCGCCTTGCCGCTGAGTCCCTGCTGTTGCAGCCTGCCGGCATCCACCGAGCGGGCGGCGGCCAGTGCCGTGGCGAGACGCTTGCTGCTGTCAGGCAGGTCGTGGGCGGCGGCCTCGGACGCGCAAAGCTGCAGGAACCGGCTGAAGCGTCCGGGTCTGCGCAAGGCGTCCAATGCCTCGAGCAGTTCCAGCTGCTGCGTCGCGCCGAGAGCGGCTGCGGAGCGTGCCCGGTGGCTGTGCTGCAGGGCCATGCTGCCAAGTTTGCGGCAGGCATTCGGCATCCGCAGCCGGTCACACAGGGCGGAGAGCTGTGCCGGGCCGAAAACTGCGGCCTCGTGGTTACGGATATCGCAGACCAGGGCGGCAAAGCGGATATCGGGCTGTGCGCCGTGTTTCACGGACTGCTCCAGCACCGGCAGCACCGCCTCGCCGTGGCCGTGTTCGCGCGGGCTGCGGTCGAGGTAGAGCGGCTCGATTTCGGGAAACAGCCGGGCCAGGGCGCCGCAGCCGTAGAGCACGTCGAAGAAGCGGGCCGGCGTGTTTTCCGCCAGCGCCTTTTCCAGTTCGGCCCAGACCCGCTCCGGCACCAGGTGATCGACTTCGCCGTTCCTGACCATGTCGCGCATCAGCTCGTTCGTGGCATGTGCCACCCTGAACCCCCAGTGAGCGAAGCGGGCGGCGAAGCGCGCCACGCGCAGGATCCTGACCGGGTCCTCGGCAAAGGCCGGCGAGACATGACGCAGTACCCCGTTCTCGAGGTCGGCCTCGCCGTTGTAGGGATCGATCAGTTCGCCTTCCGCCGTCTCCGCCATGGCGTTGATGGTCAGGTCGCGGCGCAGCAGGTCCTGCTCGAGCGTGATGTCGGGGTCGGCGCAGGTCTCGAAGCCGGTATAGCCATGCCCGGTCTTGCGTTCGGTGCGCGCCAGGGCGTACTCGTCTCTGGTCTCGGGATGCAGGAACACCGGAAAGTTCTTGCCAACCGGTGTATAGCCCAGCTGGCGCATCTCCGCGGGCGTGCTGCCGACCACGACCCAGTCGCGTTCGCGTATCGGCAGGCCCAGCCGCCGGTCACGGACGGCGCCACCGACGAGGTAGATCTCCATGCGGCTCAGGTGCGCCGCGAATGACGGCGAAATTCGTTGTAGCGGCCGCGCATGTCGCCACCGGCAAGGTAGCCGGGCACCACGCTCTGTAGCGTGGTGGGGGTGATGCCAAGTGCCGGCAGCGCGTTGTCGCTGCAGACGCTGGCCCGTTGCAGGGAGTGGTAGTTGTCCATGCTGAACGGCTTGCCGGGCATCAGGCCCAGGGCGCGCGCCTGCAGGCGCGACAGGCCGTCGCCCAGGCCGATGATGCGCTGGCGCAGGCCCAGCGTGTCGCGGGTGTACTCGACCAGCTGCTTCAGCGTGAACTCGGCAGGACCGCACAGTTCCAGACGCTTGCCGACCGTGGCATCGTGCTCCAGTGCATGCACGAAGGCGTCCACCACGTCGCCGACATAGACCGGCGCAAAGCGGCTGTCGGGGCAGGCCAGCGGGAACGCCAGCGGCGAGAGCTTCAGCAGCGCGGCGAAGCGGTTGAAGAAGCTGTCGCCCGGCCCGAAGATGACCGACGGCCGGAAGCTGGTGACGGCCAGTCCCTTGGCCGCGGCTGCGTGGACGCTGTCCTCGCCCGCGCCCTTGGTGCGCAGGTAGTTGCTGTCGGTCTCGCCGGCGCCGGCGTTCAGTGCGCTCATGTGCAGCAGGCGGCGCACCCCGGTGCTGACGGCCGTGTTGGCAACCGTGGCCGGGAACTCGGCATGCACGCTGTCAAAGCGCAGGTCGGCAGCGCGGCCCTCGTTCAGGATGCCGACCAGGTTGATGACGGCATCGGCGTTGCGGAAGTGCGGTTGCAGGGCGTTGCAGTCGAGTACATCGGCCTCGACGAGTTGCACGTTCCGGTTGACCTTGAGTGAGCGGTGGCGTTCGCAGCGTCGCGTGAGAACGGTCACGCGGTAACCGAGGCGCGACAGGCGGTTTGCCAGGTGCTGGCCGACGAAGCCGGTGCCGCCCAGCAGGCAGATGCGGTTGTGTTTCATGAATGATTCCTGCAGTGACAGAGAGTGTGAGGAGCCGGAATCATAGCAAAATTGCCAGCCTGGATATCTCGCGGTGGACCGGATGCCGGGCGCTCCCGGCCATCGCTCTCGGCATCCCGCTCCCCGCGACACTCGTACCTTCCTGTATATCGCAAGTCCGGGTGTGCGAGGAACAGCCAGGGGCGGGACAGGCGCCTCGAAAATCACGTTGTTTTCCGCTGACCCGGCACTATTCCAGTTCCCGCAGCGACATAGGGTCACTGTTACGCCATTCTGCGGGAAATCCGGGCTAACCGCCGGACCGCCGGTAGGCGGATTCGTCATGGACATCCGGCATGCGTACCCGCAGCGGTGTGACCGGTTGCTGCATGCGCCAGTCATAGATTGCGGCATAGGCGAGCACGCGCTGCACATACTTGCGGGTTTCGCTGTACGGAATGTTGGCCACCCAGTGGTTTGCCGCCATACCACCCTCCCCGGGCAGCCAGCGCGTCACCCGGTGCGGGCCGGCGTTGTAGGACGCCGCGGCCAGCACGATATTGTCGTCGAAGCGCTCCAGCACCTGTCGCAGGTAGCTGCTGCCGATGCGGATATTCCGGTCGCTGTCATACAGGCCGGCAACCCCGCTCCAGGGGATCCGGTTCAGGCGTGCTGTCGCCTTGCCGGTTTTCGGCATCAGCTGCATCAGGCCGCGCGCGCCGGCAGGGGAGCGTGCCTCCGGGTTGAAGGCACTTTCCTGGCGAATGACGGCAAACACGATGCCCGGATCCAGGTTATTGTTGTGCGCATGCCGGCGCACGCTGTCCGTGTGTTCCAGCGGGAAACGCAGTGTGAGGTCGGAGAACTCCCCGGCGCGCGCAACGGTCAGGATGGCCTGGTCCTTCCAGCCCCACTGGTTTGCCAGCACCGCGGCCAGCCGGAGTTCGCCGCTGTTCATGTCGCGGATGGCGTAGGCCCATTCGCGGCGGGCGTCGGTCAGCATGTCGGCACGGAACAGTTCGTGGGCGCGCAGCAGTGCCGGCTGCCGGCGCAGGGTCTCGAGTTCCGCCGGGTCATAGCGGGTGGGTATGTTGCCCATCTCGTAGGGCCAGCGCAGGTAGTCCGCCGCCAGGAAGCCGTGGTAGCTGCGCTCCTTCGCCAGCCAGGAATACTCGTTCATGGACAGCAGACGCCGGTCGGTCCGCTCCAGTGCGTATGCCCGCCAGTAGCGCCATTCGTCGCGTTGCTGTTCCTCATCGGGAAGCGCCTCGATGTGATCGAGCAGTGCCGTCCAGTTGGCCTCTGCCAGCGCGGCCCGCAGTTGCCAGTCACGCACTTTTGCATCCCGCTGCGCATCCGGCAGTGCGCTCAGCAGGGCATGTGCGCCCGGCTCATGCTGCTGTGCCGCCGACAGGGCGATATAGCGCTCCAGACGGCCGCGTTCCGCCGGCGTGAATGAATAGCCGCTTTTCAGCGAATCCCATTTGCGGTGGGCGTGCATGGCATCGGAGCGGGCGATGCGCTTGATGGCGTGCAGGATGATGTTGCGGGCAATCTCCGAGTTCCGGTTCAGGCGCGGGTCCTGCAGCGTGTCGCTCGGGTTGCGGTGCGCCTGCCGCCACAGTGTCACCCAGTCGGCGTCCTTCGCGGACAGGCGCTTCGCCAGGTATCCGGCAAGGCTGGTCTGGCCCTTGTCCATGGCCAGCCGGATGCGCTGCCAGACATGCTCCTCCCTGACATGGTTGCCGGCATACAGCCAGTCGAACAGCGGGTCGCAGGCCTTGGGCTGGGACTTGCCGACGGTCCAGAGCGCCAGGACCTCCTCTGCCAGGCCCCTTTTGTGGCCCGTTTCCAGCCGTGCCCGCAGGGCATAGCACTGCATGGTGGTGTCATTCGATCCGGAATAGTGCTTCACAAACAGCTCCCAGCGGCGCTGGCTGGCGAGGGTATACAGCCAGAGTGCCCTCAGGCGGCTGCCGAGCGGCTGGTCGGCATGGCGTTCGACGAAGTCGAGCACCTCCCGCTCGCTTGCCTCGCCGAGTCGCTGTCTCAGGGCGTCGAACTCGAGGTAGGCATACAGCGGGTAGGACTTCAATCCGGCGGCAAGCTCCCGGTAGCGGTCATGCTGCCTTTGCTGCAGCGCCTTGCGTGCCTCGATGAACTGTTCGCGCTGCAAAGCCAGCGGATCGGTTGCGGCCGCGACGTTGCCCGTGATCAGAACGAGGGTGAGGCCGATGAAAAGGCGGAATTCAAGCGGCATGGTTGGTTATAGTGGGGGCGTTCTGTTCCAGGAGGCCATGACATGTCATTCCAGTCCGTTAACCCGGCAAATGGTAATACACTGGGGGTGTTCGATGCATTCTCGGATGCCGAACTGGAGGCCGCGCTGGCGGCCGCTGCTGACGCGGCGCCACGCTGGCGCTCGCGGGCCGTGGCAGAGCGCGCGGACCTGATGCGCCAGGCCGCGGCGGTGCTGCGCCAGCGGGCCGAAGACCTGGCGCGCCTGATGACGCTGGAAATGGGCAAGCCGATCCGGGAGGCACGCGCCGAGATCGAGAAGTGCGCCTGGGTATGCGAATACTATGCCGAGGAAGGGCCGGGATTTCTCGCCGACGAGCCGGTCGTATCCGATGCCGGTCGCAGTCTGGTGGCCTGGCAGCCGCTCGGGACGGTGCTGGCCGTGATGCCCTGGAATTTCCCGTTCTGGCAGGTGTTCCGGTTTGCCGCGCCGGCGCTGGTGGCCGGCAATACCGGTCTGCTGAAGCATGCCTCCAACGTGCCGCAGTGTGCACTGGCCCTGGAGGCCATTTTCGCCGATGCCGGTTTCCCGGCAGGGGTGTTCCGCACGCTGATGATCGAGTCATCGAGGGTGGCGACGCTGATCGGGGATCCGCGCATTCATGCCGTTACGCTGACCGGCAGCGAACCGGCCGGCCGCCAGGTGGCGGCCACCGCGGGTTCCCACATCAAGAAGTCCGTGCTGGAACTTGGCGGCTCGGACCCGTTTATTGTGCTGGAAGACGCCGACCTCGAGCTGGCGGTGGAACAGGCCGTCACCTCGCGTTTCCTGAATACCGGCCAGAGTTGCATTGCTGCCAAGCGCTTCATTGTACTGTCGCCAATCGCCGAGGATTTCGTGCAGCGTTTGCGGCGGGCCGTCGAGGCGCTCGGGCAGGGCGATCCGCTGGACGAGGCCAGCCGGCTGGGCCCGATGGCGCGCGTGGATCTGCGCGACGAACTGCACCGGCAGGTCGAGGAGAGCCTGGGGCAGGGTGCCGTTGCCGTCACCGGCTGCGAGATCGTCCCGGGTGCCGGGGCGTTCTATCCGCCGTCCATTCTTGACCACGTGGTGCCGGGTGTATGCGCCTGGCGCGAGGAGCTGTTCGGCCCGGTGGCGAGCATCATCCGGGTGGCAGACGAGGACGAGGCGGTGCGTGTCGCCAACGATTCCGACTTCGGCCTCGGCGGCAGTGTCTGGACGCGCGACAGCGCCCGCGGCGAGCGCGTGGCGCGGCAGCTGGAGTGCGGCTGCGCCTTCGTCAACGGGCTGGTGAAAAGCGATCCGCGCCTGCCGTTCGGTGGCGTGAAGCATTCCGGTTACGGACGGGAACTCTCGGTGCTCGGCATGCGCGAGTTCCTCAATGCCAAGACAATATGGATCCGGTAACTGGATATTCACCGCAGAGACGCAGAGGTCGCAGAGAAAACAAGATCTTTCTCACCGACCTGCGGTCTGGCGGTTTTGACTGTTTTATCATTGCGCCTTTGCGGTGAATTTTCCGAGGTTTTCTCTGCGTCCTCTGCGGTGAGAACATGGCTGTGTTCATATGGAACTGCTGACCTACCTCATCACCGGCGCCGTTGCCGGGCTGATGGCCGGCTTGCTGGGCATCGGCGGCGGGCTGGTCATTGTGCCGGCGCTGGCGCTGCTGTTCGCCGCCCAGGGGTTTGCCGCGGGCACGCTGATGCATTACGCGGTCGGTACCTCGTTGGCGAGCATTGTCCTGACCTCGGTCTCCTCCCTGCTGGCCCATCACCGGCGCGCCAGTGTGCTGTGGCCGGCGGTGCGTGCTATGGCACCCGGTATCGTGCCGGGGGCGCTGGCCGGCGCCTGGCTTGCACGGCAGATCAGCAGTCCCGGGCTGGCGCTGTGCTTCGGGGTGTTCGAGGTCCTGGTGGCGATCCAGTTGCTGGTCGGCCGGCAGCCGGCGGCGCATCGGGCCTTGCCGGGGCCGGTCGGGCTGGGTCTGGCCGGTTCGATTATCGGCGCCGTTTCCGCCCTGCTGGGCATCGGCGGCGGCACGCTGACCGTGCCCTTTCTGTTGTGGAACCGGGTGGATATCCGCACGGCCGTGGGTACGGCGGCCAGCTGCGGCCTGCCGATTGCGCTGGCTGGTGCGGCCGGGTTTGTGCTGGCGGGGGGGGCGGCCGACGGCCAGCCGGGCTGGAACAGCGGTTTTGTCTACTGGCCGGCTGTGGCCGGCATCGTGCTGGCCAGCGTGCCACTGGCCCCCGTCGGGGCCAGGCTGGCCCACCGCCTGCCGCGCCGGGCGCTGCAGCGACTATTCGCTGCCTTCCTGGCCCTGGTGGGTGTGAAGATGATCCTCGGTGCCTAGCCGGTATACCCCCTGCCCGTATGGGGAGATAAATCCTGGTGCTTCATCATATTCGTATATGCTGAAATTAAAACAAGTTAAATAAATACAATAGCTTACTAACACCATAAGTTTGCCTTTGCGGAATAAGTTCCGCTTATTCTTGACAAGATTTTACTGGCTGGACATTCCCACACAAACGGGTAGAGTATGCTTCCCCTGCCCGGCGCAGGGCAATGTTTATGCCCGCAGAACAGCTGGGAAACGTCCCGAATCATACTGAAAAATACAGCGAGCGGTACTATCCAAGGAGCCACATGTCCACATTAGTCAAGCCACACGGCGGCGGTGATCTGAAACCGTTGCTGCTCGAGGGTGACGCGCTGGCAGCCGAGAAGGCACGCGCAGAAAGCCTGACCAGGATCCCCGTTTCATCCCGCGAAGCCGGCGACATCATCATGATGGGTATCGGTGGCTTTACCCCGCTGGACGGATTCATGACCCGCGCCGACTGGGAAGGCGTCTGCGATGGCATGAAGATGGCCAATGGCCTGTTCTGGCCGATTCCGATCACGCTGTCCACCGATGAAGTCAACGCCCGGGCCATCAGCGAGGGTGACGATATTGCGCTGGCGGATTCGGAGTCCGGTGAAATCCTTGCCACCATGCAGGTCACCGAGAAGTACAGCATCGACAAGAAGCACGAGTGCATGATGGTCTACAAGACCACCGAGGACGAGCACCCGGGCGTGAAGATGGTCATGGCGCAGGGCGACGTCAATCTCGCCGGCCCGATCAAGGTCCTGTCGCAGGGTGGTTTCCCCGAGACCTACGGCGACCAGTTCATGACCCCTGCACAGACCCGCGCAGAATTTGAAAAACGTGGCTGGAGTGAAATCGCCTGCTTCCAGACGCGCAATCCGATGCACCGTTCCCACGAATACCTCGCCAAGATCGCCATCGAGACGCTGGACGGCGTGCTGATTCATTCACTGCTGGGCAAGCTGAAGCCCGGCGACATCCCGGCCGACGTGCGCAGCAACGCCATCGGCACCCTCATCGACAAGTACTTCGCCGACAACACCGTGATTCAGGCCGGTTACCCGCTGGACATGCGCTATGCCGGTCCACGCGAGGCCCTGCTGCACGCCGTGTTCCGCCAGAACTACGGCTGCTCGCATCAGATCGTCGGCCGTGACCACGCCGGTGTCGGCGATTACTACGGTCCGTTCGATGCGCACCACATCTTCGACGAGATCCCGGCCGGTTCACTGGAGACACAGCCGCTGAAGATCGACTGGACCTTCTGGTGCAACAAGTGCGATGGCATGGCGTCCATGAAGACCTGTCCGCACGAGGGTGGCGATCGCATCCTGCTGTCCGGCACCAAGCTGCGCAAGGCGCTGTCGGAGGGCGAGGAGGTGTCTGACAAGTTCTCCCGTCCGGAAGTGCTGGGCATCCTGCGCGACTACTACGGCAGCATCAAGGATGAGGACAAGGTCGAGATCAAGATGAGCGGTCATTCCGCCAAGTAACGACTCTAGAGACCGCTGCCGCCGGTCCGGGGCAGCGGAGTGTTGAAACTGCAGTAAAAACCGAAACAAAAGATGGAGAAATAACATGCCAACATTTGTACGTACAGAAAAGTGCGACGGCTGCAAGGGTCAGGATAAAACCGCTTGCATGTATATCTGCCCGCACGACCTGATGAAGCTCGACAAGGACGGTTCCGAGACCGGTCACGCCATGAAGGCCTTCAACCAGGAGCCCGAGCAGTGCTGGGAATGCTATTCCTGCGTGAAGATCTGCCCGCAGCAGGCCATCGAGGCCCGCCACTATGCCGACATCGTGCCGCTGGGCGGTTCCGTGCAGCCGTTGCGTGGTTCCGATTCCATCATGTGGACCATCAAGTTCCGCAACGGCAACCTGAAGCGCTTCAAGTTCCCGATTCGCACAACCCCCGAAGGTTCTATTGATCCTTACGGCGGCAAGCCGGACGCCGATATCTCCAAGATCGAGGAGCCGGGCTTCTTTGTGCAGTGCAACGGTTATCGCACCGGTGATCGCAGCGAGCTGATCAAGCTCTGAGTGCGGCACGACATCAATATCAAGCAAAGAGGAATTAACAATGGCAGGTGAATTTGGTAATCCTGAAGTCGTCGAGGAAGAAGTTGACATTCTTCTGATCGGCGGTGGTATGGCGTGCTGTGGTGCCGGCTTTGAGGTAATGCGCTGGGCAGAAGGCACGGATCTTAAAATCAAGCTGGTGGACAAGGCCGCCATGGACCGTTCCGGTGCCGTGGCCATGGGTCTGTCCGCTATCAACACCTACATCGGCACCGAGCAGGATCCGGCTGATTACACCCGCATGGTCTCCAACGACCTGATGGGTATTACCCGTGATGACCTGGCCTATGACGTCGGTCGTCATGTGGATGAGTCAGTCCATCTGTTCGAGGAATGGGGTCTGCCGATCTGGAAGACCGACGAGAACGGTGAGCGCTTTGACGGTTCCAAGGGCATGACACCACTGAAGGACGGTGGCAAGCCAGTGCGTTCCGGCAAGTGGCAGATCATGATCAACGGCGAATCCTACAAGTGGATTGTTGCTGAAGCGGCCAAGAAGGCGCTGGGTACCGACAACATCCAGGAGCGTGTCTTCATCGTCAAGCTGGTCAACGACAAGAACGATCCTAACCGCATCGCCGGTGCTGTTGGTTTTTCTGTCCGCGAAGACAAGATCTTCGTCTACAAGGCCAAGGCCATTCTGCTGGCAGCCGGTGGCTGTGTGAACATCTTCCGCCCGCGTTCCGTGGGTGAGGGCACAGGTCGTGCCTGGTACCCGGTCTGGAATGCCGGCTCCACCTACGCCATGGCTGCTGAAGCCGGCGCAGAGATGACGCTGATGGAAAACCGCTTCGTACCGACCCGCTTCAAGGACGGTTACGGCCCGGTTGGCGCATGGTTCCTGCTGTTCAAGTCCAAGGCCACCAATGCCACGGGCGAGGTCTACATGGACCGCAACAAGGACATGCTGGACGACTACCCGCCTTATGGTGCGGCTGCCGTGCCGGCTTCCTGCCTGCGTAACCACCTCATGCTGAAGGAGATGAAGGAAGGTCGTGGTCCGATCTGGATGGACACCGTGACCGCCCTTGCAAACCTGCGTGAAACACTGACGCCGCGCGAAGTGAAGCACCTCGAGGCAGAAGCCTGGGAAGACTTCCTGGATATGTGTGTTGGCCAGTGTGGTATCTGGGTGGGTGAGAACGTCGAGCCGGAGAAGAAGAACTCCGAGCTCATGCCGACCGAACCCTACCTGCTGGGTTCGCACTCCGGTTGCTGCGGCATCTGGGTATCCGGCCCGACCGACGTTGGCGCACCGACTGACGAAGCCTATAGCGAAGGTATTCCCCAGCACCTGCCGAAAGGCTGGAACTGGGGTTATCGTGCCATGACCACCGTAACGGGTCTGTGGACCGCCGGTGACGGCGTGGGTGCATCCGGCCACAAGTTCTCCTCCGGTTCGCATGCCGAGGGTCGTATTGCCGCCAAGGCCATGGTCAAGTACTGCCTTGACAACAAGGACCTGAAGCCGGAGCTGGATACCTCTGTTGATGACCTGGTTGCCGAGATCTACCAGCCGGTCCGTAACTACATGGAGCACAAGGACTACACCACGGCAATCGATATCAACCCGAACTACATTACCCCCAAGATGCTGCAGTTCCGTCTGCAGAAGATCATGGACGAGTATGTGGCCGGTGTTGCGACCTACTACACGACCAATTCTCACATGCTGGAAGTTGCCGGTGAGAAGATCGACATGCTGAAGGAAGATGCCGAGAAGATGCGTGCCAAGGACCTGCATGAGCTGCTGCGTGCCTGGGAGAACTACCACCGCATCATCACAGCTGAAGCACACATGAAGCACATCGAGTTCCGTCAGGAATCCCGTTACCCGGGTTTCTACTACCGCATGGACAAGAACTTCATCGATGAGGAGAACTGGAAGTGCTTTGTTAACTCTGTGTATGACAAGGAAACCAAGAAGTGGACCTGCTTCAAGCGCGCCCATGTTGATCTGGTCGACAAGTCCAAGCTGTTCAAGTACTACCCGAGCAGTAGCTTGACCCCTGAAGTCCGGGTGCCA
>JBFELL010000085.1:0-12085 GCA_041552135.1 Gammaproteobacteria bacterium
AAAGGGGGTGGGTACGCAGGCCTGAATGTCGGGATACTTAGGTACTCCTTGGTAAATATGCAATGCCTAGACTTGATTCCTGGTCTGTCCCCGTCGAGTGCCCTGTGGTAGGGTCTTGCCAGCCGTTTTCAGAGCAGGTCAATGACACAGAACACACTGTACTGGCACGATTACGAGACATTCGGGCTGGATCCGGCGCGCGACCGGCCGGTGCAATTCGCCGGCATCCGCACCGACGAGGACCTCAACATCCTCGGCGAACCGCTGAATATCATGGCGCGGCCGGCACCGGATACCCTGCCGCACCCGATATCGTCGCTGATTACCGGCATTACCCCGCAGCAAGCCCTGGAGCAGGGCCTGCCGGAGGCCGAATTTATCGCCCGTATTCTGGCCGAGTTATCACAGCCCGGCACCTGCGGGGTGGGTTACAACTCGCTGCGCTTCGATGATGAAGTAACGCGCAATACCCTCTACCGCAACCTGTACAGTCCCTACGATCGCGAGTGGCAGAACGGCAATTCACGCTGGGATATCATCGACATGGTGCGCGCCTGCCATGATCTGCGCCCGGAGGGCATTGTCTGGCCCCGCCGCGCGGATGCCGATCGGCCCAGCTTCAGACTTGAGGAACTCACCCTTGCCAACGGCATTGCCCATGAACAGGCACACGACGCCCTGTCCGACGTCTACGCCACCATTGCGATCGCGAAGCTGATCAGGGAAAAGCAGCCCAGGCTCTACGATTTTCTCTACCGGTTGCGGCGCAAGAAGGAGGTCCTCAAGTCCATCGACCTGAAGGAGATGACGCCAGTCCTGCACACCTCGGGGATGTACGGTAGCGATCATGGCAGTACCCGTCTGGTGGTGCCGGTTTCCCCCCACCCGTCCAACAGCAACAGCATCATTGTCTTTGACCTCGCGCAGAGCCCCGATTTGCTGCTCGATCTCGGGGCGAAAACACTGCGGGAGCGTCTGTACACCGCAAGCGAGGATCTGCCCGAGGGGGTCGAGCGCCCGGCACTCAAGCAGGTCCTGATCAACAAGTGTCCGGTTATCGCACCGACCGCTACCCTGTCGGGCGATGCCGCGAAACGGCTCCGGATCGATCTCATCACGGGCATGCGCAACCGCCAGGCGCTGCTCCATGCGCGCAAGGCGATCCAGCAGAAAATTGCCGGAATATTCGAGCCGCGCGAGTTCGAGCCGGTTACCGACCCGGACCTGATGATCTATGCCGGCGGGTTCTTCAATGACAGTGACAAGGCGCTGATGAGCACTATTCACGATACCGGTCCACAGGAACTGGGCCGGCAAGGCTGGAGCTTTGCGGACAGGCGTCTTCCGGAGATGCTGTTTCGTTACCGGGCGCGTAATTACCCGGAAACGCTCAGCGCCGACGAGCAGGCGCAGTGGCTGGAACATTGTCGTGCCCGCCTGGTCGACGGGGAATCCGGTCACTTCACGTTTACGGATTTTCACGCCGAGATAGCGCAACTGCGCAGCGAGATGGCGGTGGATGATCAAAGAAACAAACTACTGGACGACGTGGCTGCCTTCGGCGACGGACTGGAGTCCTTCGTTCGATTGGCGGCTGAATAACCAGGGGGGCAGACCGCGTTTTCCATGAACACGCGGTCTGATGCGTGTGCCTGTCAGCGTCTCGGTATCCGTATCTCGAGCAGACCATCCGTCACCCGCGTTTCCAGTCCGGCCGCGTCGGCATCGCGCGGCAGCGGCAGCGTTCGCGAGAAACGCCCATACGTGCCGGCACGCGCGTTGCGCTGCCCGTCCCGCCAGTTCCGCCACGCCAGCGTTGCGGTCTCCAGACGGATGCGGCCGCGCCCTGTGCTAACGGTGATGTCCTCCGGGCTCATACCCCGGGTATGGATGCGCAGCAGGTAGCCATCCGCATCGCCGGCCTTTTCGATGCGAATTCCCGGCCGCTGATTGACACCCTGCCGGTAGCCATACGGCTGCTCCGCTCGGTAGCGGTGGCTGTCACCGTGGTAGTACTGACCGCTGTAGTACGGAGCGCGGTATCGCTCCGGCTGCTGCCACGCGAGCACGCCGGTCGTGCAGGCCAGCAACGCCAGCGAAACCACGCTCAACAGAATCCTGATCATAACAAACCTCCTCCCGGGCACCCGATCTGTACTGCCTCGCCAGAAGTTTACTCACTGCAGTCTCACTAATTTACCACTTCCTTTCAAGGAAAGATGGACGGATTAAGGGATGAGAACCGGGATATCTTAACCGCCTGATCTATCATCCGCCCCCCTGGTCTGCGCCGCCAGCCTCCTCCTGCATCGGCACAAAGGCGACGCCAAGGATTTCGCGTACATCGATGTGGTCACCCTCTCCCCGAGTAACCACGATAAGTTCCTGCGCCCCGTACGGATCTCCCACGGGGATGACCAGGCGACCGCCGGTCACGAGCTGCTCGATCAGCGGTTGCGGGATGCGGGTCGCGGCAGCCGTCACGATGATGCCGTTGTACGGGGCATGCTCGGGCCAGCCCGCATAGCCGTTGCCGATACGGCACTCGACATTGGTGTAGCCAAGCTCCTTCAGGCGCCCGGCCGATGCCTCGCCCAGCTCACTGACCACCTCGATGCTGTAGACCTGCCTGACCAGTCTGGAGAGGATCGCCGTCTGGTAGCCCGAGCCGGTGCCGATCTCGAGCACCACGTGATCGGCTTGCGTCTGCAGCAGGTCGGACATCAGCGCCACGATGTAGGGCTGCGATATCGTCTGGCCATAGCCGATGGGAAGCGGGCCGTTCTCGAAGGCGAAGTGCTTCATGTTGCCCGGCACAAACGCCTCGCGCGGCACCGCCTCCATGGCCTTCATCACCCGGGGATCAAGCGCACGCTTGCCGATCAGGCGGCTGGTGTATTCAACCTCCCGTTCTATATCGGCAATCATGCGCCGCATGGCCTTTTTCATGACACTCCCGGCTCGCCGCATCCCGGGGCGAGCGAATCCGTCGCTCCTGTTTTTATTTTAGACGCGCTCTGCTAGTTTTTGGGCATGAGCGTGCATAGCTGCGGCATCCTCCTGTTCCAGCGCACCGAAGGCGGGCTGCGGGTCTTGCTGGCGCATCCCGGCGGGCCATTCTGGGCAGGCAAGGACGACGGCGCCTGGTCGATTCCGAAGGGCCTGCCGGAACAAGGCGAAACGGCACTGGAAACCGCGCGACGCGAGTTTCGGGAGGAGACCGGCTTCGAGGTCGAGGGAAGCTTCATCCCGCTCGGCGAACTGAAGCAGCCAGGCGGCAAGATCATCCATGCCTGGGCACTGGAGCATGACCTGGACGTCACCCGGATACGCAGCAACACCTTCAGCCTCGAGTGGCCGCGACACTCGGGCAATGTCCGCGAATACCCCGAGATCGACGAGGGGCGCTGGTTCAGCCTCGGGGAGGCCAGGCTGAAAATCACCGCCGGCCAGGCCGGATTCCTCGACCGGCTGCTGGAACACCTGCAGTGACCCGGCTGGTGTGCTGCGCGATAACGTTCTGCGTCGCGGCTGCGCCGCTTGTCGAACCCGACCCATTGAATATCGAGGGTTCGATTCCACCAGCAACTACCCATGAAAAAAGGGGCACCATCTCCTGGCACCCGTGAATCAGCCACGTATAACGCATTGCGTTATATAACGTTGTACGTTATAGTCAGTCCATGATCCGGCACTTCAAGGACAAGGAAGCCCGGAGGATCCGGGAAGGGACGGTCTCCCGGAAGTTGCCCAAGGATATCCAGGCCGTTGCCCGCAGGAAACTCCGGATGCTGAACAATGCACGATTGCTGAAGGACCTCAGGGTGCCCCCGGCCAATCGCCTCGAGGCTCTCAGGGGCGCCAGGAAAGGACAACACAGCATCCGGATCAATGACCAGTGGCGCATCTGCTTTGTATGGAAAAATGGCGATGCCGATGAAGTCGAGATCGTCGATTATCACTAGGAGCACTTGCAATGAAGAAACTGCCTAATGTTCACCCGGGTGAGATCCTCCTCGAGGAATTTCTCAAGCCGATGGATATCAGCCAGAACCGCCTCGCCCGCGCCATGGGTGTTCCGCCACGGCGCATCAACGAGATCGTCCATGGCAAGCGTTCCGTCACGGCAGATACCGCGCTCCGGCTTTCCCGTGCGCTGGGGACTACGGAACAGTTCTGGATGGGACTGCAGGCTGATTACGACCTGGAAGAGGCCAGGAAGTCATCCGGCAATGAACTCGGGAAGATTGAGAACGTAGCAGCCTGACGGGATGGAACAGGCCAGCAATGGTCCCGTTCCTGGCCGTGATTTCTCCTCAATCCTTAACCTGCAACGGCCGCAAGTTATCCACAAGGTAGATTGTTGGTCACAAGCGCGTTTCCTGTGAGCGAACAACCTGTTAGCCCCGCGAATGCTTAACCCGTACCGAGGGTTCGCAGCTGCCGGAATGCCTACCTCAAATCGTCTCTATTCCCACATCTAATTTCGGGTAATGTACATTCCACCTAAGGCCTTCATTCACTGTGTAAAACACGAAACGAACCAGCAAAATCGGCGTTAGAGACGATTCGGGATTTCTTGGGAATTTCGCGAGAAACCGTTCGGTTTATGGGCCTGGATCAGCCCGCATATACCGTTTAACCTACTGAATTACCTAATTATTTGTCCTGCCCCGCGGAGACGCGGAACAGAGACCAGACTTGTTGGCGGAGAGGGAGGGATTCGAACCCTCGATACGGTATTACCGTATACACACTTTCCAGGCGTGCTCCTTCAACCACTCGGACACCTCTCCCGGGAAATCAGGCGCGCAAGGGTAAACCAGAACCTCTGGATATTCAAACCAGTGGATCGGCTGTGCCGTGGCGCAGGGCCCGGCGGCGATCAGTCCAGCCAGCCGCCCGTTGCCTGCAGCGGCGCAGGTTTGCCCGGCTCGCTGACCCAGATGGCCACAGCATGGCGATCAGCCAGCCGGGGATCGCCCCCGGGCAGGCGCACGTCCCAGTGCCCGTTTGCCGCGCCATGCACCTCATGGGCGAGTACGACGAATTCCTGCCTGAGTGTCCTGTTGCGGTTCTCGCCACGCTCGATTGGTGTCTCTATGCCGAATCCCAGCAGGGCGACATGGAGTTCCAGTGGTCTGGCTGAATCCTGAAACCTGGCCGACAGTTTCTGGTCGCTGATGGTCACCGCCAGGTTCCCCGGCTCCCTGTCACTGGCACGCGGGTCCAGACGCAATGTCCAGCCACGCCAGTCGCGGCCGTTGGCAAACATGCCGGGGGTATAGACGCTACGGGTCCTGCCGGCGCGCGCATAGGCGCGCTGTCGTTCGCCATGTGCACTGTCGGCAAGACTGTCCTTCCAGCCGAGGTAATCCCAGTAATCCACATGGAAGGCGACCGGGACGGTCTTCGTCCACAGGTCGTCGCTGTCGATATAGGCATTCAGCCAGCGCTCGGCCGGCGGACAACTGCTGCAGCCCTGGGAGGTGTAGAGCTCGAGCAGGGTGACCTGCGCGACACCGCTGCTGAGAACAAGCTGGGCGGCCGGGGCCGCACTGCCGGCCAGCATGGCGGCTGCAAACAGGATGGCTTTCGCCACTGATAGGTTGGTGAACACGCCAGCGCCGGCCGTACCCCCCGCGGCAGCTGCCGTGTGGCAGCATGCGACGCCGGGCGACAACGCCTGTCTGTCAGTTACATGAAGCATCCATGAGTTAGTCACCGGATGACACAAAAAATTCCGGCATCCGGGGTCAGGCGCTTCATCAGCTTTCTGCGGGCACTTCCTCCACGGCCTCCTGGCCGGAGTCCAGCCAGGCGTTGTACAGCGTGTAACCGACCGACAGTACCACGGCCCCGACAAACAGGCCGATGAGGCCTGACATGATCATGCCGCCAATCGCGCCGAGCAGGATGACCGGCATGGGTATCTCCAGGCCACGCCCCAGCAGCAGCGGCTTGAGGATGTTGTCACTCAGCCCGACCAGCAGGCTCCATATCATGAAGATAACGGCAGGCACCGTGGCGGTGGCGCTGAAGACATAGATGATGATCGGCGCAAGCACGATGAGGGTGGGCAGCTGGATTATTGCCCAGAGGAGAACCAGCAGCGTCAACAGGCCGGCATAGGGCACGCCCACGACAAGAAAACCGATACCGGCTAGGACCGCCTGGATCAGCGCCACCCCGAGCACGCCCTGGGCAACGCTGCGGATGGTCGCCCCCGCCATGTCCGCAAATTTACGTCCGTCCTGCGTCCCGACCAGCCTCGCGGACAGCCGCTCGACGGCACGGGTACTGCTTCTGGCGTAGACCAGCAGCACCCCGGCGATGATGATGGAGACGATGAACTGCAGGATCGTGGCGCCTGCCCCGGCGGCGGCGGACAGGGCGTACTTGCCGAGCGCCGCGAGCTGGGGCTTGAACCTGTTGATCGCCTCGCCCAGATTGACAGAGGCGAGGTTCCAGGCGTCATACGTTCTCTGCCCGATCAGCGGCCAGTCCCTTACCTTGTCCGATGGCGGCGGAATGCTGAGGGTTCCCTCCTGCAGCTGCTCGGCGAGTCGCTGCGAGTTTTCAATGGCCGAGCCCGACAGCATGACGGTGGGCGTGATGAGCATCGCCAGCGCGATGAGCGTCATCAGGGTGGCCGCCAGCTTCTGGCGATTACCGAGCAGCGACTGGAATTTCATGAACAGGGGATAGATGGCCACGGCGATAATCGCCCCCCAGAGGATCACCAGGACAAACGGCTTGACGATATTGAAGCACCATAGCACCAGCAGCACGATCAGGCCGATGCGTATCGACGCCTCGATGGCCCTGCGCTGAAAGAGCTTGTCTCCCGTGGACACTGTTTCATTCATGTCTACCCTCCCCTTGTGAATGGCACTGATAACCGGGAAATGCCCCTGACCGCTTCGCTCCCGCAGACAATAGAGGATCCGGCATGACTAGCGGGATGCCTGGTACTCGGACATGCGCACACCGACCAGGCTGGCCACCAGGACCGCAATGTAGAACACCCCGACGATCGCCTCCGTAAAGGCAAGGAAGCGCGCAACCGGCAGCACCGGGGTGATCTCACCGTACCCCAGCGTGGTCAGGGTAACAAAGCTGTAATAGACCGCGGCAAAGAAATTCTCGGTCCACTCGGCCTGCTCGAAGCCGCTGAACGCAAATGGCGAGATTTCCGCAATCAGCAGATACAGCATTGCCCAGATCAGGCCCAGCAGCAGGTAAATGCAGATCGCGCCGACGATCTTGTTGCCATCAATCGAGCCCGTAAAAAGTACCTGCCGGGCCACAACCCAGGATGTCCAGACAAAAAAGGCCAGCAGCAACAGCAGGTGCGTGTAACGCAGGCTGGAATAATCCAGCAAGGTACCGGCGACCGCGAGCAGCAGGACGGCGACCACAAACACGATGCCGGTACGAAAACGCGTTTGTGTTGTGCGGAACCCGAACACCCCCATGGCCAGCATGACGACGGTAGAGGCCTGGATGATGCGCGACGCCAGCTCCCCGGGGTACTGCTCCACCACGGCCGCGACCAGCAGCATCAACACGAGACCGACCGTCAGGTAGTAAAAATTGTTCTTTTCCGTTATTGGCTTCATTGACAGCATCCGGGACCGGGAGAAATCCCGTGCGCACGCCACCGAACTTTACGCAGGACAACGCCGGATCACAAGACGGTGAAGGCGCTGTTTCGCGCCATCTCGTCATAATGCAGGGAAAAAATACTATAATGCCCTGGCTGCGAACAGCGAAATCCCTGACAACGACAAGAATCACAGGAAATGCCTTCCGCCACGCATAAACCGCCCCGCCGGCAAAACAGCACCACGGCTACCAGCACTCGCAGAATATCGTGCCCTGCGAAGACGGGATTGCCCTGCAGGCTCCCTGCGGTAGCCGCACTGCTGATCTTCGGCATGACCCTGTCCGGCGGCTGCGCCATGCTGGGTCCCGATTTCACTGCGCCCCAGGCGAGCATCAATGCGCAGTGGGATGATCGCGAGACGGCCGGTATCAGCAGGCGGCACGCCGACTACAGTGAGTGGTGGAAGGTGTTCAGTGACCCGGTGCTCGATGCCCTGATCGCAACCGCCTACGAGCAAAACCTGTCACTGCAGATCGCCGGCCTCAGGGTGCTCGAGGCGCGGGCCCAGCTGGGTGTCATCACCGGCGCGCTCTACCCCCAGGTACAGCAGGCATCGGGCAGCTACAGCTATAACCGCGGCAGGCAAACCCCGTTGACGGACCAGCACTTCAACGCGGCGGCCGTCGGCTTTGATGCCGCCTGGGAGCTGGATTTCTGGGGCAAGTTCCGCCGCGGCATTGAATCCGCCGATGCCAGCCTGCTGGCCAGCGTCGCCAGCTATGATGACGTCCTGGTCACCCTGACGGCGGAGGTCGCCAGAAACTACGTCCTCGTGCGGGTACTGGAGGAACGCATCCGGGTGGCGCAGCAGAATATCGCCATCCAGGAGCGTTCGCTCGAACTCACGACAAGCCAGTTCGAGTCCGGCTCCGTGACCGAACTGGACATGCAGCAGTCGACCACCCAGCTGCGCAGCACCCAGGCAGCCATCCCCAACCTGTCGATCTCGCTCGACCGGGCACGCCATGCCCTGAGCATCCTCCTGGGCATGCCGCCGCAGGACCTTGAAGACATGCTGGGCGCCGGCGGCGACATACCCACGGCACCGGCCGAGGTGGCGGTGGGCATACCGGCCGAACTGCTGCGCCGCCGACCGGATATCCGCCAGGCGGAACTGCAGGCCGCCGCCCAGTCCGCCCAGATCGGTATCGCACGTGCCGAGTTGCTGCCGAGCTTTTCCCTGTTCGGCTCCTTCGGCTGGAGTGTCAACGATTCCGGCAGGGATAATCTCGGCGACCTGTTCGATTCGAACAGTTTCCGCTTTTCCACCGGCCCGTCCTTCCAGTGGAAGATACTCAATTACGGCAGACTGAAGAACCAGGTCCGTGTCCAGGACGCCCGCCTCGAGCAGTTACTGGTCAATTATGAAAACGCCGTGCTCGGCGCATCCGCCGAGGTAAAGGACGCCATCAGCGGCTTTCTGAATTCGCAGCTCGAGGCCGGCTACCGGCAGCAGAGCGCCACGGCGGCAAAGCGTTCCTCCGACCTCTCCCAGCTGCAGTACACCGAGGGCATTACGCTCTACCAGAGTGTGCTCGACACGAACCGCCAGCTGGTGGCACAGCAGGACAGCTACGCCCAGGCCCGCGGCAACATCGCCACCAATCTCATTGCCCTCTACAAGGCCCTGGGCGGCGGCTGGGAGGCAAGGACCGCTGATGCCTTCGTGCCGGAAGCCACTCGCCGCAAGATGGGCGAGCGCACGGACTGGGGCGACCTGCTGGAGGTCCGCGACGACAACATCCCGGCCCGCGAACCGGGTACGGACCCGTGGCGCAGACCCGACTGGTGAGCACCGGTTACGCCATGAGGTGTAGCCCTCCCGACCACTGTCGAGGCAGGAGCGCATTGGTTCCCGGGCAAGGCAGCGGAGCAGCAGCATGAACTACGCGGATGTCCCGATGGAAATCGCCATCGGCGGGATCTATTTCCCGCCCGTCATGTTCGCCATCATCCTCGGCGTGATCGTGGCGGAAGTCACTGGCCGGCTGCTGAACCGGTTCGACCTGACGCGCTTCATCTGGCACCCGCCGCTGTTCTTCATCGCACTGGCGGTGATCTGCACGCGGCTCGTCGGCCTTTACCTGATACCGATCTAGAGACAAACCCATGGCACACGGCAAAACCCGCTTCATCCGCTACCTCGTCACCCTGTCGGTTGTCGCGCTTGCCGGCTATACCCTGGCGCGAATGTTCGAGGATTACCTGTTCCAGCCCTGGACGCGCGACGGCCAGGTGCGCGCCCAGGTCATCAAGATCACCCCACGGGTCAGCGGGCCGATTGTCGAGTTGCCCATCCATGACAACCAGGCCGTAGGCAAGGACGAGCTCCTGTTCAGGATCGACCCGCGCACCTACGAACTCGCGGTGGAACAGGCCAGGGCCAAGCTCAGGCAGGCAGAGGCCTCGGCGGTGGTGGCACTGGACCAGGCCGAGCGTGGCAGGGAACTGCACCGCCGGGACAAGGGCGCGATCTCGGAACAGGCATTGATCAGAAAGGAGAACAAGCTGCTGGTGGCCAATGCCGATGTGGAGGTCGCCCGGGCCAACCTGAACAAGGCCATACTGGACCTGGAATTCACCGAGGTCAGGGCACCGGTCGACGGTTACGTCACCCACCTGAAGCTGCGCTACGGCACACAGACCGTGGCCAACCAGCCGGCCGTGGCACTGGTCGATGCCGGCAGCTTCTGGGTCCACGGCTTTTTCAAGGAGACCCAGATCCGCAATATCCGCCCCGGCAACAAGGCGGTCGTCAAGCTGATGACCTATCCGGACCAGCCGCTGGAGGGCGTTGTTGACAACATGGGCTGGGGTATCGCCCAGAAGGACGGCAGTCCCGATGCCGACCTGCTGCCGACCATCAATCCCAGCTTCGACTGGATCCGGCTGGCGCAGCGCATCCCGGTGCGCATCCGGCTCACGCACATACCCGAGGGGGTTGATCTGCGCGTCGGCACCACGGCCTCCGTGTTCGTGACGACCGAGTAAGCCCGGCGCAAGACAACGGCTGATCCCGCGCCCATGAACCGGACCATCCAGCTGCAGGAGGCCTTCAAGCTCGCGCTGAGCATGGTGCTGTTTTACTGGCTGGCGCTGTGGATGGACTGGGACCTGCCGAAGTTCGGTGCCCTGGCGATTGTGGTCATCAGCCTCTCTACCACCGGGGCAAGCATCAACAAGGGCATCATGTGGGTCGTCGGCACCGGCATCGGCGCACTGGCCGGCTTCGCCCTGCTGTCCGGGTTTGCCCAGTCCCCCGCCGGCTTGCTGCTGGCCGTGGCCGTGTATCTCGTCGTGATCGGCTATTTCATCCAGACGGCCCGCCAGGGCGACATCTGGTTCAACGCCGGCTTCATGCCCGTGGCCATCTGGGCGTCCAGCTACATGCAGGTCGAGTCAGCGTTCCACATCGCCAATGCACGATTCCTGGAAACCGCCGCTGGCGTGCTGATCTTCAGCCTGGTCAGCGCCCTCCTCTGGCCACGCACCTCGGGGCAAGCCCTGGCGCAACAGGGCCAGGCGATCTGGGATGGCTTCACAGAGCTGTTCGGGCAGTATCGCCGGCAGCTCGCGGGGGAATTACCGTCGACCGGGGCCGTGAAACTGCGCACCGGGCTTGCCGGGGATTACCAGCAGATGCTGACCACCCTGCAAGCCGCCTACAGCGACACCCCGGTCGTGCTGGCGCGCAAACAGGCCTGGGAGCTGCTGCGCACGGACCTGCGGCTGTTCGGCAATGCGCAGGAACTGTGGCGCGAGAGTATCGATGACTGCCGCAAGCTGGATCTGCACACCCTGCTGCCCGGACTGGATGCAGCCCTGGATATCCTGGCGCAACGGCTCAGGTACGGCAGTACCCTCTGGCAGCCAGCGGAACACGATGCGGGTGCAGACGTGGCAGATGACCACGCACTCATGGCACCGATCGACACGGACATCGATGCCGGGGCTGCCGGGAGCCTGTCAGCCTTCGAGCATGCCGCCGTGATGAACTTTGTCGGGCAACTGCGGATCCTGGACCGAAGCAGCCGCAGCCTGCTGCAGACGCTGCAGGTCCTGGCACAGAGACAACCCCTGGACAGCCTGCGCGAGCGAACAGGGGAACCTGACCCCTACCGGCCGTCGCGCTGGAACCCTGAACGCCTCATCGCGGCCCTGTTCCCGGCCGTGTGCTGGACGGTTGCCTGGCTGTTCTGGTTTTACGTTGAACCCCCGGGCGGGCCGGCCATCCCGATGATGGCCGCGGCCTTCAGCCTGTCCATGGTCATGGCGCCGGTCAATCTGCTCGGACTGCTGATCGTGCTGCTGTTGAGCATGTTCATCACCGTGGCGCCGGTCTACATGTTTGTCATGCCGGCACTGGACTCCGGTTTTGCCCTGCTGGCGCTGCTGTTTGTCTACACCGTCATATTC
>JBFELL010000086.1:0-11790 GCA_041552135.1 Gammaproteobacteria bacterium
ATCAACGGCCAGCCGTCGCCGATGCAGTCGCTGCGGGAGCTGGGGGAGATGCTGGTCGATATCCATGGCCAGCACGAGCACCAGTCGCTGCTGCGCACCGGCGTGCAGCGGCAACTGCTCGATGACTTTGGCGGGCACCACGCCCTGCTGTCAAAGGTCGCCGGGCTTTACGGGGAATGGCAGGCTGCCAGGGAAGAGCTGGATGCGCTCATCCGCAACGATACCGAGCGCGATGCCAGGCTTGACCTGCTCCGCTACCAACTGCAGGAACTCGAGGCCCTCGGGATGACGGTGGATGACATCCGCAGCATCGACGAGGAGCACTCGCGGCTGGCCAACGCCGGCCAACTGCTCGAGACCTGCCAGCAGGGACTGGCGCGGCTGGACGCCGACGATGGCAACGCGGCCTGCAGCCTGATCAACCGCACGCTGGAGGAACTGGCCGAAGTGGCGGCACTGGACAGCCGGCTCGAGGACAGTACGCGGCTGCTGAACGAGGCGTCGATCCTGGTGCAGGAATGTATCGACTCCCTGCGCCAGTACGCCGACCGGCTGGAGCTCGACCCCGAGCGTCTGCACTGGCTGGAAGAGCGCATCGGTGTCCTGCACGACCTGGCGCGAAAGCACCGCTGCCCTGCGGAAGAACTGCCCGCGGTACAGGCGTCCATGCGTCGGGAACTGGACAGCATCGAGCACGCCGACCAGCATCGCGAGGCATTGCAGGCGCGCCTGAATGAGCTGGAGACCCGTTACACGGACGCGGCAAGGCGGCTAAGCGGCAAACGCAGCAAGGCCGCCGTAAACCTTGGCAGGGCAATCAGCGGCGCCATGCAGACACTCGGCATGGCCGGTGGCGTATTTGAGGCCGCCGTCGTGCCCCGCAGCGACAGGGCATTCAGCGCCCATGGCGCTGACAGCGTCGAATTCCGGGTCACTGCCAACAGGGGCCAGCCGGTGCAACCGCTTGCCAGGGTCGCCTCGGGCGGCGAGCTGTCGCGCATCAGCCTCTCGATCCAGGTCATCTCGGCCGGCAGCGACACCACCCCGACCATGATTTTCGACGAGGTCGACAGCGGTATCGGCGGCAGTGTCGCCGAGATCGTCGGCCAGAAACTGCGCGCGCTGGGCACCGAGCGGCAGATACTGTGCGTCACCCACCTGCCCCAGGTCGCGGCGCTGGCCCATCACCAGCTGCAGGTCAGCAAGCTTGCCGGCGAGGACACCACCCGCACCCGCATTCGCGCGCTGGATGACGCGGAACGGATGGATGAAATTGCCCGCATGCTGGGCGGCGTGAAGATCACCCGACAGACACGCGAGCACGCGCGGGAAATGCTTGGCCAGGCGCAGGCCGCCGGCAAACCGGGCCGCAAGAAGACCAGGACGAAGCGGGCCTGAGGCCAGCCGGGGGCCAGGGCCGTTGTCGCCCCGCACAGAACAAAACGCCTGTCGCGAATCATTTCGCCCCTGCAGCGACGCCATCATGGCCTTCGCATTACACGCCCCTGACGAAATGACACAGGTGAGGGCCTTCGAGCCGCAGGAGGACCTGTGTATGCAATGGTCCTGACGACGCTGGCAGCCCTTGCCCTGCCGCCGTTATTCGCAACACCCGCTGCCCGGGACCATCAGTTCAGCAACAGTTGCATCTGCAGGATAATGTCGGCCAGGTCGATGACGCTGTTCGGCGTTCCCATGTCCAGGTGCGCCAGTTCCAGCGCGGTGATGGTCTCCAGCCCCAGCACCAGCCTTATGCCGACCACCAGGTCACCGGCGTCGACGCTACCATCGGGCGCGCCGTATGGCGCAACATCACCGTCGGCGAGGTTCGGCCAGCTGGCAGGGTCCGCCGGGTCGGAGCCGTAGGTCACCTCCAGGGCGTCGTCCAGCCGGTCGCCATCCGTGTCGGGCTCCGTGGCATCGGCGCCGTAGGTCTGCTCGCCGCTGACATAGATACCGTCGGTACTGACCCCGTCCGGGTAGTCCGGGTTATCCGGGTAGTGCGCGAGCAGCACCACGCCGCTGTAGCCGTCCACGAGGCCGTCGCGGTCCGTGTCCACATCGTTTGGATCGGTCTGCAGGATATTGTTCTCGTAGAAATCGCTGACACCGTCACCGTCGCTGTCGACGCAGTCGAGGTCGGCGAGATCGACCAGGCCGTCGCAGTCGTTGTCGATGCCGTCCCCGCAGACCGGGCTGCCGGGCGGCGCCTCCATGACATTCGGGCAGGTGGCCGAGCAGTCGATGCTGCAGCTGCTGTCGTCCTCCGCCCCCTCGCAGAGCGCGTCGCCGCAGCACGCCTCGACACGCGGCGCCATGCGGCAGAACAGCTTGTCAGCGGCATTGATGCAACGATCGTCCTCGACACCCGCGCCACAGGCGATCGGGTTGGTCACCTCGCCGTCATCGAAACCGCAGCAGAAGGCGTTGCCGCCCTGCAGCTTGCCGGCGCAGTCCGCCGCGCAGCTGACGCAGTTCTCGCCATCACCGGCCTCGCACAGGCCATTGCCGCACTGCGAGCCGATGGACGTGCTGCAGTCGCTGCAGCCGATGCAGTCCTCCCCCGGCTCGCAGAAGCCGTCGCCGTCGCAGCCGGCCGGATCGTTGACCGTCTGGAACTGGCGCATCATCTCGTGGTCCTCATGGTCGAGGATGTGGCAGTGCTGGGCGAACTTGCCGAGGTAGTCCTCGAAGTCCATGATGATCCGCGTGCGCGAGCGCGGCGGGACCTCGACGATATCCTTCCAGGTGTTGATCTCCCACGGCTTGAGCGGTATCGACTGGCCGGTGGTGATATCCGTCTTGTCGAGGATCTGGAACCGGACAAGGTGCACGTGCATCGGATGCATGGCATTGCCCGGGTTCTCGAATTCCCAGATCTCGCGGCTGCCGAGGACCGGGAAGTCGGTCAGGTCGTCCCAGTGACGGCCAATCACCTCGCCACCGGGACCATCGAGCGATTCGACCAGCCATTCACCGAGGGTGCGCGACGGATCGGTCGAGCACTCGGCATCGATCTTCGTCAGGCGGAAGTAACGCACCGGCACATCTGTAGCGTCGAGCGGCGCCACGGCACGCAGACTGGCCGGCAGGGGACCGGTGAAACCGGGCTCGTCGCCGACGACGAACTTCATGACATTCGGGATGCGCGGCGAGGTCAGGTCGTCATTGCGCAGCACGATCTCCGTGCCGGGCGAAAAGCCGCTGAAGTCGACGATGACATCGAAGCGCTCGGCCGGCACCATCGGGTCGATCGTGTCGAGCGTCAGCGGCGCATCCACCAGCCCCAGGTCGGTACCGATCAGGGTAAACGGGATAACCTGGGCGGGGTCGGCCAGGTTCTCCAGGCGCAGGCTGTACTGGCGTGACTGCGAGCCGTTCAGCAGGCGCAAGCGGTACTTGCCCTGCCTGACATCGAGATAGGGCCAGACCTTGCCGTTGACCACCATGCGGTTGCCCTTGAAGGCATCCTGCAGCGTCGGGTTGTAGAACAGCGTGCCGTCGGGATTGAACTCCCGGTCCTGGATCACGATCGGGATCTCGTACTCGCCGCTGGGCAGGCCGAAGGCGTTGCCCGCGTCGCCGGTGTCTGCGCTGTCGCGCAGCAGGTAGAAGCCGGCCATGCCGGCATAGACATTCAGCCGGGTGATGCCCAGCGCGTGATCGTGGTACCAGAGCGTCGCGGCATCCTGATCATTGGGGTATTCGTAGACGTCGATCTCGCCCGGCAGCAGGGTGTATTCCGGCTGGCCATCGAAGCGCGCCGGCAGGTGGCCGCCGTGCAGGTGGGTGACAATGCGTGCCGAATCCGCGTAGTAGTTCGGCCCGTGCGCACAGCGGTCCACTTCCAGCAGGTGGCTGCCCCGTCGCCCCTTCGCCGTCGGCAGGCTGTTGATGTAGGTCACCTCGAGGGGCTGTCCCCTGACGGCCTCGATGGTGTAGCTCGGGTAGGCGCCGTTGTAGGTCCAGACCGGCGTCGCCGGCAGCGCGGAATGCAGCTGCACTTCCGCGTCGACCACCTCAACCGTGTATTGCGGCACACCGTCGGCCCGGGTGCCGGTGGGCTGCAGTACCGGCGGGATCGGCAGGTCCTCGATGAACGGTGTCAGGCCGCAGTCGACCCCGGCGTCGCTGCAGCTGCTCGCACTGCCCTGGAAGGAGCCGCCATCCCGCTCGCAGGTCAGCCGGTTGACCATATCCGAGCAGCTCTCGTCGAGGTTGCAGCAGGCCCCGACCGGCTGTGTGCAGGGGTTGGGCTCGCAGGTAGTGACCTCGAGATTGACCTCTCCCCCCTGGGCAGTGCAGTCGGCAGACAGCTGGATGCTGCAATCACCGCTCGTAAAACAGCAGGCATAGACATCGCCCAGCGGTGTGAAGTCGATTTCCAGCTGCGGCGGCGTGCCGCCCTCGCGGGACAGGAAACGCCGCGCGGTCGGCACGCGCGCCTCGTCGCCGACGACGATCCAGCCGTGGTTGCTGGCCGGGTTGTCCAGCCAGCCCTGCACATCGGCAGTCAGGAGCGGGCTGGCCGCACTGCTCCAGACCGCGATATCGCCGTTGGCGGTACCGATGCTGGCAACGGCGCTGGCGGTCGTGTAGTCGGCGCCGGGGGAGGTCCAGGGCGTGACCTGGTAGGCGGCATCCAGCCAGGTGGCGTCACCCGGGTTGGCCGGCGCGCCCTTGCCGCCGCCGCGGATACTGCTGCAATCCACCATGCCTTCGCCCCAGGCCCGCTGCAGGGGGTGCAGCGACATGGTCGCGACCTGGTTGTCGCCTGAACGGTTGATCAGCAGGGACAGCTCCACGCTGTTGATGGTGGAGCCAGGCGGAACGGCGGCAGCAACGTCGAACCGGAGCAGACCGCGGCGCAACAGGCCGTCCGCCGTCACCCCGGAGAACAGCTCCGGTCCCGCGCCGCAGCTGTTGTCCTCGAAATTCTCACCGCTGCCCGGGTCGATACCCTGGTAGATGGTCGTGTCAGCTGCCGGTGCGACCGTGACGGTCGCGGCCTCAGGGGCAGCGGGCACCAGCCACAGGCCTGCGGAGGCAAGCAGGCAGGCGATCAGCTGCCGGGAATACCCCTGTCCGGCCCTTCGGTGCCGCCTGATAAAATCCGCCATGATGTGCCTCCCGCCGGCGCAATGGATGATTCCCGTTCTTGATGTAATCGTTTCTGCTTATACCTGATTGGCAAGCCGCGCGTGCTGATTTGGGTCAACTCAGCTCCACTGCGGCCGGTTACCTGGGCTTATGCCCGAGCCGGCGGTGCCACATCGCAGGTGCTGCCGACCGGCCCGCGTCTGTGTCATGGCCCGCTTGCCTCCGGACGGCACATGGCGGCAACATCCCTTCCAGGCAGGCCGCAGATTCGCGCACACAACCACGGAGACAGGCCATGACCGCGACAGCAACGCCCGGCACACAGAGGAGTGCAGCTCCCGGACATTTCGTCAAGACAGCCCCGCCGCTGGACCCGGCCCGGCAGACACTGCGCCGGTGATTGATCTCTACTGCGAACGCACCGGCCCCGGGTTGCTGGCCGAACCGGTCAATGCCCTCACCAACCTGGCATTCCTGATCGCGGCCTGGGCGTGCTGGCGCCTGGCCAGGCGGCGGGATGCATTGTCGCCCGGGATCCGGCTGTTGATCGGCCTGATGGCGGCCATCGGCATCGGCAGCGGGCTGTTCCACACCTTTGCCACGCACTGGTCGCAGCTGCTGGACATACTGCCGATCCTGCTGTTCCAGGTGGCCTATCTGTGGATCTATGGCCGCCGGATAATCGGTATCGGAACGAGCTGGCTGGTCACGTCGGTTCTGCTGCTGGTCAGCAGCGCCGTGTTCGGACGCCAGTTCCCGGACCTGCTCAATGGTTCGCTGATCTATGCACCAGCGGTGGTAATGCTGCTCAGCCTGGGTACCTATCACTATCGCCACGCAGCCATACACCCCGCCCTGCTGCTGCAGGCGACCGGCGTGTTTCTGCTCTCGCTCAGCATGCGCACCATGGACCAGGCCGTTTGCGCGCACCTGCCGCTGGGTACCCATTTCCTGTGGCACCTGCTCAACGGACTGCTGGTTTACCTGATTGTCAGGGGGTTGCTGGTCAATTTGCCGGCCACGTCACGTCAAACCAGCTGAACGGATAACCCCGTGGTGCAGGCTGCAACGATCCCGTAATAAACAACACAGGATCGTCACCACCTGGCAGCCCGCGCAATATCAGGCAGCGTGTCCTCAACCACTCGAAGCGGCTTCCGGCAGCATGCCATGAAAATGCACATCCTGCTGCGGAAACGGAATCGAGATGCCCTGCTTGTCAAAGCGTTCCTTCACAGTGCGGGTGACATCCCAGTAGACATCCCAGTAATGCTCGGTCTTCACCCAGGGGCGGCAGATGAAATTCACGGATGAATCCGCCAGCTCGTGCACGCGCACCACGGGCTCGGGATCATCCAGCACCAGTTCATGTTCACTCACGACCTGCTCCATGATCTTCTGCGCCTTGCCGATGTCATCCTCGTAGGCGATACCGAACACCAGGTCTACCCGGCGCGTGTCCGTGCCGTTCACGTTGGTGATGGCGTCACTCCAGACGTTGTTGTTGGGAATGGTGACCGCCCGGTTGTCCGGGGTACGCAACTGCACCGACAGCAGGTTCATCGACTTGACCACGCCGAGGACGCCGCCGATCTCGACCAGGTCGCCGACATCAAACGGCTTGAACACCATGATGAGAATGCCGCTGGCGAAATTCCCGAGCGAATTCTGCAGGGCAAAGGCAATGACGAAGCCGGCTGCGCCGATCACGGCCAGCAGGGGTCCAACGTTCACCTCCAGGGCGGCCAGGCCAATCAGGAGTCCGATGGCGAGAATGATCCGCCGGGTGGTCACAACAAGGAAATCGCCGAGCAGGCGGGAGGTCTGCGCTGTCCTTGCAACAACCGTCTCCATTGCCCGTGAAACGAGACGGGAAAGGAAAAGGAAGACCAGGATAATCACGACGAAAATTGCGAGATTCTTCAGCCAGCGTATGCCGCCCTCCTCCGAGAGCGCCCAGCCACTGATGGTTTTCCAGGCGGCCTGCCAGTCAGAGACATCCACCTTGACTCCCGATACCGCGGCGAGGTATTTACGATACTCCTCGACCTCCTCGGCTGCACCACCCCTGGCTTCGAAAACGCTGACAACCTTGCTGACCCGGTCGATCAATGCCGTTTGCTTGGTGCGCAGGACCGTCAGGTATTCCAGGAGCACATCCCGCTGACTGTGGCGCTCCCTGACCGCCTCATCCAGTTTTGCCTGCACTTCAGACACGGCCACGTCTCCTGCAGCCTTGCTGTCAGTCTGTTCCTCATTCGTTTCGTCATCCTTTGCTGCGGATTCCGGCTTCTCCTTCTCCAGTTCGGCGATGTGCTCCTCCGCCCGCTGCGTCACCGCATCGATTTCCCGGCTCCCCCTGTCATCCTTACTGGCCTTTTTCAGGGTTGCGAGAAGTTTGTCATGGGCAGCCTCGGCATCGGCAACTGCCTGCTGCAGGCCTGTGTCATCGGGTGACTGCGCGAGTGCCGCCTTGCTCTGGTCGACCTTGTCCAGCGCGGCCTCCAGTTCCTCGGCCATCGAGATTTCCCGGAGCTTGTATTTCACTGCGATTTCCGCGGCACTCACCTCGCTGACCTGCTCAGCCAGCAGGGCAAGCCAGGCCTCTGCCTCGACCTTGACCTCGTCACGGCGCAGGGGCTTCAACCTCAGGCCCAGCTCCTCGACGCTGATGCCGGGATCAGCGGTTGTCGTGGCCTCGTATGACGAACCGGCCTGGCCAGCCTCCCCGGCCGCGCTCAGCTGCCATCCCGGCAGCAGAACAAACATGAGAAAATATATAGATACATATCGCTTCCTATTGATATTTATATTCATTTATATTTCTCGCTGATCGATTAAGTGGAACAAGGCAAGTGAGTGGACAGAAGATGCCGCCATTGCAGTCATGCGCGACCAACAGTAGTGCAATATCAATCCTGATTGACCATGCGTCAATAGACCTTCACGACCGATTCGAGCAATCCGCCCCTGATGGTGTTCACGTAGACGGGCCGGTATGCCCGGCCATGCTCATCGATACTGATGCGGGCCATCGTGCCCTCGAAGCGGTCCGTGGAACGTATTGCCGTGTTGACGCATTCGCGGTCAGTCGAAGTCACACAGCGGTTGATCGCATCGATCAGCAACGCATACCCTTCCACACCCAGTCCGGTAAAGGTATTTTTCCGGCTGTCGAACAGGTCGTCGAAAGAGACCTCGGCCTGCCGCCCGAGACGCCTGTGCTTCACGAACTCGCCGGTGTCGCTGAACAGATCGGTTGCATACACACCCTCCAGTTCATCAACCCGGTCCGGATACGCACCCTGTATGCTGGCCAGCAAACCGTCACTTGTCATGATCTCCGGGTCCCAGCCGATTTCCCCGAGTAGCGAGACCACCTGGAGCGCGGCCCTGGCGGACAGGGGCAGGTACAGCAACCCGGTATCTCTCGCCTGCAGGTGCCGCAGGAGTTCATCGCTGATATCGGCCACCGCATGCGAGCCCGTCAGCTCGCCGCCGGTCGCGATGAACTTCCGCTCGAACGTCTCTTTCAGGTAACGTGAATGCGGGTTGTCAAAGTTGGCGATGACCGCAGCCCGCTTGATCAGCAGTTCATCACGCACAAACAGTGCGGCCACCGTGCTCTGGGTTGTGTCATCGAAAGGCAGCTGTGCGATATAGTCAGAATCTGCAACGATATCGGGGTGGCTGGCGATCAGCGCGATGAGCGGTGCTCCCAGGGTATCCGCGAATGCCGCCACCTCGAGCAATGCCTCGCTGTCCAGGGCAAGCAACAGCGCCACGACCCCGTCTTCATCAACCAGCCGGCGCATCGCGCTGCGCGTCATTTTCGGATCATCACCGCTGTCCGCGGTAATGATTTCCACCCGGTCGCCATTGGGAAGCAGTTGCTGGAGTGCATGGGCCGTCATGACACCCTCCAGCGTATCCTCCCCGCGGGGCGCATCGGGACCCTGCAGCGGCCCGACAAAACCGACCTTCACGACAAGGCCGCTCTCACTGACAGGCTCCGCCCTGTCGCAGCCATTGACTGCCAGCAGCAGCGGCAACAGGAGAGTGTTGCGCAGGAGGCGTTTCATGCAGTTCTCACAGGATGTAGATTATGTTTGCCCGGATGACAAGCTTGCGGGAGAAATTGTCCTGTATCTTCTCCTTGAAATCATTCAGGTCATCCCGGGTCAGCCGCTCCCTCGCCAGTATATCCATGAGCACAACCTGCCGGTCATTCCGGCGAAAAATTTCCGCATCCCTGACGATGATGTATTTACCGTTGACCAGGAAACGCTCTTTCTGCCAGCTTCGCTCCCACTGCAGTTTCTCGACGATATCGTCGTAGGTCAGGTACAGCGGGATCGTGATCAGGGCCAGGGCCAGTACGGCATAGCCCATGCCACGCTTGCTCTTGATGGCCGCGGAGTATCCCAGCACCCTGAAGGTCAGGGTTGCCGCAACGATCATACCCACGAGATTGGTCGAGAACAGCAGGAATGCCTGGCCGAAGAAGTACGGATCACCACGGCCCAGGCCGATACCGGCCACCGCGAGCGGCGGCACCAGCGCCACGGCAATGGCGACACCGGCAAGGCTCTGCAGGATTTCCTTGTAGGACTTGGTGTAGGCACCGGCGATGCCGGCAAATATGGCCACACCAAGATCGAGCAGGCTGGGGCTAAGGCGCGCCAGCATCTCGTTTGTCACGGGTTTGTATGGAAACAGCAGGGTAATAAACACGGCCGAGGCCAGTGCGAGTGCCACGCCGGCGACAACCTTCACCGCGGAACGCCTGGAGAGGTCCTGGTCGTAGCGGAGTATTCCCATGGCCAGTGACACGATCGGTGACATCAGCGGTGCCAGCAGCATGGCGCCGATCACCACCGATGTGCTGTTCTGGTAAAGCCCGATGGTTGCGAGCAGCGTGCTCAGTATCATGAGCACCACGTAGGCACTGCTCATGCGCGCATCATCCCTGAGTGCAACGAACAGGTCCTTGAAGCGTTCCTCGGAGGCATAGGAGAAGAACGGCACCGCCCGCTTCCTCGCCTTGGTCAGTTCGTTGCCGATGGGGAGATTCCTGACATCGACCCGTTCCTTCGCCTCCTGACCGGCTTCACCGGCCTGCTCGAGCGCGGGGCCGGTGTTGATACGCAACGCACCGGGCAGCACCTCGCACTTCACCGGTGTGCGGGTAACCTGCTCGCCATCGATATCGACAGCCAGCGGCACCTCGGAATCGATGGTAATTCCGGATGACTTGATGTAGCCAATGGTGCTGGGAATGCCGCGGGAGGTGAAATTGCCGATCAGCATCCGGAACAGGAAACTGAGATAGGCGACCACGGACAGCGGTGCGGCGACAACCAGGGAGATCATGCCGGCCGAAGAGCTGCCGTCGTTGGCGATGAGTCGAGCGGCCAGGCTGCCGGTATGATGCTGGACGATCATGCAGCCGCTGGCAGCCGTTTCAATCTTTTTACCGCCCGCCGTCTCGAATTCAAAACCGAGCAGCCGGATACCCCGGAACCTGGCCAGCACATTGCGAACGTTTTTCCACCGGCTGAGGCTGTCTGCGGCATCGAATACCGGCAGCCGTCCGATCGTTGCCTTGAATAGCAGAAGCTCACCGTTACAGAGTATGAGATCCCTTGCTCCGGTATCCCGGCCCATTGCCAGCTCGATCTGCTCATCCAGTTTGTCAGGCAGCCTGAAATACCGTGCCAGGCTCCTCTGCGATTCCAGGGGCAGAATCCCGATACTCAGTTCGTGTTCGATGGCAACCCGGATAACCGCCTTGAGTTCGGCCATCGTGGCCGAGACGACAATGTGTTCGGTCCGGCGGGCAATCTCCCCCTGCTTCTCCAGGAACTCCCTGACGGGGAATGCATCGATGCGGGTATCGGGGAAATACTTCGATAGCGATTCACGCAGATCTGCGCTCTCTGCCGAATAGACGAAGACAGCATGTGTTATGTGATCCTGCATGGATACCGGTTTATGCCGTTGCTGGAAATCTCCGGCAGCCGCATGCAACACACGCACGCGACTGCGCATAACACGAGCCTGTGACAATTCACCTCAGGATCAAGATAGCATACCCGGCAACCCTGGAAGCAACATGTCCGCCCGGAATCCGGCGCGAGCAGACTGAATCAGACCGCGATCCTGATTTCCCGTGCCTCGAGCATCTGCCGGATCGCGGATTCCAGCTGTCTCTGCGCTTTCGTTTCAGCCTTCATTGTCTGCACTGCCGTACCGGCCGGCCCGAACACGGCAAGCTGGAGGGCATTGGCCCTGGTATCCTGGAAATGTTTGGGCGGTATGTGATCCAGCAGGCCGAGGCTTTCCATGCGCTTGCGCGGCTGTTCACCGGCGCCGGCCACGTACACGGCCTTGCCTGCCCGCACCATGTCAAGGATGGCCTGTTCCAGCGCCAGGGCGGACGATACGCCAAGATGCTTCATATCGGTCATGTCGACGATGAGCGCCTCGCGTCCCTCGACTTCCGAGTTCTTGCGGCTGATGGCACGCGAGGCGCCGAAGATGATCGAGCCGCACATATGCAGCAGCAGCACCTTGTTGCCGGCCTCCTGGAGCATGTCTTTCTCGTAGGGTGTCAACTCGATATCGGGACTGTCAGGATCGGTCACCGCCTTCACGTCGGCCGCCTGCAGCTCCGACAGGCGCATGACC
>JBFELL010000087.1:0-11758 GCA_041552135.1 Gammaproteobacteria bacterium
AGGCTACCGCTGGTAGCGGGACCTCAAGCGTTGTGAGGGCCCTGCCCCCGTGCCGTGAGGGTTATCCCAATCATTGCAAAAAATGCGTACCGCAGGAGCGGCGCCTCGCCGCGATTCGCGCCGGGGGCGGCGCTCCTGCCGTGCTGTGCCAGGACCTCACTGACGGTGAACTCCGAAAGCATAATGAAATATTCATTACTACCCGGCAAATCGCGGGGCGAAACCCGCTTTCAGGGCAGGATTTATGCAACTATCGGGTTATCACCGTTCAAGGCAGCGGCTTCCTCAGTCTTCCGCGCTGCCAATGTAGCGATAGATGACGGCACCGATCACGGCGCCGATGACAGGTGCCAGCCAGAACAGCCACAGCTGCGAGAGCGCCCAGTCGCCCACGAAGACGGCGACACCCGTGCTGCGTGCCGGGTTCACCGAGGTATTGGTCACCGGAATACTGATCAGGTGGATCAGGGTAAGGCAAAGACCGATGGCAAGAGGTGCCATGCCCTGCGGTGCCCGGCTGTCAGTCGCACCGAGAATGACCAGCAGGAACATCGCGGTCATCACGATCTCTGTCACGAGGGCCGCAAGCAGGGAATAGCCACCCGGTGAATGCTCGCCGTAGCCATTGGAGGCGAACCCTGCCGAGACATCAAAACCGGCCGCGCCACTGGCGATGACGAAAAGCACCCCGCCGGCGACCAGGCCGCCGGCAACCTGCGCGATGATGTAAGGCGGCAGCTGGCTGGCCTCAAAGCGCCCGCCCGCCCAGAGTCCGACCGACACCGCCGGATTCAGGTGGCAGCCCGAGATATGGCCAATGGCATAGGCCATGGTCAGCACCGTCAAACCAAATGCCAGCGACACACCGAGCAGACCGATGCCGACATCGGGAAAGGCCGCCGCCAGGACCGCACTGCCGCAGCCGCCAAGAACAAGCCAGAATGTCCCGAAAAACTCAGCCACATACTTTTTCATACCCCGTCTCCTTTGTGTTGTTGATTGTCATGCCTGCCGTTTGAGTCGTGCGAACTGCGCTAACGGGTACTGTATACCTAACCGTCCCGGGCGCAAGACACGGTTTGCAAATCGCATTTCAGTAACACACGGGAGCTGCTCCCGCCTGTCGCCTGTTCAGCCTGTATTCAGCGAACACGGCCTATCCTGACGGTGAACCATGGGAAAAGAGCGGCTCTTCCCTGACACACGACCCTCGCAACAGGAGACAGTCAATGAAACGCATGACAATCGTACTGATATCCGGAATGACGGCCCTTGCCTTTTCCGGCACCGCCGCATCGAGACCCGGCTTCATAGAACAGGCCCGGGTCATCGAGGCACAGCCGGTGTATGAAACCGTTGAGGTGTCCTACCCTGTCACCGAGTGCCGGATGGAACGGGTCACCCGCAACGAGCGCGGGCATGGCGGCTATGTCGCACCGATTGCCGGCGGCATCATTGGCGGTGTGCTCGGCCACGAACTCGGCAGAAAGAAGCGCGGGGAGACCGCACTGACCGTTGCCGGCACGCTGCTTGGTGCCAGCCTCGGGCACGAGTACCAAAGATCGCACGCCCGGTACCGGCCAGCGGTTGAACACGTCAGACGCTGTGAGAGCGTTGATCGAGTTGAAGAGCAGCAGCAACTCACGGGGTATCGTGTAAAATACCGTTATGACGGTCGCCTCTTTGACACATTCACCACGGAGCACCCGGGCAGGCACATACCGGTTCGTGTCAGGATTTCACCGGCAAAGACGTTTTGATGCAGGATCGCCTGTCAGCGCTGATGCCGCGCCTGCCTCCCCTTTTGCAGCGGATCGTGCGCAAGGGGAAGCGGGTACATTAGTTCCTGCCCGTACCCCTTGCGTAAAATCAACCCTTGCACCCGGATCAGAAGGCATACACTGACCGGTGACTGGCCTCAATGATCCGGCAGACCGACAGATGACACGTCAACACAAGGCCGCAGGTAACCGGATGCGGGCCGCCAGGCGACTGCTTCTCGGCTGGCTGGCCCTGTTACTGGCCACCGCCCCGGTGCCGGCATCGCCGCAGCAGCATCCCCTGCTGCTGCTCGCGCAACGCGGTCACGCCGAGAATGGCGGCATCAGCCTGGACGAGGCCGTCAGGCGGGCACGGCAGCAACACAAGGGCAAGGTACTGTCTGCGGAAACCGTCCGTGTCGACGGCCGCAAGATCCACCGCATCAAGATCCTGACGAAAGACGGGCGGGTCAAGCGCATCCAGATCGACGCCCGCACCGGGCAGAGCGTATCACGCAGACGCTGAGCCATGCATATCCTGGTCGTGGAAGACGAAACCCGCCTGCGGGAACAGTTGAGGGATCGCCTGCGCAACACGGGTTATGTCGTCGACATCGCCGCGGATGGCGAGGAAGGACTGTACTACTGCGAGGAATATCCGCTCGACCTGGCGATTATCGACATCGGCCTGCCGAAGCTGTCCGGCATCGAACTGATACGCCGCCTGCGTTCGCGTGACATAAACTTCCCGATCCTCATCCTGACGGCCAGGGGCAACTGGCAGGACAAGGTGGATGGCCTGGAGAGCGGCGCCGATGACTACCTGGTCAAGCCGTTTCGCTTCGAGGAACTCGAGGCGCGTCTGAATGCCCTGCTGCGCCGCGCATCCGGCTGGTCGAAACCGGTACTGGAGTGCGGAGCGATTTCGCTGGACACGGCAAGGCAGTCCATCACGGTCTCGGGCAGGCCGGTGGAACTGACCGCCTTCGAGTACCGGGTGCTGGAATACCTGATGCTGCACGCCGGGGAGGTCATTTCCAAGACCGAACTGACGAACAACATTTATCAACAGGACCATGACCGGGACAGTAACGTGCTGGAGGTCTTCATCGGACGCCTGCGTCGCAAGCTGGACCCGGACAATACCCTCGGCCCCATAGAAACCCTGCGTGGACGCGGTTACCGCTTCCGCCGGGAAGCCGGCACCGGCTGATGCATTCCATTCACAGTCGATTGCTGCTGGCCGCCTCGCTGGTGCTAGCCGGCTTTCTCGGCGCAACCGGCCTGGCGCTCGACAAGGCGTTTCGTGTCAGTGCGGAAGCCGCCATGCAGGAGCGCCTGCAATCCTATATCTACGCCCTGCTCGCGGCCGCAGACGAGGACAGCGCGGGACGCATGATCCCGCCGCGGGAGCTGCCGGAACCGCGATTCTCGAAACCGGATTCCGGGCTCTATGCCGTCATCACCCGCCACGACGGTGAGCCCGTGTGGCACGCCGCCTCGCTGACCGGGCGGGACATCGGCGCCGGTGAGCAGCAGACACCCGGTGAACGCCGCTTCAGCCGGCTTGAGCGCCCCGACCTGCAACTGTATACCCTGGCGTTTGGCGTTGCCTGGGAAGACGATGCCGGCACGGAGGCGCTGTACACGTTCACCGTGGCGGAAGATACCACCGTTTTCCAGGCGGAGATTGCCGGTTTTCGCTCTACCCTGTGGCGCTGGCTGGGCGGCATGGCGCTGGTACTGATGCTGGCGCAGGGCGCCATCCTGCGCTGGGGTCTGCGGCCATTGCGGACCGTCACCGCCGACCTGCAGCAGATCGAACGGGGGCACGCAGAGCGGCTCGAGGGTGACTACCCGAGGGAACTCGCCGGCCTGACCTCCAGCCTGAATTCCCTGATCGGGCACAGCAAGGCGGTGCAGAGCCGTTACCGCAACAGCCTCGATGACCTCGCCCACAGCCTGAAAACACCACTGGCCATTCTGCAGTCCAGCCAGCCGGGCAACGACGCCGCTGATGACAGTCACGCGCTGGTCAGTGAGCAGGTGCAACGCATGGATGAAATCATCAACCATCAGCTGCAGCGTGCCGCCGTCTCCGGCCGAAGCACACTGGCCAGACCGGTAGCGGTCGGCAAGGTCGT
The DNA here is from genome assembly GCA_041552135.1 of Gammaproteobacteria bacterium. Lineage (GTDB taxonomy): Bacteria > Pseudomonadota > Gammaproteobacteria > UBA9214 > UBA9214 > SZUA-186. The sequence goes on from JBFELL010000087.1 coordinate 3,905, forward strand.
GCAGCGACTGGTGCGCACCCTCGACAAGGTGTACCAGGAGAAACAGGTGGCAGTCGACCTGGACCTGGATCCTGAAGCCACCTTCACGGGGGACGAGGCCGATCTGACGGAGATTCTGGGCAACCTGCTGGAGAATGCCTACAAGTACTGCCGCAGCGCGGTCCGGGCAGGTGTCAAGAGCGCTCAACACGCCGGCGGCGTCGAGATCAGCATTGAAGACGACGGTCCCGGCATTGCGGCGGATCAGGTCGACATGCTACTGCAGCGCGGCAAACGCATGGACGAGTCAGTCCCGGGCCAGGGCATCGGCATGAGCATGGCCAGCGAAATCATTGCGCTGTATGGCGGGAAACTGTCGTTTACCGCCAGCCCGCTGGGCGGCACCCGGATGCGGGTAAGCTTCGGCCCCTCCCTGTGAGCGCCGCCCCCGGCGCGTATCGCGGCTGAAGCCGCAGCTGCGGGAGGATTCTTCCAGCGACAGGCATCCAGCCGTTAGCGGACCGGCGACAGACTCACCTTAACCCGCATTTGCTCACCGGGATCGTAGGGCAACAGGGCCGTTTGCGTCTCGCCGCCATAGCGATACAGCACCCGGTAGCCGGTAATGTGCTCACGGGCGCGCTGTTGCGTAACGGTCCTGCAACGTCGCTGTTGCTGCCACAGGCGGGCCTGACGACGGATGTCCCCACCGATGGTCGGGGCGATTTCGTCAAACTCGCGTGCCGAGGCATCCGGTTCAGCGCACACCTGTCGCGACACCGGCTCATGGCGCGTTTCAAAAACAGGCTCCACGCTCAACACCGGCGCAAAGGCCTGGTATTCCCCGGCGCTCGCCAGGCCACCCGGTAGCCACGCAACTAACAGAATCCATGTTTGTGTAAACCTTGTCATTGGCCACCACCAGCCCGGTTCATCCCGTCATTGTGCAGACACGCCTGTAGGAGCGCCGCCCCGGCGCGAATCGCGGCGAGGGCGCCGCTCCTACAGGAGATGCTGTCATTTCAGAAAGCAACATTCACCCGAACCCCATCCGCTCGAGCAATTGCTGCCCCCTGCTCCGCTCGCTCTCGTCGGCATACAGCATCACCACATCGAAGCCGCCGTCCGCCAGGCGAAACCAGTCCAGGCGCAAATCACCGAAGCCGGGCTGCAGCCGCTCGACAAACGCTGCCGCACGGTAGGGACGGGAAAAATGAATGACGAACAGGCGGCCCTGCCCGGCGTAGCGCTGGCGCGCGGCGCCACCGGGCACCCTGCGGCTGCCGTTCAGGACATAATCAAGATGCCGCATGATGTAGCTGCTGTACCAGACCGCACCCGCCGGCAGGCGGCCATCGGCCACGGGGATCCTCGCGGGTCCGTAATTATAGGCGGCAAGGGTGCGGTGCAGATTGCCGCGATAACGCTGCTGCAGTTCCTTCAGGTAGCGCGCACCGGCATCGACATTGGTGCAGGGATCCAGCACCTCGGACATCGTCTCCAGCCCCAGGTGCCTTGCCGTACCGGGCCAGAGTATCTGCATCAGCCCGATGGCATTCGCCTTTGACCGGGCATCCGGCCTGAAATCACTCTCGCCCCGGGCGACAGCCAGCAACAGGGTTTCCGGCAGGCCGTGGGCGGTGGCCGCGCGGGTGAAACACGGCGCATAGGGAAAGTCCAGCGCCGGCCGGGTCTGAAGTGCCTCGCTCGCATAGGCCTGCCAGCGCAGCTCAAGTGTCTTGCCATCAATCAGCGGGGCCGTTTTTGCCGCAACGCCGGATGCCCACAACATGGCGGCGCAGACCATCATCAGCCCGGGCTGTCGCATGATCATCACTCCAGCTCGAGTCCGGTCACGGTTTCAATCTGCCTGACCCGGGTCTGCCGCTCCCCTTCGTCCCGGTAACGGAAAACCACCTGGTAGTTACCTGGCGCAGTGTTGATCACTTCAACGGGCACATCGGTGGCCACCGTCAGGCGTCGTGCAAACCCCTCCGCGGCCCACTGGCTGCGGAAGGGAGACCAGACCAGGTAACGGGACAGGTTTCCGGCGTCGTTATCCCGGGCCGTTTCATCGCCAACGATGGCCTGGTTCCAGGCTTCAGGGTTCAGCACCAGCCCGGCATCCGCTTCATCCAGCCGTGGCCCTTCGTCATGGCCGGCGGCAGCCGCTGCCGGGACCTCCGCGCTGTCACCGCCATCCTCGAGCGGCACATCCACGGATGCTGCCGGCCCGCCGGCGCCGGACAGCGACGGGGCTTCATCGTCAGCGCCAGGCCCCACCGCCTGCGGGTAGTTGCCGGAGCTCAACACCAGCAGGAACAGCGCCAGCATGAGCAACGCACCCAGTAATATTCCGGCAGTGCGCATCATGGCAGCCGCCTCGCCGTCCATACCGCATGGTCACCATGTGTGGCGACAAACCGGTCCAGCCTGTCCAGCCACTGCTCCCGGCTGCCCGCAGACGAGAAACGGCTCCCGGTGTTGCCGCAGGCATCGGGTACATCCTGCATCAGCTGGCGCAACTGCCGCTGGGGCCCGGCGCCGCTGACGGCGATGGCATACACCGTCGGCCAGTCGGACGAGGTAAAGCGTGCTTCGGGATAGCGGTAGAAAAACCTTCCCGGGCGCGCCTGCGCCGAATCGGAACCAGTGCAGGCGCCGGACAGCCTGCTGATGCCGTCCCTGTTGCCATGGGTAAAGACAAACACCTGGTCGGCGTGCTCGACATCCACTTCCAGCACCGGGCAGCCGTGCCGCCCGTTGCCGCATACCGCCTCATGGCCGTCACTGTTTGTCCGCCGCACCAGCTCCATGCGCGCGATGGCCGGTTTCATGTCAACGGTTTGCCCGGCCACGCTGCGCTTTCCGGGACGGCTGCCGGCGGGCTGGCTACGGATGTAGGCGGCCGTATCCATGCCGGCAAGGTGCATGCCGGAACCTCTGGGATGCAGGATGACCCAGACCTGATAGAGGTTCGCCTGGATCCTGTGGATCTCCCCGCGCAGGATAAAATTCGCCTGCCGCTCGACATCCGTCACCTGCACCTCCCGGTAACGTGACAGGTTATTGCCGATCAGGCCCAGCAGCGTACGCAACGGCTGGCTGCCGGAGCTGGGTGTTTCCACCCGGATTTTCAGGTCTTCCACATCCTGCTGCCGCAACAGGCAACTCAGGTTGTTGGCCAGGTAGGTGGCGGCCAGGTCCGGCTGCCCGGAACTGAACGGTAATACCCTGAGCCCCCGCAGTGACTCGTCGGTCCGCCGCAGCTGCAGGGCACGCAACTCGTCAGCCGTCAGACGACCCGACCAGTTCTGACTGAAGCCGCTGACCCACTCACCCGCCCGCACATCCAGGACACGCACCGAAACGCGGAACTGTGCCGTTGTCGTGCGCGCAATCTCGATGCCGATAAAATAACTGGCATCGCGTATCCTGCCGCACTGCACCTGGTCCAGCCGGCGGTGATGCTGCGCCGGCTGATGCTGCGGCTGCCAGGGGACGTTTATGCCGGGGGTGTTCAGCATGCTGTCCAGCAGCTGGTCGCGAATGCCGCTCGTCAGGCCGTCTATGTCCGGCTGGATATCGTCGCCCTCCAGGCGCACGATAATCACCGGCTCGCCCCGAAAACGCGGATGCTGGCCCAGCTGCCGGGACACATAGGGTGCAAGGTGTGTATCCACCCACGCCTGCAGTGATGACCCGGGACCCTGCAGGGAACGCATCGAATGCTGGCTGCAGCCGGCCGCCAGCAGGAGCACCAGTAACACATACAGGGTGTGGTTTGCGGCAATCATGGCCTCACTCCCCGAGCACCACCTGTCCGTCACCCCGGATCACCAGCTCGCCACCCGGCTGCCCCCGGGTGAGCGAGGCGATGGCCTGCCGGGTGGCCGACGGCAATTGCACCCCCCACACAACGGCTGAACTCCCGGGTCCATCGGGGGCATTATCGAGGCCGTGAAGGTAGTGCGCCGGGACGGTCACTGCCGACATTTCGTGAAACCATCCAGGGTATGGCCCGCGTGCAGCAACCGGCCTGCCGGCGTCCAGCGACAGCCGCCAGGCCTGTTTATCCGCCATGGCATACAGGGTAACGCTGCCCGCCGCGACCAGCCGGTCGAGTGCCTCATCGGACACAAACCGCAGGGTAAAGCCCTGCCGGTCGGGTTCGGGGCTGGTTACCGATACCGGTGCGGGCGCCGGTGGTGGCCGTGTACGGGTCACAGGACCGGCCGTCTCCTGTCGTGTCTGCCGTGACGGGCGCTTGAGTGTCGCGATTTCCTTGCGGCTGCGATCCAGCTGCGCCTGCACGCCTGACAGCCGGCCCTGAAGTTCGGCCAGATTCTGCTGTTCCTGCAGCGAGGCCTGTTCGATATCCGCCAGCTCCCTGCGCCCCTGCTCGAGCCGGCGGCCCAGGCCTTCCACCTGCGCCTCCAGCCGGTCGCGCGCCTCGCGCGCCTCCTGCGTCTGCCTGTCAAGCCGCTCAAGGTGGTGTTCAGCGGAAACAAGCACCCGCTGCGTGCGGAACATTGCCGATTTCAGCGTGTGCAGCCCGGCCTGCAGTTCCTGCACCCTGGCCTGCTGCACCCTGACGTCCTGCCGCAACCTTGCCGCCTGCGATGACTGCACGGACTTGCCCTTCTCCTGCACCGGGATCCCCTGGACCAGGGCAAACACGGCCATCAGGCACAGGCCGATAATCGACAGAAAGCGCATGACATCCGTTTGCAGGGCCTCGGTATCACCGCCCCCGGCACCGCTCCCGGGTGGATACTTTGCCTGCCGGCGCCGCCGCATCATTGCCCTTCCCGGAGTAAAGGCACCGTGTTGCTGCGTGCCGTGGCGCAGTCGATCGACTCGCGGATATCACACAGCAAGGCCTCGACCCGGTCGGCATGGTGCTGATCCTGCGCCTCGTAAAACCGGCTCAGGCGGGTACCCAGCAGTGAACTCTTGATGACCCGCATCACATAGCCGCCGATCCCGCCGACGATGGTCGTCGTCAGCGCAGTCAGGATGCCGCCGTCCACCAGGCGCTGCAGCACGGCATGGGCACCGGCCTGCGCGGCCGTCCCGGGATCACCGAGCGCATACAGCAGGGCGCTGCGCATACCGATCGCGGTCCAGATCACGCCGATACCGAAAAACAGGCTGGTCCACACATCGGCAAGATGCTCGAGCTGGCTGATCTCATCCAGCGCACGGTTACCGTCAAGCCGCCGCTGCAAGGCCCGCAGCGTGTGGATGTACAGGCCCAGGGTGATGGCGAACGGAAGGATCGACAGCCCGAGGTTGCGCCGGCCCCACTCCAACAGGACCTGGATCCGGGGCACCTCGAGCACGGACACCGAAATCATCCCGAGCACTGTCAGCAGATACACCACGACCAGCCCGGCGATGAAACTGAGCGTCATGCCCAGCAACACGCCACTGAAGAAGCCGCGACCTTTCCGCAGGTTCATTACCGGCTACTCGACCGGCCCGCAGGCCTCGCAGGTGGCCTCCAGCACCAGTTCCGTTTCCTGGTACAGGTTGCTGGCCCGCGTGTAGTTGAGCCGGTCCGCGCTGATCCTGAGCAGGCCCTGCTCCTTGTCAGCCAGTTCCCCGTTCATGTCACGCATGACATCGGACTGGTGCGGACAGGTTTGCGAGCAGACACTGTAATCGCTGATCAGGGACACGTACTTGATACCGAAATACCGGTTATAGAGTTCCCGGGCCTGGCGCTTGCTCAGCAGGCCGGCATCATTGGCCCACAGGAGGAAGTCACTGAAGCTGGCCTTGTTCTCCTTTTTCGGGTCGCCTTCCGCGATGCTCAGCAGGCGCTGAAAGTAGGCATCGAACTCGTGTTCGCAGCCGGTTTCCAGGTCGAAGCGCGCGCTGCTGATCGCCTGCTCCAGGTTCGGTCCCTCCGGCAGGCGGCAGGCCGCTGTCCGGCCGGGATTGCTGCTGCAGGCCACCATCGAGACGGTGATGGCCGCCATGGTGACGAGTCCGGCCAGCCTGAGGTTCATTGATCGGTTCATAGGATTCTCCAGTTCAGCTGCGGTCACATTTGCAGGGCACTTTCATAGGCATGGTCGGCCGGTCCGGATGGCGGGATGGCCATCGGCGTGACGTCGACATCCTCACCGAACAGGATGGCCTTGACGCCGCTCACCACTTCCTGCATTTCAGGGGTAATGGTTCCGAACGACTGGTTGAGCTGCTCCATCAGGGTTGCCCGGCTGATTTCTTCCCGCGTTCGAGCGATCAGGCTGGACGCCTCCTGCATATCGAGATAGATATCCGAGGCAATGACGGCCAGCGAGGAACCGGTCTTGCCGCCGGAGCGCGCCACCAGTTTGTAGTACTGGCTGAAGCGATCACTGAGACGCATACCGGATCGCCCGCGCAGGGACGGCTGACGGGTGGTGGTCGCACTTCCGGACTCCTCGCCGATCAACAGTTCCTGCAGCGTCCAGGACGTTTTTTTCTGACCCAGTTCCTTGCGAATGCGCTTCTCGAGACTCGATGAGGTGGCATTCACCGCCGTTTCCATCTCCGGCAGCTTGTCCCCCATGATGTTCAGCATTTCGAGATAGCTTTTCCCGAGTTGCCTGGCGATGCGCTCGCAGCCCGGGTCGCCCTCGTTGCCCTCGCACTTGCTTTCCAGGTAAAGCCGTTGCTGTTCATCAAGCCGGCTGATGACGACCTGCAACCCGGTTTCCATCTCCGCGGCAACAGCGCCGGTGTGCCTGATTTCCTCCAGTACGGTCGTCGGAAACAACTTGATGGTCGGTGCTGTCGGACCGGCATAACCGGCCACCGGCAGCAGCAGTGCACACCCGCTCAGCAGTTGCCTGACAAATCGCCGCGCACGGTTGCCGTCACAGATCGTTGCAGTCTTCATTCGGGACCCTCCTTGCATTTATTGACCTCATCACTCACCTCGATGCCATCACGGCCTGTCACCTCTGGAATCAATATAGGCAAGCGTTCCTGAACAGAACCTGAATGACCGGTAAACCGGCACATGCAACTGGCGGGAAGCGACATTACGCACTGCGGGAGCAGAGCCGTCAGCGCCGGGAGCGGGACTGCAATCGTGCCGTATGGCGCGTGATGCCCATGACAGTAAAATCGAGCCGGTCCCGGGTCGCGCCTGCCGTGTGCCAGCAGAACGACACGCGGCTGTCGCGGATAACCGAACGGATCTGCAACCGCAGGCCATGCAATCACCGGACGGACGAACGCAGGCAGGGAGACAAGCCGCGCTGCCACCCGCTATTCAGTCCCCGTGATTCCCGGAATGCCCCCCTGCGGGGTTAATGGCGTTATAAGCAGAAAATGTGCCCGAGACCTATGATCTGCTGTCGTTGACCGATAGAATGATTTCCTGCCCCGTGCCCTGCCGGGGCTTGATTTGCGCCAGCCATCCAAGATGTGTAACTTACCTGCAGAATAAACTGCAACTTGCTGTTATTCATGACGCAATATGGATCCAGGACCACCCCTGGATCAGCCTATGCCGACATTGTGCAAACACCTGAATTTATGAAACCACGGAACAGACACCTGACAGCTACCCCCGGGATCGCACTGGCAATCTGCCTGCTGCTGACCTCCGCCCTGGCCCGGGGCGAACCGACCGGACCGGTCGATGCAACGATCCGCCACCTGATCGGCCATGTTGCCGGCTCGGAGCTGACGTTCGTGCGCAACGACCAGGCGTACACGCCGGTCAAGGCCGCCGAACACATGGAAAAGAAATACCGGCACTTTCGGGACGACATTGCCACAGCCGACGATTTTATCGAGCTGTGCGCGACCAAAAGCCTGATGAGCGGAGAACCCTACCGGGTCATTGACCCGCAGGGTAACCAGCGCAAA
>JBFELL010000088.1:0-11726 GCA_041552135.1 Gammaproteobacteria bacterium
ATCGGCCTTCTCCCCTTGAAGGGGAGAAGCAATCAAGCGGGACAGCACTGCGTGCAAGTCATAAAAAACACATGGAGGTTACAGACCATGAAACGACGCCTCTGCACATACGCGCTGCTGTTGACTGCCCTGTGCATGCATCAGTCCGCCTGGGCGATGAGCCTGCGCTGCGGAACCGCGCTGATCAAGGTTGGCGACAGCAAACTCAAGGTCATGAAACATTGCGGTGAACCCGACTACAAGGATGTGATTTCTGGCGCACTGGATTCCCGGGTCGAGGAATGGATCTACCAGCGTAGTACACAGGAGTTCCCCATCGTCCTGACCATCAGGGGACATGAGGTGATCCGGATACAACGTCTGGAGGAATAGCGACAGACACCGCTTCGCGCCCGGCATCCATTACCGCCTGCAAACGCCGGCTGCGCGCTTCAGCCGGCAGCGCGCCAATCTCGGCGGCTAGCGAGTAAAACCACGCAAAATCACCGTCGGCCTGCTGCAGCAAGCGCTGGAATGCCGGCAGATACTCGCGGTAGGCGGCCGTGGCAGCCAGTTGCGCATTATTGATGTCACCGGCAAACCAGGTGTCGTAGTCGCCCTCCCCGCCCCAGTCCCGCTTCATGGCGGCATAGCCGGCACGCATGCCCCCGATCAGCCGCTGCTTCTGCTGTCGCTTCTCCGTTTCACTGAGATCCGAGGCGTAGACGGCGAGCAGCTGCTCCCGGGTCTGCGCGACCAGCGCATGGAAACCCGCCCGACGTTCATGAAACCGCTGATACTCCCTTGTCGCTGTCGCATCGCCCCGCTGCGCCAGCCAGGCCTTCACGCCGGCGAGCTCGACGGCAGTGGCGAAACTTTCGTTAAACGCGGTATCACCCGCCACATACAGCTGCTGGTGGGCCAGTTCATGGAAGATCAGGCCGGCAAGCCGGGCCTCGCTGAAATCAATCACGGTGTTCAGTACGGGGTCATCAAACCACCCCAGCGTCGAATAGGCCGTCACCCCGCCCGAATAGACATCATAGCCCTGCTCGCGCAGGCCGCTGGCAAAACGCGCCGCATCGGTTTCGGCAAAATACCCGCGGTAGGCGACACAACCGGCAATCGGGTAACACCAGGTCTTGAGTTCCAGTGACAGCTCGGGTGCCGCAAACACGTTCCAGACAACGAATGGCCGCTCGATGTCGGCATACAGGGTATAACTGCCATTGTCAGGCAATGCCAGCATGTCGCTGGCGAAGCGGCGCAGCGCCTGCACCGTTTCCAGTCTGCGCCGCAACCCGGGGTCGGTCGCAGGGTCGCTGATCAGCTCCTCGACCGGCTGGCGGCGCACCATGACATCCAGTTGCCCGGACACCGACTGGGAGTAGTAGCCGAGTGTGGCACAGGCTGTTGTCATCGCCGCTCCGCTCGCCAGCAGCACAACGCGCAGGATGCGGCAGCTGTCAGCGCACACGCTCAAGGGAGTTCTGCCAGTTCGCGGGTGTGGTCGTTCCAAGGCAGGCAAGGCGGCCGACCTCGTTCTCGTACCAGCCGGTGTCGTTACGCAGTGGCTCGACGGCATAGCCCCACCAGGCGCCGGAACTGTCCTGGGCAACCCAGCAGACCCAGTCAGGGATGTTGCCGGGCGGTTTCACGCTATCCGCCTCATCCGGTTACTGATCCATGAAAAAGGCCCCGTAAACGGGGCCTTTTCCACTGCATCGGCCGGCGTTCGCGTCAGCCCAGCTCACCGGGATAGTCGGAGATACCCGGGTTGTCCTTCACGCCCACCACCTTGGGATGGTTGATCTTGGGCAATTTCAGGACATTGTCCTTACCCCTGGTGGCCACGATGTAGTCGCGCACCACATCCCACATCAGGCGGCCTTCCGGTGTCCGGTTGACAGTCGCCCAGCCGGCGACCTTGTAGGTCTCGCCCGCCTCGATGATATGGCCGTTATCTAGCCGTACATCGGAGATGCGATGGCCAAGCTCGGCATTCGGCTTGATGGTGTAGTCAAGTCCGCCGACCCGGACCATGTCGCCACCGGACTGCAGGTACGGGTCGGGGTCGAACAGGTTGTCCGCCACGCCCTCGAGCATGTTGAGCAGGTCGGCGCCGGTCATGTCCATGACATAGGTCTCGCTGTAGGTCGTGGCGCACTGGGTCATGACATCCTCCATGGTGATCCACTCGCCCTCGAGGGTGGAAGTGCCCCAGCGGACACCGGCCGACAGGGCGATATCGGCGTCGTATTCATGTCGCAGGGCGTTGCACAGCACCTGGTCCCAGGTACCCATGAAATTGCCGCGGCGGTACAGCACGCGGTCGGCAATGGCCAGCTTCTCGCCGAGGATCTCCTCGTAGGTCTTGCCGACACGGGCCGGGTTGAAGAAGAACTTGCTGGAACGGCTCTCGATGATCTTCTCGTCGTATTTTGTCTGCCGCATCTGGTCGATGTAGGCCTGCATTTCCTTGTCCGGCTCCAGCCAGTCGGAAATGATCGGCAGCATCCGGTAGTTCATCGAATTGATCTTGCCCGCGGAGATATCGAAGTCCATGACGCCGACGAACTTGCTGTTGGAACCGGCGTTGGTCACCAGGCAGGTATGGCCCTCGACGTTCTTCACCTCGACCGGGCGCGGAATGCCGTCGTGGGTGTGGCCGCCGAACACCGCGTTCAGGCCGGGCACGCGCTCGGCCATCTTGATGTCCACGTCCATGCCGTTGTGCGACAGCAGCACGATGGCATCGGGATTCTCGTCCTCACGAATGCCCTTGACCAGCGAGATCATGTCGTCCTCGCGCAGGCCGAACGACCAGTCGGGGAAGAACTCCTGCGGGTTGGCATTGGCGGTACGCGGGAAGGCCTGGCCGACTACGCAAATGCGTGCCCCGCCGACGTTCTTGATGACATAGGGCCGGAAGGCATGACCGGAGTCCTCGTCATACAGGCCACGGCCGTCGTACTTCTCCACCATGGTGGCGTACTCGTCGCCGAACAGGGCATCTTCCTTCACGCGCACGTTCTGGCCGATGAAGTCACCCTTGAACAGGGCCACGTTGCTGAGCACCTCGTCCTCGCGGTAGGTGAACTCCCAGTGGCCGACCATGACATCGAGGCCGAGGATGTTCGAGGCCTCGACCATGTCGACACCGCGGGTCCACAGCGCGGTACCCGAACCCTGCCACAGGTCGCCACCGTCGAGGGTCAGCGTGTTTTCCCTGCCGCCGGCCGATGCCCGCAGGCTCTCGAGCAAGGTCCGCACCTGGGCATAGCCGCCGGTCCTGCCGAACCGGCCTGCCGCCCTGGCAAAATCCAGGTAGGTGTAGGCATAGGCCTCGGGGCTGTCCGGCTCCAGGCCCATGGCCTCCAGAAAGCCCTTGCCGACGATATGCGGCGGACGGCCAAAGGCATCGCCCACGCCAAGGTTGACATTGGGCTCGCGAAAATAGACCGGGTTGAGCTGTCCGTGGACATCGGTGATATGCAGGATACGCGCATTGCCCTGCATGGGGAGATCGTAAAACCCGGCGGACGGGTCCGGTGCCGGCATCGCCCCGGTGGCGGCGGGCGCCTCCGTGGCGCCGTTGTCGGACTTGCTGCAGGCAACCAGGCCGGGACCTGCAACGGCACTGGCACCCAGGATCTTCAGGAATTCTCTACGATCGAAAGGAGGCATAATCTTACCCTGATTGTTTTCATTTGAAAGAGGACGGCTTTACCATAGCCGGCCGGTTCTGCCGCAACGGCATGCAAGGCCGCACACAACTGCCCGGCAATCGCCGCAGACACCGGAACGGTCGAGCGTCCGATGATAAAACACAAGCGCAGGGATTTACACACAAAAACGAAATCACATACACCATATCATGATATTCGCCCCGAATCGCCGGGCAGCGCACCGGCACACGCCAACCATCGCCCGACAGGCATGGCTTACCGGCCTGATACACAGTGGTAACTGCATCCTGCAGCTCCCGTTGCTGCTGCTGTGTCTTGCGCAAACGTCAGGTGCCGCCGCAGATATCGTCAAGCCCGCCCTGGTAGAGATCAGCGTCAATACAAACGGCACCTGGCACATCGAGGTGCGTGCCAGCATCGAGGCCCTGCTTACCGGTATCAACGCGAAGTACAAAAACACCCGTGAGGCGCCAACCGCAGAGGAATACGACAAGCTGCGGGTACTGCAGGCCGAAGAACTGATGCTGGCCTTCGAACCCTTCCAGCAGATCTTTGCCCGTGAGATCCGGCTCAACTTCGATGGCCAGCCCGTACCGCTGACGATCACGCACGTGGAGATACCGGAGCCCGGCTACACCAAGGTGCCCCGCACCAGCGTGATTACCCTGAATGGCCGGATCGCACGCTCGGTCGAGAACGTCACCTGGTACTACCCGGCGCGCTTCGGTGACAACGCGGTGCGTGTGCGCCAGGTCGACGAGACCAACGAGAAGTGGCACTGGTCCGACTGGCAATGGCTGCGCGGCGACAAGCCAAGCGATCCATTTTCACTGACCGAGGTGTTCACACGCCAGTCGATGACAGACGTCATTACCAGCTACATGGTGGCGGGCTTCGAGCATATCCTGCCCAGGGGCACGGACCACATCCTGTTCATACTCGGTATCTTCCTGCTCAGCACCCGCATGCGCCCCCTGCTCTGGCAGGTCACCATGTTCACCGTCGCCCATACCATCACGCTCGGGCTATCCACCGCCGGCGTCATCGAACTGCCGGCCAATATCGTCGAGCCGCTGATCGCCCTGTCCATTGCCTACATCGGCTTCGAGAATGTTTTTGCCAGCACCCTGCACGCCAGCCGGCTGTTTATCGTCTTCGGCTTCGGGCTGCTGCATGGCATGGGCTTTGCCAGCGTACTGGCCGATTTCGGCCTGCCTGAAGACGCCTTCATGACCGCCCTGATCAGCTTCAACATCGGCGTCGAGTTCGGCCAGCTGGCAGTCATCTCGCTGGCCTTCCTGGCCGTCGGGCTGTGGTTTTCACGAAAACCCTGGTACCGCAAGGTCATCATTATCCCCGCCTCGATGGCCATCGCGATGATTGGCCTGTACTGGACCTGGGACCGGATCGTACTGTAGAAAACACCCCGACGCCGTGAATAGCATTACCGATCGTCGCTCAGGAAAATCAGGTGGCTGTGATAGAGTAAGTGCTACGGAAAACCTTATAAATACAGGGATACACACATTTTGCCTGCCTGCCTGTCAACCCGGACTTTTCGGTTGCCACCCGCCATCGGGCTGCGGCTGCTGGCCCTCTGCTCCGCGCTCCTGCTCGCCGGCTGCGCCACTACCCGCGACGGCGAAATGGTGGTCTGTGACAGCCTCGGCCCGCAACTCACGACACCCACCCGGGCCACGCCGGCGGATGAAATCAATGTCCTGCTGCTGTCCGCGGGCGGCCCGTGGGGCGCCTTCGGGGTCGGCTTCCTGGATGGCTGGTCAGGGGTCAGCACCCCGCCGGAGCGGCAGCGACCGGTGTTCGATATCGCCATCGGCATCTCGACCGGCGCCATGATGGTCACGCACGCCTTTCTCGGCAGCGAGTATGACGGGGTGCTGCGCGAGCAGGTGGCATCCCTGACCACGAAGGATGTCTTCCGGCGACGATCCATACTCGCCGCCATGCTGGGTGACGCCGCAACCGACAGCACACCGTTGCGGCGGCGCCTGGAACAAATCATTACCGTAGAGACCCTGGATCGCGTCGCGGATGCCTGGCTGAACGAGGGCCGCCGGCTGGCGGTGATCGCCGTCGACCTCGACTGCGGCAACACGGAAACCCTTGATCTGACGGCCGTCGCCCTGCAGCGCAACGACCCGGCACGCCGCGACCGCTACATCGACTACATCATGGCCTCGGCGGCAAGCCCTGTGGTCTTCCCCCCCGTATTCATCGACGGTCACATGATGGTCGATGGCGCGCTGCGGCAGCACGTCCCGTTGCCGAGCCAGATCGAGGCACTGTTTCCGACCAGGGAAAACGCTCGGGAACCCCATGTCAATCTCTATGCCCTTATCAACAGCCCGCTAGAGACCTATCCGATGTGCGTAACCGACCACGTGCTGCTGATCGCCATGCGCATCAGCCAGGTCTGGACCGGAGAACGCGCCGCCGACAGTGTCGCACTTACCGTGACAGGTGCCAGGGAGCGCGGCTGGACGGTGAGATATGCGGTACCCCTGAGCGCCCCCTGTAATCCTCTCCCGCCCCCCGAGGACTACTTCGAGCGGAATTTCATGCAGTGCCAGTATGACTATGGCCACCGCACCGCGACCGCGGAGACCTCACCCTGGCACAACACAGCCGATCATCTGCCGAATACAATCACGATCCATGGCGATCACCCCTGTCGAAAGTAATCGACGATGACAACCATAGCGAAGCCGGCGCGAACACATGCCGACCGGCACGCATACTGCTTACAATGAATAACAGACCTGAAACCGGGAACGACCAATGAACGACACGACCTCCTGCCCCTGCGGCTCAGGACAACCCTATGACCGCTGCTGTGGTCCCCTGATCGACGGCAACGCGCAGGCAAGCGGGCCGGAGGCACTGATGCGCTCGCGCTATACCGCCTTCGCACGCCAGCAGATGCCCTACCTGGCCCGCACCCTGCACCCGAGCCAGCGGCACGACTACGACGAGGCCGGCGCGAGCCGCTGGGCCCGCGAGTCGGACTGGGAGGGACTGGAAATTCTCGACGTCAGTGAAGACCCGTCCAGCGCCAATCGCGGCAGTGTGGAGTTCAGGGCCCACTACCGCATGGGTGGCGTGAAACACGTCCACCACGAGCTTGCCGAGTTCCGCAGGACCGACGGCAGCTGGTATTTCTACGACGGCAAAATGGTCGGCGCCGGCCAGTTCCGGCGCGAGACCCCCAAGGTCGGACGCAACGACCCCTGCCCCTGCGGCAGCGGGCGAAAATACAAGACGTGCTGCGGTCGGTGATTCGGGGCTGTGCAGGCCGGGAATCCGCCCGGGGACACGCCGCAACCGACGGTCGTAGCAGGCTGGAAGTGACATGGAAGCTTCACAAAGACTTGCTAGAATCAGACCGGTAACTAGACGGGGAACGCAAACCCATGGATGAAACCCTCAAAGACGCCATCCACCAGCAGCGCACCGTCATGGCCGAGCGCCTGCGAACACCGCTCTGGCAACTCGCTGACAAGGCCATCCCGGTCTGGGGCCAGCGCGACCAGCTCGACATCGTGCTGACCGAGGGCTTTGCGACCATCCCCTGCGCCATGTTCCTGTACGCCCTGGACACCGACGGCATCCAGATCAGCGACAACGTCGGCACCGGCGGCCTGTTGCCGGAACACTATGGTCGCGACCGTTCCCAGCGCCCCTACATGCGCGAAGCCGTGCCTTCCTGGGGCTTCCTGCTGTCCGATGCCTATCTCAGCCTGCGCTCCAACCGGCCCTCGCTGACCGCCCTGCAGGTCGTCAAACGCGACAACGAGGTCATGGGTTTCATCGGCGCCGACTTCGACCTGCGCGACCTGCCGGTCACCGGCAAGCTGTACGAGGAATCCCATAACTGGCGCCAGATCAAGGGCGACCCGGCGATCCGCGGCACGGTGTTCCAGCAGTGCCGCGTCGACAGCCTGATGGACCGCAACATGGAGCCGGCCATGGCCATCCTCGAGGAACTGTTCACCGCGCGCGGCATGTTCCAGGCCGTGCTCCATTTCTCCAGCAGCCGGGCCACCGTCTGGTTCATGGACGACCCCTATCGCTACCGTATCCTTGACCACGAGGCGCTGGCTGATCCCGATATCTGCATGCTCTACCCGCCCCATGCCTACCCGGAAGAGGCCCTTATCCCGAAGGAAAAAATCCCCGGCCTGCTGAGTGGCATGCGCCAGCTGCGCGTGGCGGACGAGACGCTGTATCTGCGCTCGGCTTCCATCAATATCTTCAACGGCATGCTGAGCCTGACGTTCTCCTGCGACGGTTCGCATTACATGTCCTGGCAGGAATTCCTCGACAAGGACATGTCATTCTGGGTCGGCTGCGCCGCGTAGGACGTTGCATTCCGGCGGCGATTCGTTCAGAGTTCACAGCGGCTACCCGACCACACGGTGAATGATGAAAAATCTGCTCCTGCTGTGCTGCCTGTCGGCTACCCTCGCCTTCACGGCGACGGTAACGGCTGACTCCCCCCTTCACATCGCCAGGCTGGATACCGGTGAGCGCGCTGCGGCGTCCGCCGGCACGGACATCTGGAAGGCGCTGAAACCCGGCAAGCTGAAGCTGCGCTCCGCGGCCGCGCTGGTGGTCGACGAAGCCGGCAACGAGGTCTACGCCAAGCAGGAAAACGACCCCATGCCGATCGCCTCGATCACCAAGCTCATGACGGCGATGGTCATCCTCGACGGCGATCTGCCCATGCAGGAAAAGATCACCATTACCAGGGCTGACCGCGACCTGATCCAGCTGACCGGCTCCCGCCTGGAATACGGTGCCAGGCTGAGCCGCGGGGAACTGCTGCAACTGGCCCTGATGGCATCGGAGAACCGCGCCGCCAACGCCCTGGCCCGCACCTGGCCCGGCGGCCGGCAGGCCTTCATCGCGGCCATGAACCGCAAGACACAGTCACTGCACATGCAGGACAGCCGCTTCAGCGATCCGGCCGGGCTGGATGCCGGCAATGTTGCTTCCGCCCGCGAACTGGTGAAGATGGTACGTGCCGCCATGCGCTACCCCTTCATCCGCAAGGCCACCACCACCCGCTCCATCAGCGTCCGTCCCTACCGGGCACGTGGCGAACTGCGCTACGTCAACACCAACCGCCTGCTGAAGAACAAGACCTGGGAAATCCAGCTGAGCAAGACCGGCTACCTCAACGAGGCAGGGCGCTGCCTGGCCATGCAGACCGAGATCGTCGACCGTCCCCTGACCATCGTGCTGCTGAACTCCTTCGGCAAGCTGACACCGTTCGGCGATTCCAACCGCATCCGCAAGTGGATCGAAGGCGGCGTCGGCAGCTAGCCTGCATAAGCAGGCCAGGTGTAGTACTTCGGTACCGAATCCAGCCTGGCATGCAGCCAGTAGACGCCAAGGCCCGAGGTGCTCAGCCACAGCGGGCGGCCGGACAGTCGCCCAAGAACCGTCTCCCCCACGCATTTCCAGAAGGCCTGCTGCTGCGAGTGCGGCGCGCCCCGCACAAACGCGGCCAGGTGCGCATACACTGCCTGCGGCCCGCGCGGACATGGCGCAACCAGACAGGCGTCGTGTCCCAGGCTGGGGAACACGACAATATCGCCGGCCTCACGGGAGAAATATCCGGCAAAGGCACCGGCATCAGCCGCCACCCCGGCAAGCGCCGGGCTGTCGACCAGCACGCACTCGAACGGCTGTCCGGCACTCTCCTCAGTGACCGGCGGTGTTTCCCAGAAATACGCGGCATAGGGCGCATTGGCCAGCAGCGCGCTGAAGAACAGGCAGAAGTCCGTATCGAGAGCAAGGGCATTGAGCACGCCCGCATAATCCAGGCGTGTCGTGCCATGCCGGATATGCAGCCGTTGTACACACCCCGCCTCGAGCAGCTCGCGATCAGCCCGCCACATCGGTCAGCCCGTATTACTCACGGTGGCCCCGGGTGGCGGGCGCCGTCGGCCGCCTGCCCGGCGGCGCCAAACAGCCGCTCGGCATTGCCATGGGCGATACGGCTGGCGACTTCCGCGGGCAGCTGCCCCAGCCACTGGCGTGTCTCGTCCACCAGGTCGGCAAGCCCGGCCCAGCGACCCGGTGTGTAGGTGTCCGTCCCCGCCAGGCACCGCACGGCGTTTTCGACCAGAAAGGCACGCCAGGCCGGCGTCAGCCGGCCGTCCTGCAACAGGCCCTCCCGGAACGACAGCTCGAGGAACAACCGCGGATGCGCATCCAGCAGGTCCTGCAGGTCGGCTATCGGTACATCGAAGCCGGCATGCGCCCAGATCACGTCATTGGCCGGGGCCTGCGCGAGGATTGCGGCAATACCCTCCGGATCCGTGTGCGCCATCAGCACCAGTTGCCGCTCGCGCGCAATGCCGATGACTTCCTGCACGACCGGGCTCCCGGCATCGGCACCGAAGACATGGAACTCGCCGATGCCACGGTACGGGATACGCGCCAGCTGTGCGCGCAGCCACGACGGAATCTCCGGATCACGGTACCAGTAATGCCGGTGCGCCCGGCTCGGGTACGGACGCAGAAACGGCACTATCCGGTCCGGCGCCGCCCGGTACAGGCGTTCGGCACCCCCGGCGGGGGTTGCCGAGACCACCGCCCGGCTGATACCGGCTTCCGACAGCATCGCCATCGCCCTCCCGGGCGGTATGGCATCCCAGACGTCAGCGGAGTAGTGGATGTGCGCGTCGAAAACCGGCAGCGCGGCAGCGGCAGCCGCCGACAGGCACAGCAGGAGTCCGCCGGTCAGAATTTCCCGATACGCCAAAGCGCGCCTCGATGCCAGTCACCGCCCATGGCGAGGCTATTGCGCATAGGCCCCGAACACCTTCTGCAGCAGGTCGGAACTGTAGCCCAGGGGATTCTCGCGGATCCGCTTCTCTTCCCTGGCAATCATGAGAAACAGGCCGTCGAGGGTCTTGTCCGTCACGTAACCGTCCAGGTCGGTGACCTCCGCCGGCAGCAGACTGGTGACGCCGCCGGCCTGCGCGGTCATATTCTTGTACGCCGACGTCACACCGGTATTCGCCGTCGCCGACTCGACAATGGGCCGCATCTTTCGCGCCAGTTCATCTCCCGTGTGTGTGCGAAAGTACTGCGTGGCCGCATCCTCGGAACCACCCAGGATGTCTTTCGCATCCTGCACGCTCATCTGCCGGATGGCATCGCCAAAGATCGCCGCGGCCTCCGGGGCCGCCTGCTCGGCGGCATGGTTCATGGTGGCGATGAACTCGTCGGCCAGTTCATCCTGGCCGACGCTGCGCAGCGACTTCTCCACCCAGGCCAGGCTGTCAGGCACGGGGATGCGCACCTTCCTGTTGTTCAGAAAACCGCCCTCCTGTCCCAGCTTGTCGACGGCAAACTGCGTGCCCCTGTCGAGGGCTTCCTTGAGGCCGGCCACCATTTCATCATCGCTCAGTGCGGCCGCGGCTTCACCGCCGCCGGCACCGGTCACCGACTCCCTGACACTGTCCAGGTAGTCCGAAAGACCCGCCTGTGACGCGGGACTGGCGAGCACCAGGGTTATCACAATGGCGCCCGGGATATCGCTTGCATGCTTCATGGCTTTTCCCTTTGTGTGGTTTTGCGTGTGACCGTCATGCCCTGAATACTAGTGCGGTTTCCGGCAGATTGCGCGCAACCCGGGCAGGTGCACTGGAAACTATTGAGCCTCGCATTATTCACGATACGTCCCGGCTCGTCTTGCAGCCCTGTCACTATGGCCACGGAAACACACGGAGTCCCGGCAACCTGTGTCTTTCCGTGTGTTTGCGTGGCAACCCGATCACGAACGTGAATTTCATGCGGTATCCTGAATTACGTAATCCTCAATAATGTGACCTGCTGGTTCATACGACCCGACAGCCAGGCAACATCCGGCCAGGTCTTGATGCAGCGCAGCAGAAAACCGCAAATGCGGGCAATGGTGGCGGCATCTAGCGGATCCTGCCCGCTCACCCCAGCCGCCGCTGCAGCTCGCGCTTGAGCGCCGCCTTGGCCGGCTGCGTCTGCTGATAGATCTCCTCGAAGCGG
>JBFELL010000089.1:0-11566 GCA_041552135.1 Gammaproteobacteria bacterium
GCATGATGAACAGGGCGTTCCTTCTCCCTGCGGGAGAAGGGCAGGATGAGGGGATGTAAAATCAGACAGTTGGCGTTTATTTATCCCCTCTCCCCAACCCTCTCCCGAAGGGAGAGGGAGTTAACGGGACAGCAGTGATCCTGAACCGATTGTCTTGACCGCCCCGGGGCTGGGAGGTTATGGCCGTGTGGAATTCATTAATACGCCATATATCAGTAAATTATATTATTCGCCCTGGCCCATGACAGCCGGTTCCTAAAATGTGTGAAACGCGACAGAAGGCATTACAATATCGCGAAATCAGAAGCGTTGTGATGCCATGCAGATCCCAGTCAGCGAACTGATCGTCAAATACATGGAAAGGCTCGGTATCGAGTTCATCTTCGGCATGCCCGGCGCCCATATCCTGCCGGTGTATGACAGCCTTTACCATTCCAGTGTGCAGAGCGTGCTTGCCAAGCACGAGCAGGGCGCGGCATTCATGGCGGGTGGCTGCGCGCGCGTCTCGGGCAAGATAGCGGCCTGCATCACGACCGCCGGACCGGGAGCAACCAACCTGGTGACCGGGATCGCCAATGCCTATGCAGACAGGCAGCCGGTCCTTGTGATTACCGGTGAAACCTCGACCCATATCTTTGGCAAGGGTGGTCTGCAGGAAAGTTCGGGCGAGGGTGGCAGCATCGATCAGGATGAACTGTTCAAGAGTATTACCCGCTATCGCAAGGTTGTGGAACGAACCGATTACCTGGCAAACGTGCTGAACCAGGCGTCCAGGGTGCTCTTGTCGCCCAACTCCGGGCCGGTTCTGCTCAGCATACCGTTCAACGTGCAGCAGGAACTGGTTGACGAAGACCTGCTCGAGCGGGTGGTGACGGAACGGCCGGACCCCGCAGCAGCCGAGCATACCCGGTCGATTGATGCGTTGACGGGGCTGATTCTGGAGGCGCGCAACCCGGTCATCGTGGCGGGCTATGGTTGCATCAAGTCGGGTGCGCAGGCACAGGTTTCCGAGCTGAGTGATTCACTCAATATCCCGGTAACCAGCAGCATGAAAGGCAAGGGCGTCATCAGCGAACAATCCGCACTGTCACTGGGCAGCCTGGGCGTGACCTCGTCCGGTTATGCCTATAACTATATTGTCAAAAATGCGGATGCCATTATTTTCCTGGGTGCCGGGTTTAACGAACGTACCAGTTACCTGTGGGATGACTCCCTGCTGCAAGACAAGAAGATTGCACAGGTCGACAGCAATCCCGAGCAGATCGACAAGGTGTTCAGGGCCGACGTGGCCGTTACCGGTGATATCAAGTCAACGCTGAACGGCGTGCTCAGGACGCTGGATGCACAGGGCGTGGATCGCCAGGCGGTGCGCAAGCAAATCGCAATGAATGACCCGGTTGCAAGACGTAATGCCGGCAGCAGTAAAATCTTCAGCTGCGGATTTGAGCTGGTCGAGAACTTCTTCAAGCGCCTGGAGCAGCATTTTCCGCAAGACCTGGTGGTGTTCGACGACAACCTGATCTTCGCGCAGAGTTTCTTTAATGTATCCAGTGGTAACCGGTTTTACCCCAACTCCGGTATTTCCTCGCTGGGGCATGCAATACCTGCAGCCATCGGTGCGCGCTTTGCAGCGCACAAGCCGACGCTCGCGATCATCGGTGACGGCGGCTTCCAGATGTGCTGCATGGAACTGATGACAGCGGTGAACTATGCGCTGCCGATTACCGTGGTAATGTTCAATAATTCCACCATGGGGCTGATCCGCAAGAACCAGTTCCAGAGTTATGAGCAACGCTACATCAACTGCGATTTTGTGAATCCCGATTATGCCCTGCTGGCCAGGTCATTTGGTATCGGCTACCAGCGCGTGGCAACGGAAGTGGATCTGGACAGGCTGTTTGCCGACACGGATTTCACCGGAGCAATCAACCTGGTCGAGATCATGCTGGATAAGGACGCCTTCCCCGATTACAAGTCGCTACGCAACTAGCCGGCTGCTTTTCAGTGGGTGTCTTCTCTTGTCCGCAACTGGCACGCAGCCTTGAGCTGCATCCGGATGCAGGCGCTGCTGCCCTGATCCGCCGCCGGCTGGCAGGTGCCAGCGAGCTTGCCGCCTTGCTGCCACTGTATGACGAGGTCATTCCGCAGCTGGAAACCGCGATGTGGAAATCCGCGCTTGACCCGGCACGGGTTGAACAATACCACGCCCTGTTTGCCGAAATGGAAGGCCATATTGCAGCTGCCGGAAAAGATCTGCGCCACACCGTGGTCGTGGTGGTGCCGGTGGCGGACCGCCCGCAGCAGCTGCGCGCGTGCATGCTGAGCCTCGCGGGTGCCGCACAGGCGTTTCGTTACGGTGCAGACAGGGTGCAACGTTCGGGCAAGCTTGTGGCGGTGATTGCCGATGACTCCCGTACGGCGGAGCATATCGCTGCGAACAGGGCGATCGCTGCCGAGATCGGGCAAAGGGGTATCGAGACGGTTTATTTTGGCCTGGAAGAACAGCTGGCCGAACTCGACAGCCTGTCCGGCAGCGACCGGCAGGTTTTGCAGCGTGTCATAGGCAATACCAGGCCCGATGCCTTCTGGCACAAGGGTGCGTCAATCATGCGCAACATCACCTGCCTGATGTTGAACCGGATGGCACAGCGCGATGAACGCATGCTGTTCCTGTTTGTTGATAGCGACCAGGAATTCCACGCGAACACTTCTGCCGGTGGAGAGGTATATACGACCAATTACTTCTATCACATCGATCGCATATTCAGTCAGTCAAACATAGAAGTGCTCACAGGCAAGGTGGTGGGTGACCCGCCGGTATCGCCAGCCGTGATGGCCGGCACCCTGCTGGTGGATGTGCTCGCCTTGCTCGCGGAGATTTCCGCCCACGGGGCAGATGCGCCGTGCAGGTTTCACCGGCCACCGGCCAGTGAAGATGCCGCCGCCTATCACGACATGGCAAAACTGTTCGGGTTCGCGAATTCAGGCGAGCCGCACCGTTACCAGTGTCCGTTGCAGGGGCCGCATGACCATCGGGCATGTCTGTCGCGGTTTGTGCGCCGGCTCAGCCGTTTCTTCGATGGCGAGCACCCCACGCGGGTGACGCCGTATCGGCATGTGGATGTGCAGGCGAGCGTGACACCGGCACGCACGGTATATACCGGGAACTATGTACTCTCACGCAGGGCCCTGAGGTATTTCATTCCGTTCGCGGGACTGCAGCTGAGAATGGCAGGGCCGGTACTCGGTCGTCTCATACAGGCCAGTAGCGGTGATGCCTTTGTTTCAGCCAACCTGCCGCTGTTGCACCGGCGGACGGTGGAAGATACGGGTGGTTCTGAATTCCGCCCTGGCGTGGATCGCAATGCAACGCTGGTTGACCTGTCCGGTGAGTTCGAACGCCAGTTCTTCGGTGACGTGATGTTGTTTGCGGTAATCGGGCTTGTGAAGCGGGGTTACCCGGAGCAGCTGCCGGCGCGTGCTGAAATCCGGGCTCAGGTAGTGGCTACAGAAATCAGGATGCGGGCGCACTATGCGGATGTCCGCCAGCGTGTGCTGGCCCGCCTGGACGCACTCGAGGCGCTTCTGTCTGCCACGGGGCACTGGTGGAACGACGCTGACAGCGCTGCAGATACGAATGCTCTGTTCGCGCAGTTTACAGCGTCGCTGCGCGCCAACTTCGGTGCTGCATCCCGTTGCTGGAAGTTGCTCGATGATGCCGTCCACCGGGACGAACGCCTCACGGCCATTGTCGATGCCCTGGCATCCTACCGGTGTGACCGGCAGTCCTGGGAGCGGGTGCTGCAGATTTGATAGCCCGGTTGAAAAACCTTGTCCATCGGCAGGCCAGGCCGCTGCGTTATCGCCTGCTGAAGCCCCTGCTGGCACACGAGACACTGGGCGTTGAACAGTTGCAGCACTATCAGCAGCAGCAGTTCAATGACATGGTACGGTTTGCGATCCGGCATACGGACTATTACCGGGACAGCTTTCGAGGCATTGCCGGGCCGGATTTTGACCCGGTTGAACTGCCGGTCCTTACCCGGCAGGCTGTGGTTGAACGGCGTGATGCGCTGGTCGCCGGTGGCACAGGGCAGGCCGGCCTGAAGCTGGCTTACACCGGCGGGTCGACCGGCAAGCCGCTGGCATTTTATTACACCGACGAAAAAACCGAGCAGATGCGTGCCGGCATGATGCGTAGTTACCGCTGGGCGGGCTGGCGACCGGGCGAGAAGGTACTGAACTTCTGGGGTGCACGACAGGATATCCGCAAACCGCGCACACCCGGTGACCGGCTGCGGCGTTATGCCGCGGCCGAGCAGACGCTCGGCGCGTATGAGTTCTATGAAACCGACCTGCTGGACTGGGCACGCCATGTGCAGTCCTGGAAGCCGGTCCTGCTGCAGGGGTATGCATCGATACTGGCAGAGCTGGCGCAGTTTGTGCAACGCCACAACATGCGCATGCCGGCAACCATCAAGGGTGTGTTCTCGACGGCGGAGGTACTTTATGACTGGCAGCGCGCTGCCATTGAGTCGGCATTCTCATGCACGGTTTACAATCAATACGGCAGCCGGGAGGTGCCGAATATCGGCCTGCAATGTGCGCATGGCAACTTCCATATATTCAGTGATCTGGTGAAACTCGAATCGATACCGGTCGATGGCGAGCACCGGCTGCTGGTGACCTCGCTGACCAATCGCGTGATGCCGATGATTCGTTACGAACTCGGTGACCTGGGCCGCTTGCAGGCCGGGCAGTGCAGCTGCGGCTCGCCATTCCCGTTGCTGACACTCGACGTCTGTCGCAAGAACGACCTCATTGTCACACCCGGTGGCCGCAGGATCTACCCGGCGTATTTCGTGCGCCTGCTGGATGGCCATAGCGGAATCGGGCAGTTCCAGTTCAGGCAGACCGGACCCGGCAGCATCGTACTGAAGCTTTGCGCCCGGCAGGACGTTGCGGACCTTGTCGGACAGGCGGTGCAGTCACGGCTGCAGACAGACCTCGGCAGTGATATGTCGTTCCAGGTGGAGCGCGTCGCGGCCATACCGCGTTCAAGATCGGGCAAGCACCGGTTTGTAACGGGGATGCATGCTGATTGATGACCGATCGCGAGTGAGGATCGTTCCTGCAGAAGTGCTCTCCTGGCCGCGATAGCCAGGTGCGAGACGGTCCGTAACCGTAACCATGCACGGGCGTCCTTCGAGCCGCCTTCTCACCGGCGGGTACGGCAACCCAGGGATTTCGATGCCGGCTATCCGAGTAATTTACTCAGACATATCCAGGCCACGGTACCGACGATCCTCCACGGGATCTATTCATGGTACTTCGTCGAGAGTTCATGCACGGCATTAATCAGCGCGCCGGCGTGTTCGGGATCGACGTCAGGGGTGATGCCGTGGCCGAGGTTGAAGACATGCCCGGAGCCCTTGCCGAAGGCGGCGAGCACGTCGCCGGCCTTCTCGCGAATGACGTCCGGCGAGGCATACAGCACCGCGGGATCAAGGTTGCCCTGCAGGGCAACGCGGTCGCCGACGCGCTTGCGCGCCGCGGCCAGATCGGTGGACCAGTCGATGCCAAGGGCGTCACACCCGGTGTCGGCCATGATTTCCAGCCACTGGCAGCCGCCCTTGGTGAACAGGATGACCGGCACCTTCCTGCCCTCGGCCTCGCGTGTCAGGCCGCTGACGATCTGCTGCATGTAGTTGAGTGAAAACTCGACATAGTCGGGCGGTGTCAGAACCCCGCCCCAGGTGTCGAAGATCATGACGGCCTGCGCGCCGGCGGCGATCTGCGCATTCAGGTAGCCGGTGACTGACCGGGCGACGGTACCCAGCATGCGATGCAGCAACTGCGGCTCGTTGTAGAGCATACCCTTGACCTTCGAGTAGGTCTTGGTCGAACTGCCTTCCACCATGTAGGTCGCGAGTGTCCACGGGCTGCCGGCGAAGCCGATCAGCGGGATCCGGTTGGCAAGGGTGCGGCGAATCAGGCGCACGGCATCCATGACGTAGCGCAATTCAGCCTCGGGGTCCGGCACCGGCAGGGCGTCGACATCTGCCGCGCTGCGCACCGGTCGCTCGAAGCGCGGGCCCTCGCCCTCGGCAAAGTACAGGCCGAGACCCATGGCGTCCGGGATCGTCAGGATGTCGGAGAACAGGATGGCGGCATCCAGCGGGAAGCGATCAACCGGCTGCAGGGTGACCTCGCAGGCCAGTTCCGGCGAGGTGCACAGGTCCATGAAGCTGCCTGCCTGCTTTCGCACCCGGCGGTATTCCGGCAGGTAACGCCCGGCCTGGCGCATCATCCACACCGGAGTGACGTCCACGGGTTCACGGAGCAGGGCACGGAGGAAACGGTCGTTTTTCAGTTCTTGTGTCATTCTAGAACCCGGTCTCGCGCCAAGACGCCAAGTCGCAAAGTATAAAATATCGCCACAGGGGGCACAGAGTCCTCAGGGATAAATCAATGTAAAAAACATTTCGTGGCCTGGGCAAGATGCTGCTTGCCTCATATACACCGAAGCTGGTTGCGGGGCTATTGCCACCTGTGGCGAGAGCTTTTTCCTTTGGCCTTTGCGAGCTGGCGTCTATGCGCGAGATGATTTTTCTATCTCGGCAGATCGGAACTGCCCATCAGGTACTCGTCAATGGCCCTTGCGCACTGCCGGCCCTCGCGGATCGCCCAGACCACGAGTGACTGTCCGCGGCGCATGTCGCCGGCAGCGAACACCTTGTCAGTCGAGGTGTAATAGGCGCGTTCGCCCTCGGTGCTGCCCTTGATGTTGCCGCGCGGGTCGAGCTCGACGTCGAGTTCCTTCAGCATGCCTTCGTGAACCGGGTGCATGAAGCCCATGGCGAGCAGGACGAGGTCTGCCTTGAGCTGGAACTCGCTGCCCTCGACCTCCTGCATCTTCCAGCCGCCGTTCTCGTCTTTTGTCCATTCCACCCGGACGCAGTTGATGGCGGTCACCGTGCCGTTTTCGCCCTCGATGGATCGGGTGGCCACGGACCACTCGCGCACGGCGCCTTCTTCCTGCGAACTGGAGGTGCGCAGCTTGTTCGGCCAGTCGGGCCAGGTCAGCGCCTTGTCTTCCTTTTCCGGGGGGCGCGGCAGGATCTCCAGCTGGGTCACCGATACGGCACCCTGGCGGAACGAGGTGCCGATGCAGTCGGAGCCGGTGTCACCGCCGCCGATCACGATGACGTGCTTGTTTCTGGCACTGATTTCAACATCTGCATCGATGCTGTCGCCGGCATTGCGCTTGTTCTGCTGCGGCAGGAACGTCATGGCAAAGTGCACGCCATCGAGGTCGCGTCCCGGCACATCCAGGTCGCGCGGGTGCTCGGAGCCGCCGGTGAGCGCGATGGCATCGAACTCCTTCAGCAGCTCTGCGGCAGGCCTGTCATGGCCGATATGTATGCCGGTGTGGAAGTTGACGCCCTCGGCCTGCATCTGGCCCATGCGCCGGTCGATGATGTGCTTCTCCATCTTGAAGTCGGGGATGCCGTAGCGCAGCAGACCACCGATGCGGTCGCTCTTCTCGAACACCTCGACCTCGTGGCCGGCGCGCGCCAGTTGCTGGGCACAGGCCAGGCCGGCCGGGCCGGATCCGACCACCGCGACGCGCTTGCCGGTCTTGTGCTCTGCGATCTGCGGGGTGATCCAGTTGTTATCCCAGGCCTTGTCGACGATGGCGCACTCGATGGTCTTGATGGTGACCGGGGTGTCCTCGATGTTCAGGGTACAGGCGGCCTCGCACGGCGCCGGGCAGATGCGCCCGGTGAATTCCGGGAAGTTGTTGGTTGACTGCAGGACGCTGATCGCCTCGCGCCAGTTGCCCTGGTACACCAGGTCGTTCCAGTCGGGGATGATATTGTTGACCGGGCAGCCCTGGTGACAGAAGGGGATGCCGCAGTCCATGCAGCGTGCACCCTGGTTACGGAGCTCGCTGTCATCCAGCGGGATGACGAATTCCCGGAAGTGCTGGACGCGGTCGGCCGCCGGTTTGTAGCTCCGGTCGAGCCGCTCGTATTCCATGAAGCCGGTGGGTTTGCCCATTATCAACGTCCTCCCTGGGCGACCTGGGATGTCGCTGCCCTGGCTGCCTGCATTTCCTGCAGGGCACGCCGGTAATCGACCGGCATGACCTTGACGAACTTCGGCAGGTAGTCGTTCCAGTTTTCAAGAATCTGCCGGCCGCAGCTGCTGTCGGTGTAGCGCACGTGGCGCTGGATCAACTGCTGCAGACGGATGGCATCAAATCGGGTCATGTCGTGACTGACGTCGACCCGGCCATGTGTCTCGAGGTCACCGCCCTGGTGATCGAGTTTTTCCAGTGCCTCGTCCTCGGCGGGAACCGGCTCGAGTTCCACCATGGCGAGATTGCAGCGCTGGTTGAAATCACCGCGTTCATCCAGCACGTAGGCGATGCCGCCGCTCATACCGGCGGCGAAGTTGCGCCCGGAATCACCGAGTACCACCACGACACCACCCGTCATGTATTCGCAGCCATGGTCGCCGACACCTTCCACCACGGCGGTGGCCCCGGAGTTGCGCACGGCGAAGCGTTCGCCGGCAACGCCGCGAAAATAGCATTCACCGCTGATGGCGCCGTACAGGACGGTGTTGCCGACGATAATGTTTTCCTCCGCCACGATCGGTGTCTGTTTCGGCGGGTAGACCACGAGGCGACCGCCGCACAGCCCCTTGCCGACATAGTCGTTGCCCTCGCCGATCAGCTCGATGCTGACACCGTGGGCGACGAAGGCGCCGAAGCTCTGGCCGGCGGTGCCACGCAGGGTGATGCTGACGGTGTCCTCGGGCAGGCCGGCGTGCCCATAGCGCTTGGCGATCTCGCCGGACAGCATGGCGCCGACCGAGCGGTTGGTGTTACGCACCGGCAGGTCGATGCTGACGGCCTCGCGCCTCTCCAGTGCAGGTTGTGCCTGGCGGATGAGTTCGTTGTCCAGCGCCTTGTCCAGGCCGTGGTCCTGGGTCTGGCACTGGTAGACCGGGACATCCGGGCCGGCTTCGGGCTTGTGCAGGATGCGCGAGTAGTCCAGCCCGCGGGCCTTCCAGTGGTCGATGGCACGGCGCATGTTGAGGTGCTGCGACTGGCCGATCATGTCGTCGAACTTGCGATAGCCGAGTTTCGCCATCAGTTCGCGAATCTCCTCGGCGACGAAGAAGAAGTAGTTCACGACGTGTTCCGGCTTGCCGGTAAAGCGCTTGCGCAGTTCCGGGTCCTGGGTGGCCACGCCGACCGGGCAGGTGTTGAGGTGGCACTTGCGCATCATGATGCAGCCCTCGACGATCAGCGGCGCCGTGGCAAAGCCGAATTCATCGGCACCCAGCAACGCGCCGACAACGACGTCGCGACCGGTGCGCATGCCGCCGTCGACCTGCACGGCAATGCGCCCGCGCAGGTTGTTAAGGACCAGCGTCTGGTGGGTCTCGGCAAGGCCGATCTCCCAGGGGCTGCCGGCATGCTTGATGGAGGTCAGCGGACTGGCGCCGGTGCCGCCGTCATAGCCGGCGATGGTGACATGGTCCGCGTGTGCCTTGGAGACGCCGGCGGCCACCGTGCCGACGCCGACCTCGGAGACCAGCTTGACGCTGATGTCGGCCTGTGGATTGGCGTTTTTCAGGTCATGGATCAGCTGCGCCAGGTCCTCGATGGAATAGATATCATGGTGCGGCGGCGGTGAAATCAGGCCGACGCCTGGCGTGGAATGGCGCACCTGGGCGATGGTCGCGTCGACCTTGTGGCCCGGCAGCTGGCCGCCCTCGCCGGGCTTGGCGCCCTGTGCCATCTTGATCTGGATCATGTCGGAGTTGGCGAGGTACTCGGTGGTCACGCCGAAGCGGCCCGAGGCGACCTGCTTGATGGCCGAGCGCATGGAGTCGCCGTTTGCCATGGGCTTGAAGCGCTCCGGAAGTTCGCCGCCCTCACCGGTATTCGACTTGCCGCCGATGCGGTTCATGGCGATCGCCAGTGTGCTGTGTGCCTCGAAGGAAATGGAACCAAACGACATGGCGCCGGTTGCAAAGCGCTTGACGATTTCCTTCGCCGGTTCGACTTCCTCCAGCGGTACCGGCTGCTCGGCGAACTGGAACTCGAACAGGCCGCGCAGGGTCAGCAGGTGCTCGCTCTGCTCGTTGACGAGGTCTGCGAACTCGCGGTAGTTCTGGTAGTTGTTGCTGCGCGTGGCGTGCTGCAGTTTTGCAATCGAATCCGGCGTCCACATGTGGTCCTCGCCGCGCAGGCGGAAGGCGTAGTCGCCGCCAACGTCGAGCTTGTCCCGGTAGATCGGTGCGTTGCCATAGGCGTCGCAGTGCCAGCGCACGGCTTCCGCGGCGATCTCCGCCAGGCCGGCACCCTCGATGGTGGTGGCGGTGCCGGTGAAATAACGGTCGACGAACTCGCTGGACAGGCCAACGGCGTCGAAAATCTGCGCACCGCAGTAGGACTGGTAGGTGGAGATGCCCATCTTCGACATCACCTTCAGCAGTCCCTTGCCGATGGCCTTGATGTAGCGGGACCGGACCTCCTTCGCGTCGAGGTCCTCCGGCAGGCGTTCGCGGATGGCCTCCAGGGATTCGAAGGCAAGGTAGGGGTTGACCGCCTCGGCCCCGTAACCGGCCAGGGTGGCGAAATGATGGACCTCGCGGGCGGCGCCCGTCTCGACCACCAGCCCGGACTCGGTGCGCAGCCCGGCGCGCACCAGGTGGTGATGCACTGCCGCCGTTGCCAGCAGGGCGGGGATTGGCAGCCGGTTGGCAGCGACCTGCCGGTCCGACAGGATCAGGATGTTGTAATCATCGTGTACGGCCTGCTCGGCCGCCTGGCAGAGGGCGGCCACCGCGTCCTGCATGCCCTCGGCACCCTGCTCCGCCGGGTAACAGATATCCAGTGTCCGGGTGCGGAATGCGCCGCCGGTGTGGTCCTCGATATGGCGGATACGTTCGATATCGGTGTTGCTCAGGACGGGTTGCTGCACCTCCAGGCGCATGTGCTCGCCTGCCGACTCGTGGCCGAGCAGGTTGGGCCGCGGTCCGATCAGCGACACCAGCGACATCACCAGCTCCTCGCGGATCGGGTCGATCGGCGGGTTGGTGACCTGGGCGAAGTTCTGCTTGAAATAGTTGGCCAGTGGTTTCGGCTTGCTGGACAGCACCGCCAGCGGATTGTCGGCACCCATGGAGCCGATCGCTTCCTGGCCGGTCACGGCCATCGGCGTCATCAGGAACTTGATGTCTTCCTGGGTATAGCCGAAGGCCTGCTGACGATCCAGCAAGGTTTCGGCATCAGGAGGCATGGTATCTATAGCCGGTGGCAACTGATTCAGGGTAATCTGGGTTTTGTCCAGCCAGTCCTGGTAGGGGCGGCTGTTTGCCAGGTCGGCCTTGAGTTCGGCATCGTCAATGATGCGTCCCTGCTGCATGTCGATCAGGAACATCTTGCCGGGCTGCAGGCGCCATTTCTTGACGATTTTGCTGTCGGGGATATCGAGCACGCCCATTTCGGACGCCATCACCACCAGGTCATCGTCGGTGATCA
>JBFELL010000090.1:0-11478 GCA_041552135.1 Gammaproteobacteria bacterium
CCTTCCTGTATCTAGAGAGGCTTGAAGACAAAATTGAAATCACGAAAATGCTTCGCGATCGACGGGTCGTCCGGCACCGGTAGCGGCGCCGCCCTCAGCACGGCCTTCTCGGCCGAGTCATCGAACACCGCATCACCGCTGCTCTGCACGACCCTGGCGCTGACCACGTCACCGCCGGGGATGAGCTTCACGTTGACCGTGCATTTCAGGCCAGCCGCCGAACCCGGCGGGCGCAGCCAGTTGCGCTCGACCTTGTCGGCGATGTAGGCGACGTACTCACCCAGCACGCTCTGCACGCGCTGTTCCTCCAGGCGCCCCTGCTCGGCCTCGAGCTGCGCGCGCATTTCGGCCTCGGCCCTGGCACGCGCCGCCTCTTCGGCCTTGCGCCTGGCCTCGGCCTCCGCTTTCTGTTTTGCCGCCAGCTCGGCCTTGCGCTTGCGCTCCGCCTCTGCCTTCTGCTTCGCGGCCAGCTCCGCCTTGCGTTTCGCCTCGGCGTCGGCTTTTTTCTTTTTCTCGGCCTCCGCCTTCTGTTTCGCGGCCAGTTCCGCCTTGCGCTTGCGCTCGGCTGCCGCTTTCTGCTTCGCGGCCTGCTCGGCCTTGCGTTTCGCCTCGGCCTCGGCTTTCTTCTTTTGCTCCGCCTCCACCTTGCGCTTTTCCTCCAGCGCCAGCTGGCGCCTGGCCTCCTCGGCCTTGCGCTCCTCGGCCCGCTTGCGTTCGGCGATGGCATCCAGCTGCTTCTGGTCGACCAGCGTCGCCTCGATCGGCACCTTCTGCCCTGCCGGCCGGGTGATCTTCGGCGTCCAGTCCAGACTGAAGACCAGCAGCACCAGCAGCCCGATGTGCATGAGCACCGCATAGAGGACGGCGCGCGGGTTCTCGCGTATGACCTGCCACATGCTATTCAGCTTCCGGCGATTCCGTTACCAGGCCAACACCGGTGATACCGGCCTGCTGCAGCAGCACCATGGCGGCCACCACGCTGCCGTAGTCCGCGGCGTGATCACCCCGCACCATGACGGGCTTGGCCGGCTGACGCCGCAGCACCGCGGCGACCCGCTGCACCAGCGCATCGCCCCCGACCGGCTGATCCGGCGCATCGCCGATGTTGAGGTACAGGCTGCCGCCGGCATCGACGGTGACCACCAGCGGCTCCTGGTCCCTGGAGTCCATGGGTTCGGCGGCCGCCTGCGGCAGCTCGACCCTGACGCCCTGGGTGAGCAGTGGCGCCGTCACCATGAAGATCACCAGCATGACCAGCATGACGTCGATGTACGGCACGACGTTGATCTCCGCCATGGGTCGCTTGCGTGTTCGCTGCCTGGCCATTGGTTTACCGAAAAATCCTGTTCACCGCAGAGGGCGCAGAGAAAAAATCTGTAAAACGAAAGCTATTCACTGCCCCTGCAGGATCCAGCGAGACATCTGCCTGCGAAAGATACATCATGCCTGTTACCTGATTGACTCTGCGTTCCCTGCGTCTCTGCGGTGAATGCTTGAAACTAATATTCACTGATATCCCTGTCGTTGCCATCCGTCACACATGCGCCTGGCGCTGCAGGATGGTGGAGAACTCCTCCAGGAAATTGTCGTAGCGGTTGATCAGGCGCTCGACGTCGTTGGAATAGCGGTTATAGGCAATGACGGCCGGGATGGCGGCGAACAGGCCCATGGCCGTGGCAATGAGCGCCTCGGCGATGCCGGGCGCGACCATGGCGAGCGTCGCCTGCTGGGCATTACCCAGGCCGCGGAAGGCGTTCATGATGCCCCAGACCGTGCCGAACAGGCCGACATAGGGGCTGGTCGAGCCGACCGTGGCCAGAAACGACAGGTGCGTCTCCAGTGAATCCATCTCGCGCGACAGCACCACGCGCATCACCCGTTGCGCACCCTCGACCACCGCGCGCGGCTCGACCCCCTGCTGGTTGCGCAGCCGGGCGAACTCGTTGAAGCCGGCCTGGAAGATGCCGGCCATCCCGATACTGTTCTCCTGGGCAGAGACCTCGCGGAACAGCGACGACAGGTCGCCCCCGGACCAGAAGCGGTCCTCGAACCCGTCGGCCGCCTCGCGCGCATCCCGCAGGGCCGCATGGCGGCGGAAGATCATGGTCCATGAGACGACCGACACGGTCAGCAGCAACAGCATCACCAGCTGCACGACGAAGCTTGCGCCTGCAATCAGGTGAAAAAACGACATGTCAGCCGACATCCGGTATCTCCTTTAACATGTGCGATGGTATGGGGCGCGGCTGCAGGCTGTCCGCGGACAGGCAGGCGATCCGGATACTGCCGGTGCACAGTGGCAGCGCCCGCTCCTGTGCACGGCTGACAACCTGCTCGAACGACAGGCTGGCACGCCGGCGCTCCACCAGGTGGACGCCCACAAGCAACTGATCATTGAATCGGGCCGGCCGGAGGTATTCCAGGCTGGCGGACCTGACCGCAAACAGGATGCCTTCATCCCTGATCAGATTATCCTGCTCGAATCCGAGCGCACGCAGCCATTCCGTTCTCGCACGCTCCATGAAGCGCAGATAGTTAGCGTAATATACCACTCCACCACTGTCCGTATCCTCGTAGTAGACGCGCACCGGCCACTGGAATTCAGCCACCGCCGGATACCACCTTGAGAGAGACCGCAGCGGCCGGGATTAATTCCCCTGCCCGTTCAAAATACAGGTTCACGAATTCGCGCAATAAAGGATCGGACGCCACCCGGCTAGTGCGACGTGTCGTCGCTGCCCTCGGCGAACAGCTCGAATGAGCCGGCGGCCTTCGTTGCCGTCGGTGGCGTCAAGCCGCAATGCAGCCAGGCATTGCGTGTGGCCATGCGGCCGCGCGGCGTGCGCATGATAAAACCCTGCTGGATCAGGTAGGGTTCCAGCACGTCCTCGATGGTGCCGCGTTCCTCGCCGATGGCGGCCGACAGGCTGTCGACACCGACCGGGCCGCCGTCGAATTTTTCGATAATGGTCAGCAGCAGCTTGCGGTCCTGCGAGTCGAAGCCCTGCTCGTCCACCTGCAGCATGTCCATGGCGGCCGCGGCCACCTCGGATGTCACACGCCCGTCGGCACGCACCTCGGCATAGTCACGCACGCGGCGCAGCAGGCGGTTGGCGATGCGCGGTGTACCGCGCGATCGGCGCGCCAGTTCCTGCGAGCCGGCCTTGTCGATGGCGATATCAAGAATATGCGCGGCACGCGACAGGATGGCCGCCAGGTCCGCGTCCGAATAGAACTCGAGCCGCTGCACAATGCCGAAGCGATCCCGCAGCGGGGACGTCAATAAACCGGCGCGCGTGGTCGCACCCACCAGGGTGAAGGGCGGCAGATCCAGCTTGATGGAGCGTGCGGCCGGGCCCTCACCGATCATGATATCCAGCTGGAAGTCTTCCAGTGCCGGATACAGGATTTCCTCCACTACCGGGCTCAGGCGGTGGATTTCATCGACGAACAGAACATCCCTGGCCTCCAGGTTGGTCAGCAGGGCCGCCAGGTCACCTGCCCGCTCCAGCACCGGGCCGGAAGTATGGCGCAGATTCACACCCATCTCGTTGGCGATGATGTGCGCCAGGGTGGTCTTGCCGAGGCCGGGCGGCCCGAAGATCAGCGTGTGGTCCAGGGCATCGCCGCGCTGGCGCGCCGCCTGGATAAAAATCTCCATCTGCTCAGAAACCTGCGGCTGCCCCACGTAGTCTGCAAGAGACCGGGGGCGTACCGTTCGGTCGAGGATTTCATCCTCGCGGGAGCCCTTGGGTGTCACCAGACGGTCGGCTTCTATCATGGCGAGTCAGTCCTGATTTCTCACAGGGATCCCGGATGCTGGTCGCTTCCGGCATCCTGCCTAACGCGACACTCGTACGTCCCTGCACATCGCAAGTACAGGTGCGCGAGGACACGCCAGGGCCGGGATGGGCACGTTCGGGAAAACACGTTAAGCTGTTGATTCAACATGATATCAATTCACTGATAGTTGGTGATCTTCCAACACCGCCCTGTGAGAAATTCGGGCTAGTTTCGGCGTAACCGGCGCCGGAATCAAGTTACTGGACGGTGGCCTGCAGCGCCTGGCGGATGATCTCCTCCGAACTCAGTTCGGTGGCATTGACAGCCCGCACCATACGGCTGGCCTCCTGGGGTTTGTAACCCAGGCCAACCAGGGCGTTGACGGCGTCCTCGACCGGGCTCTCCCGGCCGGCGGCAGCCACCGTTCCCGCCACGTGCGTCGCGCTGTCGCTGACCGGCACGGCATCCAGCCGGTCACGCAACTCGATAACCAGGCGTTCCGCCGTTTTCTTGCCCACCCCCGGCAGGCGCACCAGCGCCGCGGTGTCGCTTTCCTGTACACAGCGGGCAAAGGCCTGTCCGTCCATGCCGGAGAGGATGGTCAGGGCAAGTTTTGCGCCGACGCCGTTGACCCGCAGCAGGCTGCGAAACAGGTCGCGGTCGGAGAGCTTCACAAAGGCATACAGGGTATGGGCGTCCTCGCGCACGGCAAGGTGGGTGAACAGTGTCACCTCGCCGCCGACTGCAGGCAGGTCGTAGAAGGTGGTCATGGGGGCCTCGAGCTCGTAACCCACCCCCTGCACATCCAGCAGCAACTGCGGCGGCTGCTTGCCCAGGATGGTGCCACGCAGCAGGCCGATCATCGCGCCACCCCGCCCATGGCCTTCACCCGCTGCTGCGTCGACTGGACATGGCCGTGGCAGATGGCAACGGCCAGGGCATCGGCGGCATCGCTGGGCGGACTGGCCGTCAGCTGCAGCAGGACACAGACCATGTGCTGGACCTGGTCCTTGGCCGCACCACCCTTGCCGACAATGGCCTGCTTGATCTCGCGGGGGGCATATTCGGCGACCGGCAGCGAGCGGCTCACCCCGGCACAGATGGCCGCGCCGCGTGCCTGCCCGAGTTTCAGGGCGGAACCGGCGTTCTTGTTCACGAAGACCTGCTCGATGGCTATCTCGTCCGGGCGGAATTCATCCAGGACCTGTTCGACGCCGGAGAAGATCGTACCGAGCCGTTCGGGGAAGGTGCTGCTGGCCGTGCGGATGCAGCCGCTGGCGATATAGGCAATGTCCTGCCCGTTCTGGTCAATGACCCCGTAACCCGTGACGCGGGAGCCGGGATCAATGCCGAGGATGCGGGTCATGGCGCCATTATGCCATTAATAACGTGCATCGCCAGATCGAATCCGGTTTCCGGTAACGGGATGCTGAAAAGATCACCACAGATACGCAGGTCGGGTCAGGTGCACAGCGCCGTCACCCGACACTGGCGATGCGCCCTCTGTCGGATTACGGCCTTCTCCCTGATACGACCTACAGGAATTGCACAATTCACCAGGCGTAAAGGTCGGACATACTCCTGCAGGCGCCGCACCTACCCCAGCTGCGCCAGCACGTCCTCGGCGATGTCCGCATTGGAGTAGACGTTCTGCACATCGTCGAGGTCTTCCAGGGTGTCCAGCAGGCGCACCATCTTGCCGGCGTCGTCGACCTCCAGCGAAGTGGAATTGGCGGCCCGCATGGTGACCTCCGCCTGCTCGGGCTCCAGCCCGGCGGCGACCATGGCCTCCCTGATATCGACAAACCGGTCAGGCTCGGTCAGCACATCGATGGAGCCGTCATCATTGGTAACGATATCCTCGGCCCCTGCCTCCAGCGCGGCCTCCATAATGGTGTCCTCGTCACTGCCCGAGGGATAGCTGATGATGCCGGTCTTGGTGAACTGGTAGGCAACGGAGCCGCCGGTGCCCAGGTTGCCACCCGACTTGGTGAACGCATGCCGCACCTCGGCAACGGTGCGGTTACGGTTGTCAGTGACACAGTCGACCATCACGGCGACACCACCCGGGCCGTAGCCCTCGTAGCGCACCTCCTCGTAGTTCTCGCCTTCCTGGGCACCGGAGCCGCGCTTGATGGCGCGCTCGATGGTGTCCTTGGTCATGTTGCCTGCCAGCGCCTTGTCCACCGCCAGCCGCAGGCGCGGATTGGCATTGGGGTCGGGGTCCCCCATGCGGGCGGCAACGGTGATCTCGCGGATCAGCTTGGTAAACAGCTTGCCGCGCTTGGCGTCCTGGGCGTTCTTGCGGTGCTGGATATTGGCCCACTTACTGTGTCCTGCCATGCTCACTTACCTCGGGGAAAGACGGAAATTGGCGGCATTCTAGCACTGCCGCGTCGCCGGGCTAAAGCCGGCCTCTATCAGGGCGCCGGGGACGGAATGGCAAAATGGCCCTGCCGCAGAAAGTTGCAGGTCTGCCCGGCCACACGCCGGGACAATAGCAGCGACGTGTGGCTGGCATTGACCACGATTGTGTCGGTCGCCCCCTCGAAGCAGGTCTCGGCCACGCCGACCGTGCCGTCATGCCTGCCGCTCAGACCGCCCAGTGCCATGCCGATACCGACCGGTATACTACCGGCGATCACGCCGATCTCCCGGCCATAGGTCCAGTCCGGCACCGCCTCCAGCAGCCCGCCCTCGGCGCTGGCACCCAGCAGCCAGCGACCCGGACCATAGCCACAGAGCCGCTTCGCCACCCCGCTGCCCCTGACGGGCGCCCCCATCACCACCACCCGCCCGGGCGGCATGCCGGAGTTGGCCTGCAGGGCACGCAGGATCAGCATGCCCCCCATGCTGTGGCCGACCAGGTGGACCCTGGCGGCCCCGAGCCCGTCGACAAACCGCGCCAGCGACCGCGCATTGTCGCGCAAGCTGCAGCGTCGCGTCGGGTAGTCGAAGAGCACCGTGCGGTAACCGCAGCCCTTCAGGCGCCGGGCAAGCACCGCCATGACCTTGCCGGTCATGAGCACGCCATGCACGAGGACAACGGTTTCCTGCATGGTATTCATGGTACCGGGAAACTCAGGACCGGATGGCGACGAAATCCCGGATGGCGTCGCGGTTGGTTTCCGAGGTGGCCAGCAGTGCCGCCTCCTGCGCGGGCAGCCAGCGATATGCCCGGTGCTCTGCCGGGTTCAGGGTGACCTCGTGGCATGCCGGCAGCTCGGCCCGGAACACATGCTCGATATTTTCCTGCACATCCGGGGCATAACGATTGCGCCAGGCGGGATGGATGGTAAAGCGGTTGAGGCGGTGACAGTCGATGACCGGCAGTTGCAGGCCGGTCTCCTCCTGCAATTCGCGCTGCGCGGCAGCGGCCGGTGATTCGTCACGCTTCAGGCTGCCGGTCACGGACTGCCAGTAGTCCGCCGGTGTACGTCGCTGCAGCATTAACACGTCGCCGGCACCGGTGTGGACGACGACGAGAACAGATTCAGGTCGCTTGTAACGTGCGCTACTCAATCTCGGGCGGCTTGTGCACATGGATGCCAAGCTCGAGCAACTGGCCGGTCTCGACCACCGAGGGTGCCCGGGTCAGCGGGCAGGCCGCGGTCTGGGTCTTGGGAAAGGCCATCACCTCGCGGATGGAACTGGCGCCCGTCATCAGCATCACCAGGCGGTCCAGACCGAAGGCGATACCGCCGTGCGGCGGGCAGCCGTATTTCAGGGCATCCAGCAGGAAGCCGAACTTCTCGCGCGCCTCCTGCTCGCCGATACCGAGCAGTTTCAGCACGGCCTGCTGCATGTCGTTGCGGTGGATACGAATGGATCCGCCGCCCAGCTCGGTGCCGTTCAGCACCATGTCATAGGCGCGCGACAGCATCCCGCCGGGATTCGCCACCAGCGCTTGCGGGTCGTCGGAATTCGGCGCAGTGAAGGGATGATGCAGCGCCATCCAGCGGTTGGTCTTCTCGTCGCGCTCGAACATGGGGAAGTCGACCACCCACAGGGGTTCCCACTCGCCCCGCAGCAGACCGCGGTCATGACCGAGCCTGACGCGCAGTGCGCCGAGCGATTCGTTGACCACGGTAGCGCGGTCGGCGCCGAAGAACACCAGATCGCCGTTCTGCGCGCCGGTACGCTCCATGATGGCCTCGACCACCGCGTCCGGCAGGAACTTCAGGATCGGCGACTGCAGGCCGTCACGGCCGGCGACCGTGTCATTGACCTTGATATAGGCAAGCCCCCTGGCACCGTACTTGCTGACGTAGCCGGTGTACTCGTCGATCTCCTTGCGGCTGAGCCCGCCACCGGCGGGGACGCGCAATGCGGCAATCCGCCCCTTGGGATCATTCGCCGGGCCGGCGAAGACCTTGAACTCGACATCCTTCATGACGTCACCCAGATCCACCAGCTCCAGCGGGATACGCAGGTCCGGCCGGTCGGTGCCGAAGCGCCGCATGCACTCGGCCCAGCTCAGGCGCGGGAACGGATCCGCCAGCTCGACGCCAATGACATCCCGGAACAGGTCACGCACCATGGTCTCCATCAGCTGCATGATGGCGCCTTCATCGAGGAAGGCCGTCTCGACATCGAGCTGGGTGAATTCCGGCTGGCGATCGGCGCGCAGGTCCTCGTCGCGGAAACAGCGGGCGATCTGGTAGTAGCGATCCATGCCGCCCATCATCAGCAGCTGCTTGAACAGCTGCGGCGACTGCGGCAGGGCGAAGAATTCGCCGGGATGGGTGCGGCTCGGCACCAGGTAGTCGCGCGCACCCTCCGGGGTCGAGCGTGTCAGTACGGGCGTCTCGACATCGATGAAGCCATGGCTGTCGAGATAGGCACGCAGCAGACGGGTGATGCGGGCACGCAGCCGGAGCCTGTCCTGCATGACCGGCCGGCGCAGGTCAACATAGCGGAAACGCAGCTTGGTCTCTTCCTGCACGTCATCGTCATCGAGCTGGAACGGCGGTGTCTCGGCGGCGTTCAGCACCTCGAGCTGCAGCCCCAGCACCTCGACCTCGCCGGTCGGCAGGTCCGGGTTGACGGTACCCTCCGGGCGATGGCGCACCCGGCCGGTGACCTGCAGGACGAACTCGTTGCGGATGCGCTCGGCCGTGGCGAAGATATCCGGGGTATCGGGGTCGAACACCACCTGGACGAGGCCCGTGTGGTCACGCAGGTCGACGAAGATCACGCCACCGTGGTCGCGACGGCGATGGACCCAGCCGCACAGGGTGACTTCCCGGTCGAGGTGGGCGGTGTTCAGCTCGCCGCAATAAAGACTGCGCATGTCAGTTTACCGTTTGATTTCAATACGAAGCGCGCGATGGTACGGCCTCGGGGCGGCCAGCGCAATACAGCCGACGGCGCAAACCGGACACGCCCGGCCGGGGCTAGCCGGTGCTTTTCTGCTTGCCGGTGGAACCGGATTTCGATGACTTGCCCGTTGATTTACCTTCGGATTTGGCCTTTTTGTCAGACTGCGCAACGTTCTTCTTGTTGCCGGTCTTGAAGTCGGTTTCGTACCAGCCACCGCCCTTCAGCCGGAAGGCCGCCGCCGAGACCAGTTTTTTCAGGGCCGGCTTGCCGCACTTGTGGCAGTCCGTCAGGGGGGGATCACTGACTTTCTGCAGGGTCTCGAGGTAATGCCCGCAGGCCTCACACTGGTATTCGTAGATCGGCATAACCTGTACCTGTCCCGGTCAAAACGTCGCGTTCTACCGCGTTCTCAACAAAACGGCCGCTATTATAGCGCCACGGCTCTGCCGGTGGGAACGCACCGGCGCGGCACACACAGCGATTTCACGGCCACGGTGACTCTGTGACTATAATCACCCTCCGCTCAAACCGCGTGACCGCCAGCCGATGCACCTACGCCCCACTACCCTCCCCGAAACCGACACCGACCTGAAGACGCTGCGTGCGCTGCTGCCGTTCCTGTGGAACTACCGGGGGCGGGTCGTGCTTGCACTGGCCTTCCTGGTGCTGGCCAAGGTGGCAAACGTCGGCGTGCCGCTGGTGCTCAAGGAGATCGTCGATCGGCTGGAATCCACACAGGACGTGGTACTGGCACTGCCGCTGGCGTTCCTGATCGCCTACGGGGCCCTGCGCCTGGCCAGCTCGCTGTTCAACGAGCTGCGGGATGCGCTATTCGCGCGCGTACGGCATGGCGCGACCCGCAGCATCTCGGTGAAGGTGCTTGAACACCTGCACCGGCTGTCGCTGCGCTACCACCTGGAGCGCAAGACCGGCGGCCTGTCCCGGGACATCGACCGCGGCGCACGCAGCGTCAGCTCGATACTCAACTATATGGTATTCAGCCTGCTGCCGACGCTGGTCGAGATCACGCTGATCGCCGGCATCCTGCTGCACCGCTACAGCCTGTGGTTTACCGTGATCACCGTGGTGTCCGTTGTCGCCTACATCGGCTTCACGCTGAAGATCACCGAGTGGCGCATGAAATACCGGATCGCCATGAACGCCATGGACTCGCAGGCCAACACCCAGGCGATCGACAGCCTGCTGAACTACGAAACCGTCAAGTACTTCGGCAACGAGGTCCATGAACTGCGGCGTTACGACGACTCGCTCCGCGACTGGGAGGCCTCGGCCGTCAAGAGCCAGACCTCGCTGTCCGCCCTGAACTTCGGCCAGGCCGCGATTATTGCCGTTGCCGTCACCCTGATCATGGTGCTGGCGGCCCAGGGCGTGGTGTCCGGCAGCATGACACTGGGCGACCTGGTGCTGGTCAACGCCTTCCTGCTGCAACTGTTCATTCCGCTGAATTTTCTCGGCATCGTCTACAGCCAGCTCAAGCATGCGCTGGCCGACATGCAGCTGATGCTCGACGTGCTGAAGCGCGACCCGGAAATCACCGACCGGCAGGATGCCCGCGAGCTGAAAGCGGCCGGCGCCGAGGTGCGCTTCGAGAACGTCTCCTTCGGTTATGACCCCGACCGGCCGATCCTGCACGATGTCAGTTTCCGCATCGCCCCCGGCCGCAAGGTGGCCGTGGTCGGCCCGAGCGGCGCGGGCAAGTCGACGCTGGCACGCCTGCTGTTCCGTTTCTACGACGTCAACGGCGGCCGCATCCTGGTCAACGGCCAGGACATCCGCGAGGTCACGCAGGACAGCCTGCGCCGGACCATCGGCATCGTGCCGCAGGACACGGTGCTGTTCAACGAATCCCTCTACTACAATCTCGCCTACGCCCGCCCCGGCGCCAGCCGGGAAGACATCGAGCAGGCGGCGCGCCTCGCCAGCATCCACGAGTTCATCATGTCCCTGCCGAAGGACTACGACACGGTGGTCGGCGAGCGCGGCCTGAAACTCTCCGGCGGCGAGAAGCAGCGCGTCGCCATTGCCCGCGCCATTCTCAAGCAGCCGCGCATCCTGGTGTTCGACGAGGCCACCTCGAGCCTGGATTCGCACTCCGAGCAGCTGATACTGGAGGCGCTGCGCGAGGTGGCCGCGCACCATACGACACTGGCCATTGCGCACCGGCTGTCGACCATCACGGACGCCGACGACATCCTCGTGATGGACGCCGGCCGGGTCGTCGAGCAGGGGACCCACCAGGCCCTGCTGGCCAGTGCGGGTCTGTATGCCAACATGTGGGCGCTGCAACAGGAGGAACAGCGGCACGCCCTGCTCACCGATGGCGAATCAGCCCGGGAGATCACCTGAGAGACA
>JBFELL010000091.1:0-11466 GCA_041552135.1 Gammaproteobacteria bacterium
ATCAATGACGTAAAGTGACAGTTACCGGTCGGGCATTGTACATGCCTTGCAGGCCAGGCTTCAGCACGGTTTCATTGCGGGCATATGACAAGGTTGATATAGTCGACAAAGGTGGGGGCCCCATTACCTGTTTATATAGGGTTCGGCCATCTCGCCTGTGAGACCCATTCCACCCAGGAGATTACAAGAGACAAGCATCTTGATTCTTCTGTGGATTTAGCAAGACACTGATTATAAACCCTGTTTATCAACTAATTGGCGCTCCCTCCACAACGCATGCTGATGAAACCAGAATCTACCCCCAACCGCATTGACCGGCTGGCGTCCTGGCCGCCGCGTGCATGCCCCGGTCAGGCACTACCGCCTGCCACCGACAGGAGATTCTGCTTCGCGTATCGCACGGTTGAGCGCATGAGAGACATAAGACATGAAAAGAATGCTCATCAACTCCACGCAGCCGGAAGAGCTGCGTGTGGCCCTGGTCGATGGCCAGAAACTCTACGATCTTGATATCGAGGTACCTTCCCGGGGGCAGAAAAAATCCAACGTCTACAAGGGCAAGATCACCCGAATCGAACCCAGCCTGGAAGCGGCCTTTGTTGACTATGGCGCAGAGCGCCATGGCTTCCTGCCACTAAAGGAAGTCGCCCGCGGTTATTTCTCCGATAGTGCCCGTGACGACGGCGGCAAACGGCTGAGTATCAAGGATGCCCTCACAGAGGGGCAGGAACTGATCGTTCAGGTCGAGAAGGAGGAACGCGGCACCAAGGGGGCTGCTCTCACCACCTTCATCAGCCTGGCCGGGCGTTACATGGTGCTGATGCCGAATAACCCGCGCGCCGGGGGGGTTTCCCGCCGCATCCAGGGCGAAGACCGCAATTTTGTCCGCGATGCGATGAGCGCCATGGACATCCCGGAGGGCATGGGCGTGATCGTGCGCACCGCGGGTGTCGGCCGCGGCACCGAGGAACTGCAGTGGGACCTTGACTACCTGGTCACCCTCTGGGGCGCCATCACCAAGGCGGCCAAGGACAAGCCTGCCCCGTTCCTTATCTACCAGGAAAGCAATGTCATCATCCGGGCCTTGCGCGATTACCTGCGCAAGGACATCGCCGAGATCCTGATTGACAGCGCGGAGGTCCATGACAAGGCACGGGCCTTCATGAAGCAGGTCATGCCGCACAACCTGGGCAAGCTGAAGCTCTACGATGACCCGACGCCATTGTTCAGCCGTTTCCAGATCGAATCACAGATCGAGTCGGCCTTCAGGCGCGAGGTGTCGCTGCCCTCGGGTGGGGCCATTGTCATCGATCACACCGAGGCCCTGCTCTCCATCGACATCAACTCGGCCCGCGCAACCAAGGGCAGCGATATCGAGGAGACGGCCCTGAACACCAACCTCGAGGCCGCCGACGAAATTGCCCGGCAACTGCGAATCCGCGACCTCGGCGGACTGGTAGTGATCGATTTCATCGACATGCAACCCTCCCGGCACCACCGCGAGGTGGAAAACCGGCTACGCGAGGCATTGAAAATGGACCGGGCCCGCATCCAGATCGGGCGTATTTCCCGCTTTGGCCTGCTGGAAATGTCACGACAACGGCTGCGCCCTTCGCTCGGCGAGTCCAGTCAGATCGTCTGCCCGCGCTGCACCGGCCAAGGCACGATCCGTGGCGTCGAATCCCTGTCACTGTCCATACTGCGCATCATTGAAGAAGAGGCGATGAAGGACAATACCGTCCGGGTCGTGGCGCGCGTGCCGGTCGATGTCGGTACCTACCTGCTGAATGAGAAGCGGGAACTCCTGCTGGAGCTGGAATCACGCCATCGGATGTCAGTCATGCTGATACCCACCCCGTCAATGGAAACACCCAATTACGACATACAGCGCATCCGCCGGGATGAACTGGGTTCCCAGGCGGATCGCAGCTACCACATCGTGCATGAAGTGCCGGAGGCGGAAGATCTCGGGATCGCGGAACCGGCAAGGCCAAGGGCCGAGGTGCCTGCCGTCAGGGCGGTCGCCCCTGCCTCACCGGCGCCGGAACCCATAACACAGCAGGTCAAAACCGAACCCGAGGCGAAAAAGCCTGGCCTGTTCAGCCGTCTGTTCTCCGGCCTGATCGGCCCATCGCAGGAGAGTACCGAAGACACGCCGAAGGCGGACACCGGCCAAAGTGATACCCAACGCACACGCCGCAGGCCAGACAGGCCACGTGGCGGCAGTGGACAGCGCAGCGGCCAGGGCCGCAGAAGACGCAGCGACGACGGGCAGCGCAGCGCCTCCCGCCCGCCACGCCGGGACAGTTCCCGCGGCAAAGGTACGGCCGCCGCTGCAGGCGACAAGGAGAGCACCTCTGCACC
Source organism: Gammaproteobacteria bacterium (assembly GCA_041552135.1). Classification (GTDB taxonomy): domain Bacteria; phylum Pseudomonadota; class Gammaproteobacteria; order UBA9214; family UBA9214; genus SZUA-186. The sequence continues at coordinate 2,365 of JBFELL010000091.1, forward strand.
ACGCTCCCGGGACAGGCAAACCACCGCGTCCGACACAGCCGGTGACGGCGCCCAGCAGCAGGGCAAGAGTCAGGGCAGCGGGTCGCGGCGCGGCAGACGGGGTGGCCGCAGGCGGGGCGGCCGGCGGACTTCAGACAACCGCAGCAGCGATAAACAGTCCGCGAGCGGCAGCCAGACGGCCGAAGGCAGCGCCCCGAAGCCGGGCGGCACGACCGGGAGCAAACCTGTCAGCGCAACACATCAGGGCACGAAACCGGAAACCGGGCCTGCGGGTGAAACAAGCAAGAGCGGCAAGCCCGGGAGCAAACCGGCCAGTGCCACTGGCAACAGCGGCAAGCCGGAGGCCAAAATGGACATCACACCGGACCCCCGCAAAGCATCAGCTGTAACACCTGTGACAGATCGCGCGGCAGCAGGGTTGCAGCGCGGCAGCAAGGACAGCCGCTCTGCAACGGCAAAACCCGCAACTGATCACCTGGCGCCGGTGCAACAGGAACCGCCGGCCAAGGAAAAGGCCGCTTCCGAGTAGACCCCCCGGCCTTATATCCGGTATTGCTGGCGGATGTCCGCCAGCAGGCCGGCTGCCGCCATTTCAACCAGATCGAGCACCCGCTCGAACCCGCCCGCGCCGCCATAGTAAGGATCCGGCACCTCCCGCTCGTCAATATCGGGCGCATAATCCAGAAACAACCGCAGCTTGGTCTCGTGACCCGGCGGACAGACAGCGCCCAGGTCCTCGTAGTTGGCGTAGTCCATGGCCAGCACCAGGTCGAATTCCTCGAAGTCCACCTCACTGACGCGACGCGCACGCTGCCGGCTCATATCGATACCACGCCTCGAGGCTGCCTGTGAGGCCCGCTTGTCGGGGCGCTCACCGACATGGTAGGCATGGGTGCCTGCCGAGTCGACAACAACAGCATCCGACAGGGCATGTGCCTCTACCAGTTGCTCGAACACGCCCTGCGCCGTCGGTGATCGACAGATATTTCCCATGCAGACAAAAAGAACTCTGACTTTCATAAGCTATCGGTATTTCTGACTGCTTCCAGCAGTGTAGTTACAAGATCTTGACAGTTATCAAACACGCATTCAGCGGCCGGCAAGCACCGCTGCAACACGCTGCAGGTCCGCCCCGGTATCGACACCGGGGCCCGGTATCTCGTCGGCGATACCGACGTGGATCCGCAGGCCGTGCCAGAGCGCGCGCAGTTGTTCGAGTTTCTCGTAGATCTCCAGTGGCGATGGCGTCAGCTGGCTGTAATGCCTGAGGAAGCCGGCGCGGTAAGCATACAGCCCGAGGTGGTGCAGAACGGGATTACTGCCCGGGATACCCTTGCCGGTCTCGTCCGGATCGCGGTGCCAGGGTATCGGTGCGCGGCTGAAATACATGGCATAGCCTGCCGCGTCGAGCACGACCTTGACCACATGCGGATCGGCCTCGTTGGCCGAGGCCTCCAGCGGGTAGGCGAGCGTGGCAACCACGGCATCCCCGTGTGATGCCAGGTCAGCAGCGACCTGGTCGATCAGGTGCGGCGGCATCAGCGGCTCGTCACCCTGCAGGTTGACGATAATCACATCGTCATCCCAGGCGTGTTGCACCGCCACCTCTGCAAGGCGCTCGGTACCCGACTCGTGCCGTTCCGAGGTCATGCACACCCTCGCACCAAACGCACCAGCGGCTTGTTCGATGCGGCTGTCATCCGTGGCAATGATGATTTCCGCCGCCTCGCTTTCGCTGGCACGGGCATACACATGTTGCAGCATGGGCTGTCCGGCCAGCTCCAGCAACGGCTTGCCGGGCAGCCGGCTGGAGGCATAACGCGCCGGAATGACGACCTTGAACGGGGTGTTCATCATATTCCGGATATCCGCAGAGGCGCAGAGGACGCAGAGACTTTCATATGCAAAACCATTGTATATTTTCCATCCGGTATGACTTCAGCATTTTATCCTGGTCCATCAGCACAACTGCGACGCTGACGGCATCCCGGATTGCCGGCGCAATTCGCGGCTGCATGGATGCCGCCGGGCACCCGGAGCCTGAATCCGGCACTCCCTGCGCCCTCATCGCCTCTGCGGTGGATTCAATGCGCTGGAATCAGTCAAGCCTGTGCAAGGCGCCCGAATTCAGACCTCCTCCTCGGCCGGTAGCCGGCGTGCCTCCTCTTCCAGCATGACCGGGATGTCGTCACGAATCGGGTAGGCCAGCCGGTCTGCCTTGCAGATCAGTTCACCCTCCTCCTTCCGATAAACCAGGGGCCCCTTGCAAACGGGACAGGCAAGAATGTCCAGCAGTTTTTTATCCATCCATCGGCTCCGGCTATATCATCCAGCATCAGTCAGCAATGTCGATACCCGGGCGGCGAATTCCCGCGGCATCTCTATTGTAACAGGGGCGTACCAGCAGTCAGGCACCCCAAGGCCCCTGCATTTTACCGCATCCTTTTCCGTCATGATGACTGGCCGGTCATCGCCAAAGGCCAGGTCCCCGGGCACGTAGGGGTGGTGATCGGGGAAGACATGCTCTTCAAGGCGCAGCCCCGCCTGGCGCAGCGCGGCAAAAAAACGCTGCGGATTGCCGATGCCGGCGACGGCATGCACGGACTGGCCGCGGAAGCTGTGCAGGTCACGCACCGTCTCCCCGCCCTGCAACCCGTGAACACGGCTTAGTCGCATTGTCATCGGGTACTCGCCCCGGTTGCCAAGACCATTGACGACCACCAGGTCAACCCGCGCCAGCCGTTTCACCGGTTCGCGCAGCGGGCCGGCGGGCAGGCAAAGGCCGTTACCAAACCGGCGCACACCGTCGATCACCGCAATTTCGATATCCCGCTGCAGGGCGTAATGCTGCAGGCCATCGTCACTCAGGATCAGGTCACAGTCGCTGTGTTCGAGCAGGGAACGCGCCGCTGCCACCCGGTCAGGACCGACCGCCATGGGGCAACCGCTTTTACCGGCAAGCAGCACCGCCTCATCACCCACCATCACCGGATCACTGTCCGGCCTGACCTGTTGCGGCCAGTGTCTGGCCCTGCCGCCATAGCCCCGCGCCACAATGCCCGGCCGATGGCCGCTCTGTGTGAGAAATTCCGCCAGCCAGGCGACCAGTGGCGTCTTGCCTGTGCCCCCGACCGCCAGGTTGCCAATCACGATTACCGGCACCGGCAGCCGGTGCCTTTCAAGCAGGCCGGCTCGATACAGCCATCGACGCAGGCTGGTCGTAATCCGGTACAGGAGCGACAGCGGCGCCAGCAGGAGCAGCCAGGGGTTGCGCCTGTACCAGCTGTCGACGAGCCATTGCAGGCCGGGCCTGCTACTCCTCAATCTTGGAGGTCGCCAGTGAGATATTCACCAGGCCCAGCTGGCTGGTCGCATCCAGCGCACGGACGACCGCCTGGTGCGGCGTCCTGGCGTCTGCACGGATGATGACCGGCATGACTTCACCTGGCCCGACTGCCTTGCGGATGGCGCCCTTCAGTGTCTTCAGTTCGGTGTTGACCACCTGCTGGTCACCGAGGAAGTACCGCCCCTGGGCATCGATCAGTATTTCCAGCGATTCGTCCTCGGGCTTGCTGGCCTCTGCCGTGGCCTCGGGCAACTCGATCTGGATTCGCGACTGGTGCTCGAACGTGGTCGACACCATAAAGAAGATAAGCAGCAGGAACACCACATCGATCAGTGGCGTCAGGTTGATTTCGGGGTCCTCCTGATTGTCCGGCTGTATGTTCACATCCTGCCCTGCCTGCTGGCGTTGCGCTCGGCGTGCATCACTTCCACCATGCGCATCGCCTCCTGCTCCATGCGCACCACCAGCATCCGCACGCGGCCGCGGAAATATCGGTAGAACATCAGTGTCGGGATGGCGACGGACATGCCGGCGGCGGTAGTCAGCAACGCCTCGGAAATGCCACCGGCCAGCGCACCGGGGTTGCCGACGCCCTGGGTGGTGATGGTGGCAAACACCTTGATCATACCGATGACCGTGCCCAGCAGGCCAAGCAGTGGCGTGATGGCGGCGATGGTGCCCAGTGAATTGAGATAGCGCTCCAGTTCGTGCACCACGTGGCGCCCGGTGTCCTGGATGCTGTCCTTCATGACATCACGGCTCTCGTTACGGTTGATGATGCCGGCCGCGAGTATGCTTCCCAGCGGCGAGCTGGACTGCAGTTCCTGCAGGTGCTGGTCATTGAGCTGGTTGATCTTCTCCCAGCGCCACACCTGGGCCAGCAAGTTCCTCGGCAGCACCTTGCGCACCTGCAATGACCAGATACGCTCCACGATGATTGCCAGCGCCACAATCGAACAGGCAATGATCGGCAGCATCAACCAGCCACCCGCTTCCACCAGTTCTAACACGAAGTCACCTTCCTTTGTCCCTATGGTTCCCGTTGAAGCCACGCCGATCATACTGTATTTGCGGCATCTGCCAAACCGATTGGTTCACAAACACTCACCCGGCCGCCAGTAGCGTGCGGAGTCGCAGCGCCATGCCGTGATCTCCGGGGCCTGGTCGACCGCCGGCAGGCTGACGCGGACCGCCCCGTGGCTGGCGCTGTCATACTGCCGGGCATCCCTTGCCCGGTAGCGTGCGACGACTTCCGGACGCGGAAAGCGGTAGCGGTTGCGATAGCCCACCGGGTACAGAACAGTATCCGCGCCTACCGCAGCGACGAAATCCGCCGTGGACGATGTCAGGCTGCCGTGATGCGGAGCCACCAGCACATCGGCCCGCAAGGCAGCGGCTTGCTCCGACACCAGCCTGGCCTCGACGACAGCCTCGATATCCCCGGTCAGGAGGGCCACCCGCCCGCCGGCAGACTCGATGCGCAGCACGCAGGAGGCGTTGTTGCCGCCCAGGGCACTGTTTGCAGGCGGATGCAGGAGGCTGAAACCCACACCATCCCAGCTCCAGCGTTCGCCCTGTCGGCAGGCGTCCACAGGATAGCCGGTGACGGCTGACGGCACCCCGGCAGACAAGCGGTCGACCGGCATGCTTTCCATGACGGACATCAGGCCACCGATGTGGTCGTTGTCGCCGTGGCTGACCAGCAACCTGTCCACGTGCAGGATCCCCTGGTTGCGCAGCCACGGAACCAGCACACGGCTGCCGGTATCGAAGGTCGGGCTGTAGCGCGGGCCGGTATCGTAGATCAGGGTGTGGTTGCGGGTCTGTACCACGGCTGACAGCCCCTGGCCGACATCCAGCAGGGTCACCACGGCCTCGCCCGGCACAGGCGACGCGGGTCGAAGCGTCAGCAGCGGCAGGAACAGCCACAGACCGGCCCACCGCCCGGGCACACCTCGCGGCGCAAACAGCAGCAGGATACCGGCCACCGCCGGCAGGACCGTCCACAGGGGTGGCTGCGGCTGCCGCCAGGTGGACAGCGCGAAATCCCCCAGCCAAGACAGCAATGGCCAGGGCGTATCGAGCAGCAGGCTTGCCAGATCGATCAGCCAGTTGCCGACCGTATCACTGACCAGCAACAACAGGGCACCCAGCAGCGATAGCGGTACCACCAGCAGGCTGACCCAGGGTACCGCGACCAGATTTGCCAGTGGCGCCACCAGCGAGGCCTGCTGGAACGACACCAGCAGCACCGGCAACAGACTGACGGCAAGCACAACATGCACATGGCCCCACCGGCGCCAGAGCGGCTGCCGGCCAATGCGCCCGCTGCCGGCGTAAAGGATCAGGGTGACTGCCCAGAACGACAGCCACCAGCCCGCGGACAGCACCGCCAGAGGGTCGACTGCCAGCACCAGCAGCATGGCGAGGCTCAGCACCTGCACCGGCCGGGTTTGCCGGCCCGACAGCAGTGCCAGCATGACGACACCGACCATGATGACGGCCCGTTGTGTTGGCAGGCTGAAGCCGGCAAGTGCGGCATACAGCAGCGCTGCGAGCAATGCCGGAAGTGCGGCGGCCCTGCGTGCCGGGATAATCTCCGGGAGCACACCGAGGCGCGACCAGCAGAACCGCGACACGCAGAACACCAGTCCCGCAACCAGACTGATATGCAGCCCCGAGATGGCCATCAGGTGACTGGTACCGGTTTTGCGCATCACATCCCATTGCCCGGCGCTTACGCGGCTGCGATCACCGATCGTCAGTGCCCGTACCAGCGCCAGGCCCGGCGCCGCGTCGGCGGTGTCATCCAGCCGGGCGGCAAGGGTGTTGCGCATGCGGCGGAAAAAGGGCTGGTCGTGGTCGCCAAGGCGATGGTTACGGGTGTCCTGCCTGACATAACCGGTGGCCGCTATGCGCTGCTGGAACAGCCAGCGCTCATAATCGAACCCGCCCGGGTTGGCATAGCCGTGCGGGCGTTTCAGACGGACCACCAGTTGCCAGCGCTGACCGGCCTGCGGCTGCAACGGCGCGCGGTACCAGCCAAGACGCAGCCGCCGGTTGAATGACTGCCAGCCGGAACCGGCGTCAAGGCGTTCCGCCTGAAAGGCAAAGCGCCAGTCGGTGTCGGCAAGGCGCACGGGGATATCGCTCACCCTGCCCTCGATCAGCAGGGTCCGGCCTTCCAGCTCACTGTCCAGCAGGCTATCGTGCTGCAACTGGGCGTGGAAGGCTGCCCAGAAAAAGCCCAGCAGCACCAGGGCCGGCAATCGCAACGCCGGCAGGCGCCAGGCCGGCAAGGCAGCACTTGTGGCCACGGCATACCAGTGGCCGGCCGGCAGATCAGCGCAGCACTGCAGCGCCAGTATGCCGGCCAGAAAGGCGAGGCTTTTGAGTATCATGTTCGTCCCTGAACATTGCGTCACTCATGGTCACTCTTGCGCGCGCTTATCCCGTCTCCTGCAGGACCAGGTGGCCGTCATCCAGGGTGTAGATGCGGTCCATCCGTTGCGCAATCTGCGGGTCGTGCGTGGCGACAATAAAGCTGGTGCCAAGCTCCCGGTTCAGCTCCAGCATCAGCCGGTAGACCTGCTCCGCGTTTTGACGATCCAGGTTGCCGGTCGGTTCATCCGCCAGCACACAGCGGGGACGTGTCACCAGCGCACGCGCCACGGCAGCCCGCTGGCGCTCGCCACCCGACATCTCGCCGGGCTTGTGCGTGGCACGTTCCGCCAGTCCTACGCGTTCCAGCATGCCATGCGCCGAGTCACTTGCCTGGCGTGGCGACAGGCCGCGCATCAGCAATGGCATGGCGACATTCTCCAGCGCCGTGAATTCCGGCAACAGGTGGTGAAACTGGTAGACAAATCCCAGCGCAGCGTTGCGCAGTCGACCGAGCTGGGCGGCATTCAGGCTGTCCAGCCGGATGCCGTCGATGCTGATGTGACCACCAGTCGGCAGATCCAGGCCACCCAGGATGTGCAGCAGCGTGCTCTTGCCGCTGCCGGAAGCGCCCATCAGGGCAATCTGCTCACCCTCGGCGACCGACAGGTTGACGGCCTTCAGGACATCGAGCGCGTCCTCCGCATCATGGAACGACTTGGCCAGATCCACGCAGGTCAGGACGTCACTCATAGCGCAGGGCCTCGGCCGGCTGGGTACGCGCCGCGCGCCAGGCCGGATAGATCGTCGCCAGCAGACTGAGCACCAGGGCAACGGATGTCATGGTGATCACATCGTCCCAGTGCAGGTCCGAGGGCAACTTGCTGATGTAGTAGACATCCGGCGCCAGGAACTGGACATTGAAGAATTGCTCGATGGCAGGCACCAGTGTCTCGACATTCAGCGCCAGCGCCACGCCGCCAGCCACGCCCATCAGCGTACCCAGTATGCCGATGATCGCCCCCTGGATTATAAAGATGATCATAATGCTGCGTGGCGAGGCTCCCAGCGTACGCAGGATCGCAATGTCGGATTGCTTGTCGGTCACCACCATCACCAGCGTTGAGACGATATTGAATGCCGCCACGGCGATAATCAGCGTCAGGATGATGAACATGACCCGCTTCTCGGTCTTTACGGCACGGAAGAAGTTGGCATGCTGTCGGGTCCAGTCCTGCACCCGGTAGTCACCGGGCAATGTGATGGCCAGTTGACGCGCCACGCGTGGTGCATCAAACAGCTCATCCAGTTTCAGCCGGATGCCGCTGACATCCTCGCCGAGCCGGAACAGGCGCGCCGCATCCTGCATGTGCACAAGTGCGACCCCGCGGTCGTATTCATACATGCCGACCTCGAACAGGCCAACAACTGTGAACCGCCGCAGCCTCGGCATCAGCCCGACCGGCCCCACCATGACCTGCGGTGATACCACCGTGACGGCATCACCGAGCCCGACACCCAGGGAAAAGGCCAGCTCGCTGCCAAGTATGATGCCGTAGCTGCCGGGCTCGAGATGCGAGATATCGCCACGCTGGATATGCTCCAGCACATCCGAGACACCGGCCTCTTCCCCGGGAAGGATGCCGCGCACCACGGCACCGCTGACCTGCTTGCCGGCACTCAGCATGGTTTCCCCGCTGACATAGGGTGCCACGGCAATGACCTGTTCATGCTGACTGACCTTTTGCTGCACGGCCTCCCAGTCCCGCAGTTTGCCGCCGAACTCACTCACCGTGGCATGCGAGGCCATGCCGAGAATGCGCTGCCGCAATTCCTGCTCGAAACCGTTCATCACCGACAGCACGGTGATCAGCGCCGTGACACCTAGCGCAATCCCGAGCATCGAGGTGAGGGAGATAAAGGAAATGAAGTGAGTGCGCCGCTTGGCGTGCGTGTAACGCAGACCAATGAACAATTCGAGAGGTCGAAACATGGTGGGGGATTAAATCACATCTCCTTGTGAAATTCGCCCGCAGGATTTCGTACGGGCCGGGCGCTGTCATCGCCCGGCCATGAGCGCCGGCCTGCCCGGTCGCGCCGCCAGAGCAGCGGTAAATACCCGTCAGGCCACGATCAGCGTTTCCGTGGTGTCATCGGCGATCTGGATCGTCACCAGGGCCCCTGAGGTAATATTGGATAACAGGGCGATATCCGTGTATGCCCCGCCACCTGTAGGGTCGACCGCCACGGTGGCATCGGTACCATCCGAGGTGATGCTGACGAAATCGGAAAGGGTGTCACTCTCCGGATCAAACCCGGTAAGTATATCCGATATATCAAGCACATCTGACTCATTACTGCTGTAATCCATAATG
>JBFELL010000092.1:0-11416 GCA_041552135.1 Gammaproteobacteria bacterium
CTTTTTTCTGACGGTTCCACGTTGTCAAAAGTGTGTGAGGATTAACCCATGTTAATCAGAAGATCTGTAATCATCGGCTTCCTGTCTGCCCTAGTGGCCAGCCCCGGAATATTTGCGGAGGACGGTCAAACCACCGTCATAACCGTACCCAGTGTACCGGTCGGGGGCGCCGTCTCCCTTGGCGGTACCGTTGTTCCTTTCAAGGAGGCCACCCTGGCTGCCCAGTTGCCGGGCCGGGTCGAGAGCATAGCCGGTGAGGAAGGTGACAGCTTCGAGGAGGGTGCCACACTTGTGACCATCAGTGACGATGAACTGCTGGCACAGCGCCGCGCGGCGTTTGCCATGTTGTCCAATGCGGAAGCGTCACTTCGCAATGCCGGTGTGCAGTACTCGAGACAATGGATTTCCCCGTACGGTGGCCAGAGCAATGACATGATGGGCGGCATGAGTTCCATGATGCGGGGCTTCACCAACCCGATGCAGAGCTTCATGGGGGGCAGTGAACCCCGTGTCGACCGCCATGCCCAGCTCTATCAGCAGGGCACGGCGATCGAGCAGGCCCGCAACCAGATTGTGCAGGCCCGCTCCCGAATAGAGGAAATCGATACCAAGCTGCGCGACACCCGCTCGATCGCGCCATTCGACGGTGTCATCAGCAAGAAACTGGTTGAAATCGGCGACCCGGTTCAGCCCGGGCAACCGCTGGTCTTTTTTGCGGACACCAGCCAGTTGCAGATCCAGGTTGATGTGCCCGCACGGCTCATGCCCGGTGTGAAGCTGGGCATGATCGTACCCGCCAGGCTGGATGTCGGCGATGTCAACGTCCAGGCACGCGTTGCACGCATTTTCCCGATCGCCGATCCAGAGCGTCACACCGTCACGGTCAAGCTTGACCTGCCACCGGGTGCGCCAGGCGGCGCCGGTATGTATGCCGAGGTGATGGTCAACGACATCACTGCCAGAGTCCGTGATCTGCCAGTGGTGCCGAAGGCGGCGCTGGTCTGGCGCGGCAGTCTGCCGGGGGTCTATGTGGTCAGCGACAACAACAAGCGTGAACTGCGCCTGGTCAGAACCGGCGACGATGTGGGTGCCGACGGTGTCGCCATTCTTTCCGGACTTCGCGCCGGTGAGCAGATCGTGGTCGGTGCCGGTGGTGGTTCGGGTGTCTGGCGGTAAGCCGAACCGGGTGTGCTGAACAAAAAAAGGCAACAGTTGCATCGGATCGCAAGCGCTGCATCGAAAGGGATCAATCCAGACGACAGGACGATTGCTGCATGACTGCCGGTGCGGGAGGTGTAACCCGGCGTTATCTCGGGCTGGTTGGTAGTCCAGAACAGGATTAAAAGGCGATATAGGTATGGCTGAGCAGAAAGAATTTTCCACACCGGCGACGCATGTAGAGGCCTATTCACTGGGTATCGCGGGGCGCACCGCGCGACTCTTTATTTCATCCCCTGTAACACCCATGCTGCTGATCGCGGCACTGCTGGTTGGCCTGATGGGGCTGTTCTTTACTCCCAGGCAGGAAGACCCGCAGATTTCTGTCCCCATGATCGATATCTTCGTCCAGTACCCGGGTGCCTCGGCCGAGCAGGTGGCCAGCCTGGTAACCGAGCCGCTGGAACGGCTCATGCTCGAGATCCCGGGCGTGCGCCATACCTACACCGCGACCGAGCGTGGTCGTGCCATGGTGACGGTCCGCTTCCTGGTGGGCCAGGAGATGGGAGCCTCCATCGTCAAGGTGCATGACAAGTTGCAGTCCAACCTCGACAGGATTCCTCCCGATGTGTCCATGCCGCTGGTCAAGCCGGTCGCCGTCGATGATGTGCCGGTGGTGACCCTGACGCTGTGGTCGGAAGACGTCGATGATGGCTCGTTGCGTATTCTGGCACTCGACCTCCTGCAGCGACTGGGCGAGGTCAAGGGCGCGGGCAAGGGTTTCGTGGTTGGTGGTCGCGAGGACCAGCTGAAAATCGAGGTACTGCCCGAGCGTCTGTCCGGATTTGATATCAGTCTGCCGCAAGTTGCAGAAACGATCCGTACCGCGAATGCGGAAATGACGGCCGGTGACATCGAGGCCGGTGGCACGTCCCTGTCTGTGCGCACCGGCTCTTTCCTGAAAACGGCGTCTGACGTGGAGCGTCTGGTCGTCGGTGTACGCAACGGGGCGCCGGTGTATGTGCACGATGTGGCCCGGGTTTCACACGAACCGGCGGATTCCACCCAGATGGTGGCCCACTACACAGGCCCCGCCTACCAGGGAGAAAACCCGCCCACCCACGGCGCACAGGCAGTGACCATCGCGATGGCCAAGAAGGAGAAAACCAACGGCGTCGTCGTCGCAGAACGCATCCTGGACAAGGTCAATTCCCTGAAGGGCGACCTGATACCCAGCAACGTCCACATCGAAATCACGCGAGACTACGGCAAGACGGCAAACGACAAGGTAAACGAACTGTTGCGGGCGATGCTTGAGGCAGCCCTCATCGTGTCCATACTCTGCCTGATTGGCCTCGGGGCCCGTGCTGCATTTGTTGTCATCACCGTCATCCCGGTGGTGATTCTCCTGACGATCTGGTGGGCCATGATGGTGGACTACACCATCGATCGCGTCAGCCTGTTCGCGCTGATCTTCTCCATCGGCATCCTGGTCGATGACGCAACCGTGGTGGTAGAGAATATCTTCCGGCACTGGCTTGAGAAGGGTAAAACCAGTATTCACCAGGCAGTTGATGCGGTGCGTGAGGTCGGCAACCCGACCATTCTTGCCACCTTCACCATCATCGCCGCACTGCTGCCGATGGGTTGGGTGAGCGGCCTGATGGGGCCCTACATGCGGCCGATCCCGGTGCTGGGTTCCTCCGCCATGTTCTTCTCGCTGATCGCGGCATTTATATTCACACCGTGGTTTGCCCTGAAAGTGGCGCCGCGGCATGAAGCACTGGAAAAGGCCGCCAGAAAAGAGGTCAAGACCCATGAATGGATCAGCAAGATCTACCGGCCGATCATCACGCCGCTGGTCAACAACCGCCTGCTGGGGCTGTCGTTTCTGTTCGGCATTATCGGTCTGACGGCCGGCCTGTGTGTCCTGTTCTACACGCAGCACGTCGTGGTCAAGATGCTGCCGTTTGACAACAAGCCGGAATTCTCCGTCACCATCAATATGCCAGACGGCACCGCCATGCCGGTAACGGCCAATGTTGCCATGCAACTGGCCGAAGAGGCGCTCGATATTCCGGAAGTAACCGCCGTGCAGACCTATGCCGGCACGGCCCAGCCGTTCAACTTCAACGGTATGGTTCGACACTACTACCTGCGCAACCGCAGCTGGGAAGGCGACCTGCTGGTCATGCTGCTGGACAAGAACGAACGCGAGCGCAGCAGTCACCAGATTGCCGTCGACGCACGGGCCCGATTCAAACCGATAGCCGAGCGCCTGGGCGCAAAGATTGCCGTTGTCGAAATGCCCCCGGGCCCGCCGGTGCTGCAGACGAACGTGGCCGAGGTCCACGGTCCGGATGCCCGTACGCGCCGTGAAGTCGCAGCGAAAATGACGGAATTCTTCGCAGAGGTCCCGATTGTTGTCGATGTCGACAATTACATGGCCGATCCATATGACTACTGGCGCTTCGAGGTGGATACGCAGAAGGCCGTGCGTCGTGGCGTATCGGTGGACACCATCAACAACACCCTGGCCATGGCCATGGGGGGCTACAAGCTGGGCGATATCAAGCGCGGAACGGTGCTCGAACCGACCTATATCGTCATTCAGGTGCCGCTGTCCGTCCGCTCGCAGATCACGCGCCTTGGCGACCTGCCGGTAACAACCAGCCAGGGCGGTACCATCCCCCTGTCGGAGCTGGGTCAGTTCATAAAGCAGGAGGAAGACCCGATCATCTACACCAAGGACCTGCGCGGCATCGAATACGTGGTCGGCGAAATGGAAGGCCGCCTCGGTGCACCGATCTACGGCATGCTGGCTGTCGAGGACTACGTCAAGGAATACACGACACCTGACGGCAACAGCATGACGACCATGCCGATGAACCTGTTCGGACCACCGAAGGATGACTTCCAGTCGAACTACGAATGGACCGGCGAGTGGACGGTCACCTACGAGACCTTCCGCGACATGGGTATTGCCTTCATGGCGGCCCTCGTCCTGATTTACGGTCTGATCGTCTGGGAATTCAAGAACTTTGCGCTGGCTGGGCTCATCATGTCACCGATTCCGCTGACCATGATCGGTATCATACCCGGGCACTGGCTTTTCGGCGCCGAGTTCACCGCCACCTCCATGATCGGCATGATTGCACTGGGCGGCATTATCGTCCGCCAGTCGATCCTGATTGTCGAATTCGTGAAGCTCGAGGTCGCCAAGGGCAACGAGGTGAGGGAGGCCGCCATCAAGGGCGCCGAACTGCGCATGCGGCCGATCTTCATTACCTCGCTGACCCTGATGGCCGGAGCGTTCGCCATCCTGCAGGACCCGATCTTTAACGGTATGGCCATCAGTCTGCTGTTCGGCGCCGGCGTTGCGACGGTCATGGCGCTGCTGGTCATACCGCTCGGTTGTATCAGCGCCAGGAAGCAGTTCTATGTACAGACATCCGATGACGGCACGGTATCCGTCAGCCCGATGTATGAGCGTATCGAGCAGGTGGAGGCCGAAGAGAGTGCGCCAGCGGCCTACAAGACGCCCCTCTGGATGCGCCTGTATGGCGGTGTGATTTCCGCCTTCACCTGGGTGTACTACATCGCACGTGCCGTATTCACCATGCTCGGCATGGGCTTCAAGGCGATACTTGGCAAGTTCGGTGGTGGCAAGAGTACACCGCCGCCGCCCCGTGAGCCGCCGCCGGCCAGCACGCCGCCTCCGCCTGCCGGTGGTACACCACCGCCGGCACCACCGGCTGAACCAACGCCGACGCCGGTGACTGACAGCGGTGCACAGCCCGAGCCAGCCGCTGCTGCTGCCGAACCCGAGCCGGTGGCAAGTGCCGCAGAGCCCGCTCCTGCGCCCGCCCCCCAGGCAAGTGCCGCGGAACCAGCACCTGCGACGGCCCCGCAGACAAGTGCAAGTCTGGACGTTGATGAACCCGGTGATGATTCGGCCGAGCACGAGGAAGAAGAGGGTGTTAGCCAGAAACGCAGGGGCATCCGCCTGAAGCAGGATCTGGGCTAGGGCCAGGCCTGGTGCGGGTAGTGCAAAACGGTAGATTACTTATGCGACGAGGTGGTTATGGCTGATCGATGCAATGTGGCATGCACACAGAAACTGGCGTTAGCCATCTGGCTGGCGAGTGCTGTCCATGTCCCGTACAGTTTAGCCGGCGAGGCCGCGGGGGATACACCGGCCGGTCAGGCTGGCGGGTATCAGTACAGCGATGACTGGAAAATTGTTTCGGCACCGCCGCCACCCGGTCCCTACGCAACGGTACATGTCGACCCGCGCGTGCCCGGTCAGGATGTCTCGCGACCGGCACCCCAGGATTTCATGGTGACAGAACCTGCAGGCCATATGCCAGCTGATCCGGGACGTATGCCGCCCCCGGGTGCCGGCAGCCCCGCTGTCTCTGGAACGTCACAGGCAACGCGTACCCGGCAGGCTTTCACGCCGCCGCCTCCGGCCGGCGCCTATGGCCGGCAAGGCTATGACAGAGCGCCGGCCTACGGTTACAGCGCTCCCGGGGGTTATCCGGGACGACAGACCTACCCCGCTTACGGACAAGGTTATCGACAGGGTTACGGGCAGGGATACTACCAGGGCCGGGGTTACGATCAGGGCTACGGTTACGCCTACCCGGGGCAATATGCACCATCGCGGCAGGACATACCCGCCCCGCCGTATGCCCTCATGCCGGACAGATAGGATTTTTACCAGAGCGTTTTGTGGCCAGCGAAGCAGAGGAACGATGCTATACCACTTAACCGGATGGACTTGATGTGAAGAGGCCCAGCCAATACCAGCACAGAGCCACAATTTGGATTCTCGTTTTATTTCTGTCATTGGCAGGGACGGGGTGCAGTGATGATGAACCGATTGAGCCAGAACCACAGGAGAAAGCCGGTACAGTGCCGAAGCCCGTGGTCAGGGAGTGGTATCCAACGCCAAAGCATGCACAACAGCCGTCGTCAATGTTTCCCATGCAGCAGCCCATGACAGCCCGGCCGGGTACGCTGTACCAGCCTGCGCCTGCACAACAGCAGCAGCCCCAGGTAATCATTGTGCAGCCGGCTTACCAGACACCATACGCCCAGCCACAGCAGCCGGCTGTTCCCTGGCCGCAGCCGGCCTATACCCCGCAGCAGCAATATGTGCCGCAATACCAGCCCGGGTATCAGCCGCAGTTCCAGTATGGGCAGCGACCCTGGGGGGAAACCGGCAGTTATGGCCAGAGCCGGACGGCACAACCCGCCAGTGGTGGACAGCAACAGACATTCGGTGTGCCCTACGGGACGCCACAAGTCCCTGCTGGCGGTGCCTATCCCGGCTGGGGCGTATCGCCTCCGGGTACCTTTCAGGCCAACCCTTACCCCGGGAGTGTCTGGTGATCACCCGCGCTGGAGAGGCGCCGGACGAGCACGCAGGCGCGAGAAAATGCTTGATGTATTGGCTGCAGGGATGTTATGCAGTAATGTGCCGTCAAGCGCGGCAAACGGGTTTTGAGTAAACGTCGCCCCGGGGCGGCGTAAAAATACGAATACGTGTGGCCAGTGTTTCAAGTTAGCTGTCTGCCGTTGTTGATCAGTGTTGGGTCTTCTCCCGCTGGCGCTGGTGACTGTAGTGAGGGAGTGTTCGTTTGCAAGAAGTCTTGCAGGCATAATAACTGGAGGTAGTAATAATGAAGATACTCAAAAAGTCCTTACTGGCTGCCAGCGTGGCCGGTCTACTGGCTGTTCCGTTCTCCTCGGCCAATGCCTGGTGGGGCGGCGGTCCCGGTGGTTATGGCAATGAGTGGGGTCCCTTTGACGGTGACGGCTTTGGCGACTTCGACATGAGCATGAGCGGAGGCGGTCGTGGCCATGGCTACGGTCGCGGCTACGGCTACGGCTACGGTCACCCGTACGGCTACGGTGGCTGGGGCGGCCCGTACGGCGGCTACGGCGGTTATCCGGGTTATGGCGACTACGGCGGCTATGGCGGCCCGTGGGGCGGTGGCTACCCGGGCTACGGCGGGTACGGTGCGCCTGCAGCCCCTGCGGCGCCGGCCGGCAGCGCCCAGTAAATCAGCTGTACATCCAGGCGGGCCCGCACACGGACGTGTTGTGGCTCGCCTTGATTTTTTCATCCCCGAATTTCCTGTTCTGACACCATAAATTACGAGATACCGGATAATGAAATTGAATTATTTCGTCGCGCTGTTCCTGTTACTGACATCCATGATCGCCCTTGCGGGCAGTGGCAGCGAATTCTCTGCAGATTTCATACAAACTGCGCCACAGCAGGAAGAACGACAGGGAAAGATCTATGTTGGCGAGGGCCGCATGCGGATGGAATTTGATGCCAATGGCAGTCAGATCATCCAGATAGTGGATTCCCGGCAGCAGGTGGTCTACATGATCAATACTGCAGAAAAAAGTTATATGCGCCAGGGTGGCCAGGCCGGCGTGATGCCGGGTGCCGGTCCGCAAGACAGCAAAAACCCCTGTGCCGGCATGAAAAATATTACCTGCAAGCGTGTCGGCGAGGAGAAGATCAACGGCCGCCTTGCAGAGAAATGGGAATTCTCCAGCACCAGTCAGGCACAGTCCGGTAAAATGACGACCTGGCTGGACAAGGAGCGTCGCATACCCGTGCGCCAGCGCATGCCGGATGGCTCGGGTATGGAGCTCGCCTTCAGGGGTATCGAAAAGGTCAGTGGACGCAAGACGGAGAAATGGGAGATGAAAACCACCAGTGCGGATGGCGAGAGCCAGGTTTCCTACCAGTGGTTTGACCCGGAGCTGAACATGAATATTCGCGAATATAACGCCGGTGGTTTCAAGCGCGAAATGCGTAATATCAAGACGGGCAAGCAGCCGGCAACGCTGTTTACTGTTCCGGCGGGCTATGAGGAAATCACCATGCCGCAGGGCGGCGGTTACAGGTAACTCCGGCCCGCACTATTCGGAACAAAGGATACCCGCCAACCATGATTACTGTCATCGCCAACCTGAAAGGGGGGTCAGGTAAGAGCACGGTGGCCTTCAACCTGGCCGTCTGGCTGGAAAGGCACGGTCAACCCGTTATTGGCTATGATCTGGATCCCCAGTGCACCTTCAGCGACCTGGCCATGCTGCGCCAGGAAATCGGGGTCAAGCCTGATCTCGCCATCCACTCCGTCAGGGCAGTCCTCAAGGACCAGTTGCTCGGTCACACTGACATGGAGGTACTCGTCGATGTCGGTGCCGCCAACATGGCCGCGATGAAAGAGGCCCTGACGGCGGCTGACAGGATCCTGATCCCGGTACCGCCCAGCCAGGCCGATGTCTGGGCCACGCAGCGCTTCCTGCACATTGTTGGTCCCGACATCGAGGCGGTCAAGGCCAACGGTCGCCAGCAAACGCTTGCCTTTGTCAATCGCGCGGATACGAACAAGTCGATACGTGAAACCCATGAAACCGAGGCTGCGCTGCGCATGTTGCCAGGTATCGATGTGGTGTTACCGCATCGCCTGCGCACCCGCACCGGATTTCGACGCTCATTGAGCGAGGGCCTGACGGTATTTGAAATGAGTCCCCGCAGTCAGGCAGCGCACGAATTCAACAGTCTCGCCGGTGCCCTGTACCCGGAGCTTGTTGCCGAAACATCGCCCAGACAGGAGGCGGGAGAAGCCATATGAATTTTCTTGCAAGGATTCTGAGTCATGGTTTTGCCATTGCCGTCGTGCTGCTGATTGCCGCCGGTTTGATCAACCGCGGCGAGTTGTTTCCTGACATGCCGATGCCCGGGTTCCTCGGGTTCGAGAAGCACAGTGCGGCGGGACCGGATGTGGCGACGGCACCTGACACAACTGTGACAGAGGCAGAAGCTGATGCAGCGGCATCAACAGACGAGGTCACAGCCCCGGCCATGCCGACACAGGCTGCTGATACGGGCGGAACTGCAGCACTGCCAGTACTCCTTGACGAACCTGACACGACCGGATCGGCAGCAGCAGCCGTTGATGAGGTACCTGCCGCCGGGGAAGCAGACACTGTTACCGAGGCGGACACCGGGATTCCGGCGCCCGCGTTAACGCACACAGCGGAATCCCGGGCAGAGACGCAAACACCACCACCGCCTGCCGCGGCACCCGCCGAGGTGGCCACACCAGCGGAGGAAGCGTCCGTAGAACCGGCGGCACCGGAAACCCCGGCATCACAGCAGGCCGCAGAGCCGACCTCGATGGAGCCGGCGGCACCGGTCGTCACATCGGTCCCCGAAATGGAAACAGAACCGGCTCCAGTGGTCACGGACATTGTGGAAGCGGATGAGGTCGCCCCTGTTGTTGAAGCGCCACCGGCAGAAGCGCTGACAGAGCCACCGCCACCGGTGGTTGAGACTGAGCCGGCTCTATCAGCGCCTGTGACGTATGCAGCCGAAGCTGCAGCCCCCGCCAGTGACGATCAACCTGATGCGGCAGCAATTCCCGAGCCCGGGGCTCCGGCCATGGATGCAGCACCGGCTGCACAACCTGCCGTCGTGGCGACACTGGACATGACCAGGCCCTACCATGTCCTCGCCGCTGCGCGTGAGGCCTACTGGATGCGAAACCCTGCGGAAGCCGAATCACTCTACCGGCAACTGATCGACCTGGATCCGGATAATCCGGACGGTTACGGCGAACTCGGCAACCTGTATTTCTCGGAGGGGCGATGGGAAGAGGCTGCGTCGGCCTATTTCGAGGCCGGCAGTCGCCTTGCGCGTACCGGTCATATCATGGAAGCAGAGAACCTGCTCGAGGTGATTCGCGGCCTGGATGGTTCCCAGGCGGATGAACTGGCGGGCATCATCGCAGAATCCCGATAATCCGGAACCACCACATCTCATCCTCTGGAGGCATACCGTCATGTTTAAACTGATCTGGAACCTGCTGGCCTTGCTCGGCCTTGTCATCGTTGCCGGCATCATCGCACTGGGTGTTCAGCAGGGCAGCAGTATTATAAATCTGAAGAATTTTGATCCGAAGGCACCGGAAGTCTACGCGGAGATGGCGAAGACATTGATCGAGACCGGCAATGCGGCAGAGGCCACGGTCTGGAAGGTCCCGGTGGCAGAGGGCCTTGCCTGGGAAGATGTCGAGGATACGATGCGTTTCGTGGCCAACGAACACAACATCAAGAATGTCGGCGAGCTGCCCCTGTCGGAGCAGGTACAGCTGATGACCGGCGAGGAACAGCGATTCCTGAAGATCTATATGTTCTGCAACCCGCTGACGGCTGCCAGCATGTTTGAGTATTCCGTGGCCTTTTCCGCCTATCTGCCGTGCCGCATCTCCCTGATCGAGGACACCGATGGCAAGCTCTGGATCTACACCCTGAACATGGACATGATGATCCATGGCGGCACGCCGCTGCCGGACGAGCTGAAGGCGGAGGCCATCCAGGTCAAGGAGATCATGCTCGACATCATGAACCGGGGGGCCGCCGGCGACTTCTGATTGCAGTACCCCGGTGTAATGTCAATAGCGTTTTTTTCCCGGGTATTGGGTATACTGCCTCGCCCGATGCAGCTGGACCATATCTTGCGAGGCCGCTAAATGACTGAAAAACAGGAAGTTAAAGCCGTCGATGCCGTTCATGTCGGCGAGGAAGATGTAGCGAAGAGCATGGCGGCCTGCCTGGATAACTTCTCCCGAACCTTCGAGGCGAGTGCACGGCGCTGGGAGCTGGTTGTTTATCCGTCACTTCTGGCATTTATCGTGCTGGCGGCCTACGGCTTCTTCCTGATCTACACCCTGACCGGCGATGTGTCACGCCTTGCCCGCAGCATGGAGTCGGTGGTCATCTCCATGGAAGGTGTCGTGAGCACCATGACGACCGTGTCCGGAAATGTTTCCGCCATGTCCACCAACCTGACCTCGATTGCCGATGATGTCGGTGAGGGCTCTGGAACCATGGTGCGCATGGATGACAAGATGAACGATATCAGCGAGACCATGCATGTCATGGCTGTTCCCATGTACCAGATCCGCCATGACATGGCCGGCATGAACCACAACATGCACAAGGTCGCCCAGCCGATGCGGATGATGGGCGGCATCATGCCGTTCTAGGAACAAACCCCGTCAATCAGCCGCTCCGCGGCCATGCGGCGTGCCCTGCGCGCTGGAATGTACAGGGCATTTTCCTCTGCTTTTGGTGCCCGGCCTCCTGCATCCATGCCGTCGTCCCGCTGGGAGAAGGCAACTGACTTTTCACATTCAGGGTACCTTGGTGGACAGCCATTCAC
>JBFELL010000093.1:0-11315 GCA_041552135.1 Gammaproteobacteria bacterium
CCAAACTCCCAGCCGGTACCGGTGCCTGCGGCGATATGGCTCTTCGGCTCCGGTCTGCTGGGTCTGATCGGGATAGGCAGACAGAGGAAAGCGACTTAACCGTTGCGCACAATCCTGCTCATACGGCGACTTCGGTCGCCGTTTCTGTTTGTGTGATAGCCGGGCGTCGGCCTGTTATTGAAAAACAGCGGCAACAAGCCGTTGTCGGATATCCTCAGGTCAGGCAGGCGGTGTTTGATCTTGCATATGCCCATGATCCGTTTTGCTGATGGGTATGCGCTGGATGGTCGCGGTGCTGGCCCGGTACCACGCCGGCGTACGGTTCTGTGACCGGACAGTGGTTGACCCGGCATTTTAAACGTTCCACGAGGCTGTGCGCAGCAGGTGATCCGCCGGAACAAGACCATCGTGATCAGATGCGCAGAAAAACAGTGCCTGCTCCCTGCGCCCGGCATGGTGTGGCACCCGCACGAATACCCGTTGCCGCTAGACAGCGAGGAACACGCCCCCCCTGCGTGGATCACCCGCCCCACTGAAGCCCCGCCCGTCATGGATGACCGTATGGGTGCCGCCAAAAAACAGGTTTTTCTCCGACCAGCGGTGGTGGTCGGGACAGGCGACGCATAGCCGATCCACGACGGATTCCGGGAAGCCCGGTTCGATACTGAGCCGGTCATTCTCGACATGCAGTCGCGGGCTCTGAACCGCCTCGCGGGCATCCATCCCGAAATCATACAGATTGTTCAGTGTCTGCAGGATGGCGGTGCGTAAGCGGTTGGAACCGCCGGAGCCGATGGCAATGACACGATCCCCGTCGATGGCAAGGGTGGGTGCCATCATGGACGAAACCCGCACACCGGCATCCCAGCGGTGAAATCCGCCCGGGTTGAGGTCCTCCTCGCCCAGCATGTTGTTCAACATGATACCCGTCCCGGGTAACACGTAGCCGGCGCCTTCACCATTGGACAGGGTGAGCGATGCGGCGTTGTTCAGCCCGTCCACGACACTGATGTGGGTGGTCCCGCGGCTGTTTCGCGGGTGGCCGGCCAGGGCCGACCGGAAGCGGGCTATCGTATCCTGTTGCAGGATATCCGCGGCACTGCCGGTGTCAGTCCGGCCGTTTTCCATCCGGGCCAGGTTGGTCTGCTTCATGACCGCTGACAGTAAGCCGAGGTGCTGTGCTGAACCGAACTCACCCGGGTCATGCGGCTCCAGCAGGGCATGGGCAAAGCGGATCAGGCTGCCGCCGCTCGATGGCGGCGGGTTGGCCAGTATCCTTGCGTTGCGGTACCGATAGCCCAGGGGTTCGCGCTTCACGACCGTATAGGCATCCAGGTCGGCCTGTTGCAGATAACCACCGCCGCACTGACAGGCGGCCACCAGTCCGGCGCCCATCTCGCCCCGGTAAAACAGCCGCTCCCCCTCGATGGCCAGCAGCTCCAGGGCATCCGCCAGCGCGGGCTGGCGAAAGTGCTCGCCCTCGACCACCAGAGCGTCGTCGAACCGACGACTGGAATAGATAGACCGGGCACCGGCGGTGGAAAGATAGATAGGTGCAACAACACTGAAAATATAGGCCTGCAAGCGGTTCAGCACGATGCCGTTGCGGGCGAAATCCACCGCCGGCTTCACGATCTCCCGCATGGGCAGGGTGCCCAGGTCGGCGTGGACCTGGAACAGGCCCTTGATGGTGCCGGGCACGGCGATGCTGCCCATGCCGATGTGAAACTCCTGCTGTGCGGTGCCGAAGTCCGCGACAATGGGGTAAAAATCCAGTTCGGACGCGGGACGCTTGTGCCGCGGACTCTGCACGAAGAAGTCGTACAGCATATTCCTGCCGCCGCCCCGGTGCGCGAGCAGAAAACCGCCACCGCCGAGCGAGGTCAGCACCGGTTCTGCCACGCAGGCGGCACACAGCCCCGCCAGGGCCGCATCGAAGGCATTACCCCCCGCCTCCAGCGCACTCGCGGCTGCCTCTGCCGTCGCCGGATGCCCGGCTGCGACTGCACCTTTCACCGCGATCCCTTTATGGCCATAGACTACGCAACAGATACCAGTCTTCGAGCAAAAAACCAACCCGGGGACAGAATTGATTTCTGTCCCTGTACCGATATGGCACGCCGGCCACGTTCCCGGTCGACACCGGAAGTGAATATCACTGACTGGCAGACTGCGGGGACACAACACAGGAATCGCGCACTGGCCTGGTCATCCTGCCTGACAGCAGGCGTCGCCTTAATTCCGCCGCACTGCGTCGCTGCGTTCAGCATATGCCGCCAGGACATTCACGATCGCATCATCACTGGCGTTTTTCGCGACCAGGGGGGCTTGCGCAAATCCGAGCTTTTCCGCCAGCGCGACCTGGCGCTGGCTGACAACGACCAGCGGAATCGCGCACAGGGCGGCCTGTCCCTCGGCGCCCGCCATGTCAAACAGGTTCTGCAGGGTCTCGTTACTGGTAACCGTGATCACGTCCAGCACACCCGGCTGCCAGAGGTGCAGCAGCGAGCCGGGGTCGACATCGGGACACACCCGGCGGTAGACCTCGACGTAATCGACCTCGGCACCGCGCTCGATCAGCGTGTCGCGCAGCTTGTCGCGACCGCCGTTGCCGCGAAAGATCACCACGCGCCTGCCGGCCATGTCCTGCAGTTCGGGCAGCGCCAGCAGTGCCTCGCTGTTGAAGCGGTGCCTCGGCACCAGGTCGACCGACAGGCCGTAGGACTCGAGCGCCTCGGCCGAGCGCGCACCCACCGTGGCGATCTTCACCGTGTCCGGCCACTGCGACAGGAAACGGCAGTACTCCATGGTCTTCCCGACGGCGTTGACGCTGATGAACACCGCCAGGTCATAGCGCTCGAGCTGCATCAGCGCCTGCTGCAGGTGCTGCTGGTCCAGCGTGTCGAGGATCTCGATGGCCGGCAGTCGCACCGGCCTGCCACCGGCGGCCGCGATCAGGCTGTGCAGCCGGTCGGCCTGTCCGGCAGGGCGGGTGATCAGGACGCGCAGGCCATGCAGGCGGTCAGCCGGACTCATCAGCTCTCGGCAAGCAGTGCATCGAGGATCGGCCGTGCCCCGCGCGCCAGCAGGTCTTCGGCCAGCGTCCGGCCAAGCGACTGCGCATCGGCCGCGGCGCCACGGATGTCACCGCGCACAATGTCACGGCCGTCCGGCCAGCCGACCAGACCGCGCAGCTGGAGCACGCCGGCGTCCAGCACTGCATGGCCCGCCACCGGCGCCTGGCAGCCCCCGGCCAGGGTGGCGTTCAGGCTGCGTTCGGCGGCAAGGCGTACCGCCGTGTCGTTATCGTGAAGTGGCGCCAGCAGCTCCCGCACCCGCGCATCGTCAAGCCGCGTCTCGATGCCGATGATGCCCTGGCCGATGGCCGGCAGCATGGCCACGGTATCGATCGAGCGGGTAATGCGCCCGGCAAGACCCAGCCGCTTCAGGCCGGCACAGGCCAGCACGATGGCGTCGTAGTCGCCGTTGTCCAGCTTGCCGAGACGGGTACCGACGTTGCCGCGCAGGTCACGGATATCCAGGTCCGGCCTGACGGCCCGCAGCTGGCACTGGCGCCGCAGGCTGGAGGTGCCGACCACGGCCGCCTCGGGCAGTGATTCGATGGCCTCGTAGCGATTCGAGACAAAGGCATCATGCGGGTCTTCCCTTGCCAGGATGGCACCGATGCCAAGGCCGACGGGAAACTCGACCGGGACGTCCTTCATGGAGTGCACGGCGATGTCGGCATCTCCGGCCAGCAGGCCCTGTTCCAGTTCCTTGACGAACAGGCCCTTGCCGCCGATTTTCGCCAGCGGGCTGTCCAGCACACGGTCACCCTTCGTGCTCATGGTGACCAGCTCGACGGCCAGCCCCGGGTGTGCCGCCTGCAGGCGGGCGCGAACGTGCCCGGCCTGCCACAGCGCCAGCGGGCTCTTGCGGGTCGCGATACGAAACGGTTCGGTTGACATCGGCAATGAACTTTCGGATTAATAGCGTATGCAGCGATTATACAAGCCGGTACTTTTGGGATGTGGATTATTCTTGCTGGCCGCGGCCGCGCTCCAGGCGCAAGTGGACATCCCCGTGGCCGGGGACCTGCAGCAGGACGGGCAGACGGCACGCGACCGGCGGCTGCCGGTCATGCTGGTGTTCGGTGCCATCTCCTGCCCCCATTGCGACGAGCTCGAGGAGGAGTTCATCCGTCCCATGCTGCTGAGCGGCGAGTACACCGACAGGATCCTGATCCGCAAGCTGGTGCTGGACAACGGTTCCAGCCTGACCGATTTCACCGGTCAGCGCCTGTCGGTCGGGGACTTCGCGCACCGTTACGGCGTCTACGTCACGCCCACCATCCTGTTCGTCGACCACGCGGGCCAGCAGCTGGCGGAACGCATGGTCGGCATCAACACCATCGAGATGTACGGCGGCTACCTGGACCAGTGCATCGACACCGCCCTGCTGCATATCCGCGAACCGGCACTGGCAGCCGGGCGCGAGGCATGCCGACTGGTCCTGCGCCGCCCCGGCAAGACCAGCCCGGCGAGATTCAATCCTGCAACGACTTGATGCGCTGGCGCACCCCGGCGATGTGGCGCCGGCTGACCTCGAGGCACTCGTCGATACCCCGAAGCTGTACGCTGAAATGCCCGTCCGGGGCCTTCGCCAGGCCACAGAGGTGGCGCACGGCAACCAGGGCATTGCGGTGGATGCGAATCAGCTGTCCGGCAAATTCCTCTTCCAGTGACTTCAGGGTCTCCTCGATCAGCACCGAGCCCTCGGCGGTACGCACGGTAACGTACTTCTGGTCGGCCTGGAAATAGCGGATATCACCGACCGGTATCAGCTGCAGGTTGCCGTGCTGGCGCACGCACAGGCGGCTGCGCGCGCGGCCGGGCTCGCCGGCCTGATGCAGTGCACTCGCCTGCGCACGCGTCAGGCGGCGGGCATTTTCCAGTGCCTCTCGCAGGCGCTCCTGGCGCACCGGCTTGAGCAGGTAGTCCACGGCGTGTGTCTCGAAGGCATCCAGCGCATAGTCGCTGTAGGCCGTTGTGAAAATGATCGCCGGTGGCTGCTCCAGCACCAGCAGGTGGCGCGCCGCCTCCATGCCATCCATGCCCGGCATGCGGATATCCATCAGCATGACATCCGGTTGCCGCGCCGCGGCCACGGCCAGCGCCTCCTCGCCGTTGGCCGCCTCGCCACAGACATCGCAGTCTTCGATGTCACCCAGCATGCCCCGGAGACGCTCGCGCGCCGGTGCCTCGTCATCCACGACCAGTACTTTCATGACGGCTGCGTCTCCGGAAAACGGAGGCGGACCCGGTACTCCTCACCGGTGCGTGTAACCTCCAGGCCGGCCCGGGTGCCGAACGCCAGACCCAGACGCTGGCGGATGTTCTCCTGCGCGATCCGGTTACCCTCGTGACCGCCGCCGTCCTGCACGGGCACCGGATTGCTGATGGCGATTTCCACCATGCCGCGATCCACGGCACCCGTCACCCGGATCAGGCCGCCGTCCGGCAGCGGCTCGATACCATGGTAAATGGCGTTCTCCAGCAGTGGCTGCAGGATCAGCGGCGGCACCCGGGTATCCGGCGGCACACTGTCCATGTCCCACTCGACCTGCAGGCGCTCGCCAAGGCGCAGGGCCTCGATATTCAGGTAGCGCCTTGCCAGGGTCAGTTCCTCTGCCAGGGTCGTGCGCTCATGCGTGTGGTTCAGGGACGCACGGAACAGGTCGGCAAGGTCCTGGATAGCCCCTTCCGCCGTCTCCGGCCGTGACCGGGTCAGCGCGGCAATGGTATTCATGCTGTTGAACAGAAAGTGCGGCCGGATGCGCGCCTGCAGCGCCTGGATGCGGGCACGCGCCTCGGCCTGCAGCTGCTGGCGCCACTGGTGCTGGATAAACAGGTAGCGCAGCACGACGGCCGCGATCACGGTACTGATGGTGAGGCTGCGCAGCAGGAACTGCAGATGCTGGCCACTGTTGATGGCAGTGAACGCCTGGGAACTGACCAGCAGCCAGAAGGCCATCTCGGAGACCGCCGCCGTCACCAGCAGCACCAGCAGGTAGCTGAGGATCCCGGCGGCGGTGTTGCCCAGGCGGGCCAGGTAGCTGCGGGTACCGCACAGCACCGCGGCGCTGGTCAGGGCGATCCACTGCATGAACAGCGACAGCAGGCCAAGGTTCTCCCAGGGGTTGTCGAGGATACCGGGGCTCACCAGGGCCAGCACGAAGGCCAGCAGTTCGGTGATGACCACCACGGCAAATACCAGCCGGACATCACAGAAGCTCGGCAGAAAGAACTGTTCCACCTGTTCCGGCTTGCCGGCGGCAGGTGTGGTCACGGCGCTCATGTCGGCAGTTTGTTTATTCATCGGGCAACATGCAAGTCCGGCAAACGCCGCGCCCTGGCCGGCCGGCACAGGATTCGGACCAGCGGATTGGTTATACTCCGCCAACATTGTCTAACGGGCTGGCCGCATGACGGACAACAATTCATCGGAAAAACCCTGGGGCGGTCGCTTCACCGAATCGACCGACGCCTTCGTCGAGGCATTCACCGCCTCGATCGGCTTCGACCACCGGCTCTACCGCCACGATATCGCCGGCTCGATTGCCCATGCGCGCATGCTGGAGAGCGTCGGCATCATCAGCGACACGGAATGCCGACGGATTGTCGAGGGTCTGGAAGGCATCCTGGCAGACATCGAGCGCGGTGACTTCGCCTGGTCGGTGGCCCTGGAGGACATTCACATGAACATCGAGGCGCGGCTGATCGAGCGCATCGGCGAGACCGGCAAGAAACTGCATACCGCACGTTCGCGCAACGACCAGGTCGCCACCGACCTGCGGCTCTACCTGCGCGAGGAAATCGACGCCGTCTGTAGCGGGATCGACCGCCTGCAGGACGCCCTGCTGGCACTGGCCGGCCGCGAGGCCGGCACCATCATGCCCGGATTCACCCACCTGCAGGTCGCCATGCCGGTCACCTTCGGCCACCACCTGCTGGCCTGGACCGAGATGCTGGAACGCGACCACCAGCGGCTGCAGGACTGCCGGCGGCGGGTCAATGTCATGCCGCTGGGCGCCGCGGCACTGGCGGGCACCAGCTTCCCCGTTGACCGGGCCTGCACGGCGCGGCTGCTCGGCTTCGAGCGGCCGGCGGCCAATTCCCTGGACGCCGTCAGCGACCGGGACTTCGTTATCGAGTTCTGCAGCGTGGCTGCCCTGGTGATGATGCATCTGTCACGGTTTTCGGAGGAGCTGATACTCTGGTCATCGGCACAATTCGACTTTATTGAACTGCCGGACCGCTTCTGCACCGGCTCCAGCATCATGCCGCAGAAGAAAAACCCGGACGTCCCGGAGCTGGTCAGGGGCAAGAGCGGCCGGGTATTCGGCCACCTGTTCAGCCTGCTCACCCTCATGAAGGGCCAGCCACTGGCCTACAACAAGGACAACCAGGAAGACAAGGAACCGCTGTTCGACAGTGTCGACACACTGAAGGATTCACTCCGCGCCTTTGCCGACATGATGCCGGCACTGAACGTCCACCGCGATCGCATGCAGGCCGCTGCAAGACAGGGCTTTTCCACTGCCACCGACCTGGCGGACTACCTGGTGCGCAAGGGTGTGGCCTTTCGCGACGCGCACGAGATCGTCGGGCGCGCGGTGCGTGCCGGTGTCGAACAGGGCAAGGACCTGGCGGAGATGTCGCTCGACGATCTGCAGGTCTTCTCCCCGGCCATCGAGGCCGACGTCTTTTCGGTACTCTCCCTGGAAGGCTCGGTGGCCGCACGCAACCATACCGGCGGCACCGCGCCCGAACAGGTCAGGGCCGCCCTTGCGGATGCCCGGGCACGGCTGGCGGAACGTCGGGACTCAAGCCAGGGTGTGGCCTGAGCGCCATGCCGGCGCAGAATCAACTGACAGGGTGTGCATGACATGTTGAACAAATTATCCCGCGAACAGGCAACAGCACTGATCGACGCCAGTCCGCTGGCAACCCTGCTGCTTTCGACCGACGGCCGCGTGCAGGCCTGGAACGCCGCTTTTGCCAGCCTGCTCGGCGAGAGCGCAGAGGCACCCGGTCACGAGCTGCTGGCACCCCTGCTGGGGCAGGGCACTGTCATCAGCTGGATCATGCCGGATGGCGACGAACGCTGGCTGGCTGTCGAAACCGTCACCCTGGAGGACTGCACAGCACGCTTTTACCAGGACGTCACGGAGAAGCTGCGTATCAAGCAGGAGCGCGACGTCTGTTCCGAGGAACTGCAGGACCTGTCGCTGCACGATGCCACACTCACCAGTCTGCTCAACCGGCGCGGCATCCTGATATCGCTGGAGCCCCTGGTCGCGCGCAGCCGGCGCTACAACAGCCCGCTATCGGTCGTGGCCATGGGACTCGACGCCGGCAGCACGATCGACAAGGCGAGTGTGCAGGTGAGCTACCTGCTGAAGGACCAGACTCGCTGGGCCGACCTGGTCGGCTGCAACCACGGCGGAGAGTTTATCCTCATCCTGCAGGAGACCACCCGGGACTCTGCACTGCTGCTGGTGGACAAGCTGACCGCCCACCTGAAGCGCATCAGTGAAGACCGCGATACGCCCATAGGCGCCTGCTACGGCGTGACCGAGTGCCAGAAA
Source organism: Gammaproteobacteria bacterium (assembly GCA_041552135.1). Taxonomy (GTDB): domain Bacteria; phylum Pseudomonadota; class Gammaproteobacteria; order UBA9214; family UBA9214; genus SZUA-186. Next base: position 8,651 of record JBFELL010000093.1, read on the forward strand.
AACGATGACGCCGCAGAGATCCTGGAACGCGCCGAAGGTGCACTGGCCGAGGCCCGCAACAACCAGAGCGGTACGGCAATTGCTGTCTAGGCTGACAGCAATCTGAATTCACACACCAGGCACTTCACACCGCAACCAGCCTGCGAAGGAAACCGTCCCATCCCGGCGCAGGCGAAGTGAGGCGGTTTTCGGCATTTGCCGTCTTTGCGTCCCGTGCAGCTTCACGGTGACATTCTTCTTGCAGACCTCAACGCCGGCCAGCCAGGACCTTCACGATCCAGTCGCGAATGTCCCCGATTTCCTCCGGACACACGGCGTGCGGCATCGGGTAGTCATGCCAGTCAACCGCGTAGCCCTGCTGCTCCAGGTAATCGCGCGACCTCGACGCCCACGGCATGGGCACGACGGGGTCCTGCTGTCCGTGCGCCAGCATGATCGGGATATCGCTGTTTACAGGGGAGCGTTCCGCCGGCAGTGACGCCGCCAGCGGCAGATAGGCCGAAAGGACCAGGATACCGGCCAGTCGCTGCGGGTAGCGCAGGCCGGTATGCAGCACCACGGCACCACCCTGCGAGAAACCGGCCAGCAGGATACGTTCGGCCGGCACGCCGTGTTCGGCCTCGCGGCGGACAAGCGCTTCCAGCAGCCGTGCGGAGTCGCGGATGCCCGGCCCGTCCTCGATTGCCCTGAAATCGGTCGCGCTGATGTCGTACCAGGCACGCATGAGCATGCCGTTGTTAATGGTCACTGCACGTCTCGGCGCATGCGGCAATACGACCCGTACGGCCAGTGAATCAACGATGTCGAGCTGCGGGATGAGCGGCGCGAAGTCGTTACCATCCGCGCCCAGTCCATGCAGCCAGATAATGCTGGCCTGCGGCGCCGAGGCCGGGTTGATCTCCAGGGCATCGATCGTGTTCGTTTCCATGCAACACAGTATGCCGCAAATCGCACCCGGCATTGGGTTTGACGTTAGCAGACCGTATACTTGCGGCTGAATTAACGGAGATCCCCATGCCTGACCGAATCCCGGTTCGTGTGCTCTGCCTGGCCCTGTTGCTGTGCCTTGCCGGCCTCTGCGGCTGCGGCCAGAAAGGCCCCCTGTACCTGCCGGAGGAGCACGGGCAGGAGACACGGTAAGGCGCATGGACTTTTTCACCTACCGCGACAACCACCTGCACGCCGAGGACATCGACCTCGGCGAACTTGCCGTGCAAACCGGCACGCCGTGCTATGTGTACTCGCGCGCCACACTGGAGCGGCACTGGCGCGTGTTTGACGAAACGCTGGCCGGACAGCCGCATCTGATCTGCTACGCGGTCAAGGCCAACTCCAGCCTTGCCGTGCTGCAGCTGCTGGCCCGACTCGGCTCGGGCTTTGACATCGTCTCGGTCGGAGAACTGGAACGCGTGCTGCTGGCAGGCGGCGACCCCGGCAGGGTGGTGTTCTCCGGCGTCGGCAAGCGCGCCGATGAAATGCACCGGGCGCTGGAGGCCGGTATCCGCTGTTTCAACGTCGAGTCTATCGCGGAACTGCAACACCTGAACGCCGTGGCCGGCGGGGCCGGCATGACGGCGCCTGTCTCCCTGCGCGTCAATCCCGATGTCGATGCCGGCACCCATCCCTACATCTCGACCGGGCTGAGCGAGAACAAGTTCGGCATCGATGTCGAACTTGCCCTGGACGCCTACCGGCGCGCCGCCGACCTGCCGCACCTCGAGGTCGTCGGTATCGACTGTCACATCGGTTCGCAGCTGACCGAGACCGCACCGTTTGTCGATGCCCTGGACCGGGTACTCGCCCTCATTGACCGCCTCGCGGACACCGGTATTTCACTCAGGCATATCGATCTCGGTGGCGGCCTGGGCATCCGCTACCGCGATGCCGACAACCCGCCGCTGCCGGACGCCTACGCCAGGGCACTGCTTGAGCGGCTCGGCGAGAGCACGCTGGAAATCCTGCTCGAGCCGGGACGCGCCATCGCCGGGAACGCCGGCATCCTGCTGACCCGCGTGGAATACCTCAAGCAGACACCGGCCAGGCATTTCGCCATTGTCGATGCTGCCATGAACGACCTGCAGCGACCGGCGCTGTATGCAGCCTGGCATGACATCATCCCGGTGCAGCCCCGCACGGACATACCGGCCGCGTGCTACGACATCGTCGGGCCGGTCTGCGAGACCGGTGATTTTCTCGGCAAGGACAGGGAGCTTGCCCTCGCCGAGGGCGACCTGCTGGCCGTGCGCTCGGCCGGCGCCTACGGCTTCACCATGAGCTCCAACTACAACTCGCGACCGCGCGCCGCCGAGGTCATGGTGGACGGTGACAGCTTTCACGTCATCCGCGACCGCGAAACCCTGCAGGACCTGATGCGCGGTGAACACCTTTTGCCGGAATAATCTGTTCACCGCAGAGGACGCAAGGTAAAGAAGGCTAAAAATCAATCTCGCCTGTAGCGCAGGTCGGGTTACGCCCTTTGGGCCAACCCGACCGGATCTGTTTCTGCTCTGTGAACACTCCACCGGCCAAAGCCGGTGGCTTCGGGTTACGGCTGAAAGCCGGATGGATCGGCCATTCGGCCGATTAACCCCCTCTCCCTCAGGGAGAGGGGATCATATAAAGCGCCTCTTCCTGATTCATATCCCCTCATCCTGGCCTTCTCCCG
>JBFELL010000094.1:0-11136 GCA_041552135.1 Gammaproteobacteria bacterium
CTCGAGAAGAGCAGCGACATGCGCCGCGCCGATGCCGAAGAGACCTACGACTATTTCCAGGAGCGGCTCGAGGAGGCGCGCGCTGAACGCCGGCTGATCGATGAGCAGATGCTGGCCTTCCAGCAGGAAAACAAGCTCTCGGACTTTGACGCCGAGACCGAGGCGCGCCTGGGTGAACTGGCGCGCCTGGAGGGCGATTACCAGACACAGCAGGCCGAGATCGACGCCCTGCGGTACGCCATCGAACGGCTCGAGGCCGTCATTGCCGAGCAACCGGACATGGTCATCAAGTCGACCATCTACCGCAGCCCGCTGAAGCAGCGCCTGGCCGACTACGAGTGGGAACTGCAGGAAGCCCGCAGCCGCTACACCGCGGACAACCCGAAGGTCGCCAAGCTGCAGAAGAAGGTCGACGTGCTGACCCGCATGATCGCCGACAGCAACGACGAGTCGGTACCGGAAAACACCTACTCGCCGAACGAGCACCGCCAGAACCTGGACCTGCGCCTGCACGAACTGCGAGACACCCTGAAGGTGACCGAGAACCGCACCGCCGCCCTGCAGAAGACCATCGCCGCCACCCAGGAGAAGCTGGCCTTCCTCAGCAGCAAGGAAAAAGAGTTCGTGCGCCTGAAGCTGCGCCAGGAGGCCTCCGAGAGCCTGGAATTCAGCCTGACGCACCGCGTCGACGAGGCGCGGCTGCAGATGCTGCGCGCCGAGCCAGCCTTCGATGTGCTGGAGCGCGCCACGCCGCCCGAGGAGCGCCAGCCCTCCGGCCGCAAGCTGATCGTGGTCGGCGGTGCGGTCGTCGGCACCGGTCTGGGCCTGCTGGTTGCCCTGCTGCTGGAATTCTTCGACCCGCGGGTGCGCACACGCCGCGACGGCACCGACCTGTCGGGCGCCGAGGTGTGCAGCGAGTGGCCGCGACTGCCGGCCAGCGCCGCGCTGCAGGTCACCCCCGAGCAGGTCGCCTCCCCCGTCGTCATGACCTTTCGGCATTTCGTCAACAACCTCGAGGCCCGGCACGACGCGGAACAGCTGCAGTCCATCGCGGTGGTCAGCGCAGAGCGCGGTGCCGGCCGTTCACTGGTCGCCGCCAACCTGGCCCGCACGCTGGCGCTGAAGGAACGCCCGAGCCTGCTGGTTGACGCCGATGCCGGCCCGGACGCCGGCCGGCGTCCGCAGGAGGCCTGCGCCGCGGCCGGTGGTCCCCACGGCCTGCTGCAGGTACTGGACGGCTCCGCGACCCTGAAGGCCGCCCTGCAGAAGACCGACCTCGACACACTGCACTGCCTCGGCCCCGGCCAGCCCGGTGAAGGCCAGTCAGTCCCGCTGATGCTCGGCGGCAGGCGCATGACGAAATTCATCGACAGCCTGCGCCAGTTCCGCGGCCGGGTCGTCTACGATCTGCCTGCGCTGCAGGGGCATGAGACCTCGCTGGAGGCGGCGGCAGCAGTCGGCAATGTCGTGCTGGTGCTGCGCAGCGGCTGGAGTCGCCGCGCCGAGACCCGCCAGCTGGTCGAACTGCTGAACAGGCGCCATATCGACATCCTGGGCACCCTGGTGGTTGACGTGCCCGAGCATTACCTGGAACAGAAACAGCCTGCCGCCCGGCAACGCACCGCCGGCAAGATGAATCCCGAGGAAAAACACCATGCAAACCCCGACGCCCTGCAGAATGCCTGACTCGCTTGCCGGCCTTGTCCTGGCCGTGCTGCTGCTCGGCGGCTGCGCGAGCACCCCGCCGCTGCCGGTTGACAGCGACCTGCTGCCGCCCAACCCGCCGGCGACCCTGGGAAACGGGGGTGATGCCGGCGAGGGACCGGAGGCGCTCAACCGGCAGAAGAGCGTCGAGGAGCAGCTGGCCGATCTCGAGCAGGCACTGGCCGACAACACGGCCAGCTTCCAGCTCGGCAAGGGCGATGTCCTGTCGATCTCGGTCTACGACGAATCGGATCTGACACTCGACTCGGTACCGGTGCGACCGGACGGCATGATCGCCTTCCCGCTGATCGGCGACGTTCAGGTCGACGGTCGAAATGTCGAGGCCATCACCGACGAGATTCGCGAACGCCTGCTGCAGTATGTGCTCGAGCCGAAGGTCTCGATCGTCGTGCGCGAATTCAACAGCCTGGACTACACCCTGTACGGCGAAGTGGTTAACCCGGGCGTCTACCCGCTGACAACCGAGGTCAGCATCACCGGCGCCATTGCCAAGGCCGGCGGCCTGACCAAGGGCCAGTTCCGCGCCAGTTCCGTGGAGCTGGCCGACCTCACGCACGCCTTCCTGGCGCGCGACGGCCAGGTCATGCCGGTGGACTTCGTGCGCCTGATCCGCCACGGCGACATGCGCTTCGATATCGAACTGCAGCCCGGTGACTACATCCACATCCCCTCCGGGCTGTCCAAGGAAGTCTACATACTCGGCGAGGTCAGGGCCCCGGCGCTGTTCGCCTTCCGCGAGAGCATGCCCATGTCGCGCACCCTGGCCCTGGCCGAGGGCTTCACCAACGACGCGGACCTCTCGCGCATCCACATCGTGCGCGGGGCGCTGCACAACCCGACCGTGATCGTGGCCAATTTCGAGGATGTCATTAACGGCCAGGCCCAGGACGTGCAACTGGAACCGGGTGACGTTGTCTATGTACCGCCCACCACGCTGACACGCTACTCCCGCACCATCGACAAGATCCTGCCGACCATCCAGGCACTGCAGGTCGGCCTGATCCTCAGCGGGACGAACTAGTCCGCAGTGTACTGCCGGCATGGTAGCCCGACTCTACAGGCGCAGGCACACGTCGCTCGCGCCCTGGCTGGCTGCCTGCCTCGCACTGGTCCTGACCGCAGCCGCCGTATCGGGGCTGCAGGAGAAGGGCATCGCGGCCGGCAACGGCATCACCGCCCTGACGCCGGCAAAGGCAACCCGCGCCAGCGGCAGCCCCCCGGCAGTGCAGTTGCGCTCCCACCGCGCACTCACCCTGCTGCTGCCGGGGCTTGACCCTCGACGCAACACGCTATCCGCCGCCGACTTCCGCCTGCAGAGCGATCAGGACCCCGCGTACCGGGAACCGCAACCGGCACTGCGCCTCGGCCTCGACCGCCAGGCCACCGGTCACAGTGACGACCGCACCGCCATCACGCAGACGCGGCTGCACCTGCTGTTCACCCAGCCCCTGCGCGCGGGACTGACCTACCGGCTGGATGCCCCGGCCGCGGGACTGCACGGACTGCCGGTCAGTTGGCAGCCGGAGGCGAACACCGGCTCGATCCAGCTCAACCAGGTCGGTTACGCACCGGCCGCACGCAAGCAGGCCTTTGTCGGCAACTGGCTGGGCACCGCCGGCCCGCTGCCGGTGGATGCCGGGCACTTTCGCCTGCTCGAGGCCGACACGGGCAAGCCGGTGCTGGAAGGCACGCTGGCATTGCGGGCCACCGCGGATCCATGGAGCGGCAACGATGTCTACACGGCCGATTTCACGGCGCTGCAGACGAGCGGCCGTTACCGGCTCGAGGTGCCGGGCCTTGGCCGCTCGGACAGCTTCCGCATTGCCCCGGATGTCTATGACCCGGTCTACCGGAGCGTCGCGCGGCACTTCTACCATCACCGCAACTCGACGGCCATCCGCGCGCCGTGGGCGGCACCCGGCCACGAACGCCCGGGCGGCATTCCCGCCCGTCACGACGCCATCTACCACCCGGCTGTTGCCGGGAGTCCGCTGGGCCGCGGCGAGTCGGCCAACGGCCGTCATCCTGTCAGCGGCGGCTGGTTCGATGCCGGCGACTACGGCCAGTACATTCCGAATGCCGCGCCGGTGTGGTATGTCATCGGGGCGGCGCTGGACATCGCACCGCAGCGATTTCGCGACGGCGACCTGAACATACCGGAAAGCGGTAACGGCCTGGCGGACCTGCTCGATGAGCTCGAGTGGGGCATGGACTGGGCGCTCGACATGCAGGACCCCGCCGACGGCGGCGTCTACTTCCGCGTCGCCAGCCCAACCTGGGACGGCGGCATGCCCCAGCAGGTCGATGACGATCGACTCGTCGCCGAAAAGACCACCCACGCAACCGCTGCCTTTGCCGCCATGGCGGCGATCAATGCCCGCCTGCTGGCGGCTGCGCGCCCGAAACGCGCCGCGACCGTGCTGGCGGCCGCGCGGCAGGCCTGGCAGTTCCTGCAGACACACCCGCAATGGCCGGCGGAAGGCGAACGCTACCGCAACCCGCCGGGTATCAACGCGGGTGAATACCCGGACCCGTCGGCACAGGACAACATCCTCTGGGCCGCCGCCGAGCTCTACCGCAGCACGGGCGAGCGCGAATACCACGACACCTATCGGGAACTGGTGGAGGAGGTGAACATCGATCCCACCGGCGTGGTCTCCTTCAAGGACCAGGGCATGGCGGCCCACTGGGCCTACCTCATGGCACCCTGGCGCGGCCGCGACGAGGCGCTGCTCAAGCGGGCACGGGACATCTTCCTGGCCGCGGCGGACTGGCGCATACGCAAGATGCAGGAACACCCCTATCTCGCGCCCGTGCACCAGCACCGGGGTTTCCTGGGCTGGGGCTCGTTCGCCCATTCCAGCCGGGCCACCCTGACCCTGTTCCAGGCCTGGCACCTGAGTGGCCGGCCGCACTACCTGGAATGGGCCTGGCAGACACCACACCCCCAGCTCGGCGCCAACCCGCAGTCGATCAGCTATATCACGGGCATCGGCACGCGCTCGCCCCGTTTCCCGCTGTCGAAGCTCTCCCAGCATGACGGCATCGACGCCCCGCTGCCCGGCATCCCGGTCAACGGTCCGCATGCCCACCTGCCCGCGCTGTGGGCCTCCACGCGCACGGTCAATGACGCCTACTACCCTGCCGCGGTGACACCGCAACCCGATGGCGAAAACGACGGCTACCCGGTTCTGCGGCGCTACACCGACTCGCACTACCTGCCGCCCATGTCCGAACCGACCGTGGCCGAGGTCGCACGCACCGCCGTCGCCTTTGGCCTGCTGCGCTCCCAACACGCCGAAACACTCCGCGACTGATCGTCGCACCCTGCTCGTCGTTTGATTCGCATTTTGCAGCGCGCCGCGCGCGGTCACGCGCAAATTGCGCCAGGCCATGGCGATAAAGGCCTGACGCAAGCGGTTTTACAGGTTGGCATCCTTCTTGCTCACTGACTGTTACGACATGCAAACGAAGGAGAACACGCCGTGAGGCCGATCATTTCAGACAGACACCCCCGCACCTGGCTAACAGGCCACACGACACTGGCGCTGCTGTTAGCCGCCGCGCTTGGCCTCACCGGCTGTGGCGGTGGCGGTGGTGGCGGTGGTGGCGGCGGCGGTGGCGGCGGTGGCGGGGGCGATGCCGCTGCAGCCGGCGATGTCAACGCCAACGCCTCTACCCTGCTCAACGAGAACACGGTAACCGGCCGCGCCAGCTTCGAGAACTTCTCGGCAACCGGGCTGCAGTTGAGCGTGTCGCAGATCCTCACCCGCGAGAACGTGACGTTCGCCGGCAGCCCCGTATTCCTGAAGCTGACACGCAGCGACGGCAACTCGAGCTGCAGCGGCAACGCCAGCAGTGACGACCAGCTGCTGTTCCTCGGCCAGGTCAATCCCGACCAGGCGCTTGATCTGCTGGTCGACCTGCCGCTCGACACCGTGGCGCTGTGCTACGAAATCTTTTCACCCCTTGACGACACCCTGTTTGGCGAGATCACGTTATGAACAACTTAACACTGAAAACCCTGCACACCGCCGCCCTCAGGACAACCAGGCCATTAGCGCTACTGCTTTGCCTCGGCTGCGGCCATGCCCAGGCGCTCGAGTCCTCGCGACTGACGGATGTCATCAAGTCCAATGGCGACGGCAATATCGACGTTTTCAATCCGTCCACCACCGGGCGCATCATCGACGGGCCTACGCTCGAGGCCTTCCGGCAGGACAACGACGGCACAATCGTCTTCGCCGTGGATGTCAACGAGGCAGCCGACGGCTCCGAGAAGGCATCATCCCAGGCCGTGACCATCGATACCGCCCGCCTGGAGATCACCATCGGCGGCACGGTGCGCACGTATACCGACTACTCCACGACCACGCGCACCCTGCTGGCACGCAAGGGCCAGACCACGCGCTCGCTCTACCAGTCGCTGATCGGCGACTCCGGCTCCAACCGCATCACGTCGAACACGGACTCCGACCTCTACAACTCCTCGTTTGACTCGACCCTGACATTCAATGTGCCGGACGATGTGAGCGGGGCCAGCGCCGCGCGCCTGTATGTCACCCTGCTCGACACCAACGTCCAGCTGGGCGACCCGGAGGCCTTCTACGACTACAGCAACGGCTTCGAGGACGTTGCCCTGATCACCCGCGAGGACGCCGTGCTGCTGGATGCTCTCGAGGCCGGCCAGGCCGAGGCCCCGCTGGTGCTGCCGGCCGAGACCGTGGCCACCGAGAGCGGCACCAGCCGGGTCTACTACCCGTCGCAGAGCGAGTTCTACCTTGCCGCCTACGAGGACCTGTTCCCGATCCGCGGCGACTATGATTTCAACGACCTGGTCGTCGGCTACCGCGTCTACGTCAACCTCGACCAGGACGGCATGATGACCTCCATCGGCGGCGAGGGTTACCTGGTTGCACGCGGTGCAGACTATAACCACGACTGGCACCTGCGCATCCCCCTGCCGGCATCGGCCAGCGGCTCCGGCCAGCTGTCCGTGTTCCTGCCGGATACGCAGACGCCGGATACACAGACAGCGCTCAGTGTGAACAGCGGCAAGCTCGACGTGCTGGCCTTCGAAAGCGTGCGCACCCGCTGGGCCGATGGCGGCAACAAGTTCGTCAATTCCCCAGCCGACCAGTCGCTGATCCGTGGCCACCGCTTCAGCTTCGAAGTCACACTGGATGCCGCGCTTGACCTGGCGCAGCTGGGCGAACCGCCGTTCGACCCCTACCTCTACGTCTACAACACCGAGTACGAGATCCACCTCGCGGACTACCCGCCGGTGCTGCCCTACTCGCGCAACAACCAGGACGGGGAAAGCAGCTTCAAGGATGCCAACGGCTACCCCTTCGCCATGATCCTGCCCGAGGACTGGCGCATCCCGGTGGAGGAAGAGGATCTCGGCGCGGCGTACCCGCAGTTCCTCGAGTTCGTTACCTCGCGCGGCAGCCGCAACACCAAGTGGTACCGCAACCCCGTGGTCGACAAGATCCGGCAACTGCTGCCCTCAACCTGGCGCTGGTAACCCGGCGCCCGAACCCGCCAAAGGAGACACGCTAAAGGGGACAGATTTATTTTCTAAAGGGGACAGATTTATTTGGAACAGCCGACAGCAAATCACCAGGATGCCTAACGTCCAAATAAATCTGTCCCCTTTAGCCCTTTAGCGGTTCCCTGATCTCATGCCCATCCTTCCAGTAACCACCCCTACCGGTCCCGTCCAGCGGACCCGGTCACATGGCCGCAGCACCTGGGTTGCTGCGGCTTACTGGGTTCTGGGGCTCTGGGCGGCAACGCTCGCCACCACCACGGCATACCTCTACCTGGTGACGGGAGGCAGCTTTGACTACGTGGAAGGCGTGGCGCTGGGACACCAGCTGATGAGTGCCGGCGGCGTGCCGATGTATGGCGCCCCCCCAGATCAGCCGCCCGACTCCGTGCCGCTGTATGGCCCGGTGTTTTACACGATCTACGGGCTGCTGCTGGACACCGCGGCACCATCGTTCACGCCCGCGCGGGTGCTGAACCTGCTGCTGACCGTCTACCTGATCGGACTGGCACTGCATGTTGCGCGTCAACGCCTCAGGGTTTCGACCGCGGCTGCCTGCCTTGCCGTGCTGTGCTGGCTATCGCTTGAGCCTGCCGCGGGCTTCCTGCTGCAGAACCGTCCCGACACCCTGGCCCTGGCATTCGCTGCCAGCGGCTTCATGGCTGCTATCTCGGAACGACGTTTCAGCCTGCCCCTGGCCGTCCTGCTGCTGACAGCAGCGGCCTACACCAAGCAGACTGCCGTGGTGGCACCGCTGCTCGCCGCCGTGCTGGTCCTGCTCGGCACACGGCGTGTGCGGGATGCCGCTGTGTTATTGTTCGCCACACTCGGGCTTTGCCTGGCAATCCTCCTGCTGCTGAACGGCCTGACCGACGGTCGCTACTGGAGTGCCGCGGTACTGGCCAACCTGAACGGTTTTTCACCGGGCAGCGCGCTGGTTGCCTGGCAAAAGGCTGGCCAGCAGCCGTTGTTCTGGCTGGCACTCGCCGTCATGCTGGCCAATCTGCGGGCAACCGGTGCCCGGCGGGCCATTGCCATCTATGGCCTGATGTCGCTGGCACTGCACGGCCTCGCCGTCGCCAAGCCCGGCGCCAATAGCAACTATTTCATCGAGTACAGCTGGTGCGCTGCGCTGGCACTGGCGCCGCTCCTGGATGACGTGCTGCGCGAGCCCGCCCGCTGGCACCGTGGCCTGCTGACGGCCCTGGTGCTGGTGGCCTGTCCAATCTCCCTGGGACTGGCAACACTATCGCTGCAGCGGTTGCACCAGACCGCCGAGGACTGGCCACGCAACCGAGACTGGCTGACTCACTGGGAAGCTGCCGCCATGGGTCCGGTCGCCTCCATGCGGCCAGGGTTCCAGATACTCCAGGGCCGGGCACCCTACATCCTGGACCCCCACATTATTGCCCGCCTGACCGAGCAGGGACGGTTCGACGAGCAGGGTTTCCTTGACGATCTGCGCCACGCCAGGATCGGTGCCGTGATCGGCGCTGACGATCTCACGGCTGGCCCGGGCGAGTTCAGCAACTGGAGTCTAGGCGTGCGCAACGCGCTGCAGGATCACTATGTAAAGACCGACACTCTGGACCAGCTCAGCGTCTGGTTGCCAAAGAATGACGGCCATGCAACCCGGCCAGCCACCTCGCGGTAGCGTATTGACCCCTCGATCCAGCCCGCCAAACGATAAATCACACCCGTCTTTGTGAAAGGCACGATGTTGCATTGATCGGTTGAACCGGCACGCAATTGTGCCGTTCCCGTCAGGTAATCTGTAACAACGTGAACGGCAAAAACCTGCCATAATCCAGATCCTGAAAACGGGGCCGGCGAATGCCAGCCCCGTTATAAGTGACAGTATAATACTCGACTAGTGACCGCCACTTGTTCTTGTTTCTGTGATCGTAACAACTGGCGTTTCATCATAGTTAGTCACAATATTCAGGTGGCTACGGAGATCCTCACCCGAGTAGATGGGGCTAATTTCACCACCATGCTTGAAGGCGAAGTCACGCACAGCTTGTACCTGCAAGAACCAGCCTTGGCACACTTCTTCCACGGCTGTCGGTGCCTCGTCCTGTAATTTACCGGCGTTTTTCTTATCGCATGCTGCGGGAACACTAGCCGCGCGTGGATCTGTACTTGCTGTTGTGATCCAGTGGTAATGCGAGTAGAAGCCTGGTTGCGGAATGACCATTCCGGGTGCTGGTGCACTAGACTCCTCAGCTCGATTCACCATCCACACAGGGTGATCATCGCCGTTGACACCGCTGTGATAAAGGTATTTTGCTGCACCCGGTATTCCATCCATGTGCCAGCCTACGAGACACTCGATGTTGGGAGAAACACCGCATGTCTCATTATGATTCTCACTCGTGCCGCGAGGATGACGTGCAATTGGAAGACCTGAAGCTGGATCTGTGCCAAGAGAGATGCCTTGATCATCCGTGAAGATGATATAGAACGATCCCCGAAGAGATACTGGCTGGCCGTTTTCCTCCTCAAGCCTCAGTTGTATATGGGTATCGATATGATTACCGAATACAAAATCATTGGGTGCAGCTTGCCACGAATCACCCAGTGAAACATCACCTGGCCTTGGTATAGGTGGCTTTGCCTGCACGCTCAAACTGCCGAACATCAATGCTAGTATTGCAACACATAGTGTGAAGTATCGTATTGACTTGTTCATAAACTATCCCCCCCAGAGTGATTGTATTTATAGAAGCTAACTGCTTCGGGAATTAACCTTCCTAGCAAGAAGGGTTTTCAAAACTTTGAGCTGTGTTGCAGACTAACTGAAAACCCTAAAAAGTGTGGTGAACATCTTGTTCCATATGAGTATAGACAGTTGAGTGGAATGCACGATGTGTCAATTCTTATTCTGGGTGATTATGAATATGGTGGATAACAACAAATGCACAATCTATAGAAGTTAATTGCTACTTTATCGGTTGCTCCTGTTTCAATCGAAAATTAGCTCGCCATTAAACATCTCACTACATGACGTTCCAGTCCTCCCGGGTATCCGGCAAATGTCGCATTTGGGTCGGAAGCTGCCTACCAGCACCCAACCGGGAAACGTCTGTTTCCACCCGGAACCTGCCGTTCCCAAGTCAGCCTTGTAGTTCCGCTTTGCCGCAACTACGGACATTCACAGATGCGTGCTATCTTGGGATTGGCTCGCACAAAATAAGTGTTTCTTCCCATGTCAGGGTGCTGTCCCATTCAATACGGCCTGTTGCAGTAGCAGCAAGTCTCCAGCATTTATCTGGCTATCATTGTTGATATCTGCCAGGGTTGTTTCCAATGCTGTGGGTGTTACTGCATCGGTTACTAACTGCGTCATAATTACCATATCGGCTGCATTCAGTTGATTATCCGGATTACCCCTGGGGCCGACATCACCAAGGTTTGAAACGTTCGGATCGATATTGTAGATGTTTACTTCATCGCCATCAGAGACACCATCGCTGTCAGTATCGGGCCTTGTTGGGTCAGTGCCATGTACATTAACTTCAGCCCCATCCAGCAAGCCGTCTACATCAGTATCATCAACCAGCGGATTTGTTTGATAGTTAGCTTCTTCGGTATTCAGTAAACCGTCGTTGTCTGCATCCGGATCACAGACATCGCCCAGTAAATCACCGTCCACATCCGATTGGTCTGTATTCGGATCATTTGGGCAGTTATCGATTGTATCCATCACTGTGTCGCCATCAGTGTCAGGGTTGGCGTATTCCCAGTTGATGTATCGGGAAAGCAGATCAAAAAAGCTGAAATTCACGACAAACTCGCTGATTCAGAATTCATGCCAGGCCAACAGTCGTCCAGTCGAGCGAGACTGCGCTGAGCGGACC